>CAUJJO010000273.1 GCA_963205125.1 Pseudomonadota bacterium | reverse complement strand
CGCACCTCGAGCTCGAAGTCGGCCAGCGCCGCGGTCTGCGGGCGCGAGGGGTAGTGAAAGCGCACGCCGCGCAGGTGTACCGCCGAGCCCCCGCGCGTGGGCGGCAGCGCGCGCGGCTTGGGCGGGTCGGCGACCGGGCTTTGCGCGGCCAGCAGCTCCATCAGCCGCTCGGTGGCGCCGGCCGCGCGCAGCAGGTCGCCGTAGACCTCGGAGAGCACGGCCACCGAGCTGACGAGGATGATCACGAAGACCACCGTCTGCCCCAGGTGCCCGGCGCTGATGTCGCCGCGGATCACCGCCTGCGTGCCCTGGTAGAGGCCCCAGAGCAGGGCACCGAAGGTCGCGCTGATGATGAAGGCCACGAGCACCGCGCGCACGGTGGTGCGCCGCCGTGCGGTCTCGAAGGCCGACTCGGTGGCGGCGTCGAAGCGCGCCGCCTCGCGCCCTTCCTGCACGAAGCCCTGAACGACGGGGATCGCCGCCAGCACTTCGGCGGCGATCGCGCTGCTGTCGGCGACGCGGTCCTGGCTGGCGCGGCTCAGGCGCCGCACGCGGCGGCCGAAGTAGAGGCTGGGCAGCACGACGAGCACGAGGATGCCCAGCACCTGCGTCATCACGTAGGGGTTGGTGACGATGAGGGCGATCAGCGCGCCGACGCCCATCACCGTGTTGCGCAAGCCCATGCTCAGGCTGCTGCCGACGACAGTCTGCACGAGCGTGGTGTCGGTGGTCAGGCGCGAGAGCACCTCGCCGGTGCGCGTGGTCTCGAAGAACTCGGGGCTTTGCCGCAGCACGTGGCGGTAGACGGCGTTGCGCAGGTCCGCGGTGATGCGCTCGCCGAGCCAGGTGACGGCGTAGAAGCGCGCGGCCGAGAAGAGGCCCAGCGCCGCGCCGACGGCAAAGAGTGCCAGGAAGTAGCCGCGCAGCGCCATCACGCGCTCGCCGGGGTCGCCCGACACCAGGCCGTGGTCGATCAGCGCCTTCAGCGCCACCGGGAAGGCCAGCGTGGTGAGCGCGGCCAGCACGAGGAAGAGGCCGGCGATGGCGATGCGCCCGCGGTAGGGGTGCACGAAGGGCAGCAGGCCGCCGAGGGCGCGCACGGGGCGCCTGTCGGCGCGGCGATCGGGCGCGCCGCCGGCAGCGGTCGTCGAGGCAGGGGCATTCATGCGCCGAGTGTAGGCAGCCGCGGTGGGCACCCGGGTTCTCACCGGGGGCTGAGGCCCGCATCCCCTGCCCGGGGGACGTTTTCGGCTCGAATACGCACAAGCCCCGGGGGCTTGCCATCCCGCATTCGTGGCGCTACTCAAGAGGGCGGTGAATGTGGTCGAATACCGCATTGCGCGGCCGAGCGCGCCGTGCGCCGCCAACGCCCGCTCCCGCCCGGCCCCTCGCACCCACCGCTGCCTGCTGCCTGCCTGCTGCCTATGTCGCGCCCCCTCGAGCCGACCCCCGTGCCGTGCGCCGCGCCCCGTGCTGCGCCGCAGCAGCCTTGGCTGGCCCGCCTGTGGCCGCTGACGCCGCGACTGGCGCTCTCCCTCGTGCTCGCGTCGACGCTGCTGGGTGCTGCGCTCGGCTGGGCCTTGCTGCAGGTGCCGGGCGTCCCTGTGCTGGCCCCGACGGCGGTGCTGGCGCTGCTGGCGGCCGCGGCGGTGGCCAGCGCGCTGCCGGCCCTGGTGCTGCTGAAGGCCTCGCGCGAGCTGGAATGCGCGCGCAGCGTGGCGCTGGCCGCCGGGACGCTGGATCCGGTCACCGGCATCTCCGGTCGCGAGCCCTTCCTCGCGCTGGCCGAGCGCGAATTCGCCCGCTCGCGCCGCTACGGCATCGGCGCGGCGCTGCTGCTGGTCGACGTCGACCGTTTCCGCCGCCTGGTCGATGAGCAGGAGCGCGCCGCCGGCGAGCTGGTGCTGCGCGAAGTGGCGGCGAGCATCCAGGTGACGCTGCGCGGCGCCGACGCGCTGGCCCGCTTCGGCCCGGCGCAGATCGCCGTCTTCGTGGCACACGCCGACGCGCTGGGCGCGCTTGACGTGGCCGAGCGCATCCGCGAGCGCGTCGAGCAGCTCGAGATCGCCAGCCGCGACCAGCGCCTGCGCGCCACGGTGAGCGTGGGCGTCGTGCTGATGCGCCCGGCGCACCTGTCGCTGCAGGCGGTGATCGAGGATGCCGACGCGGCGCTGGGCGCCGCGCGCCAGGCCGGCGGCAACTGCGTTCGTGCCGCCCCCGTCGACCGCCGCCGCCTTCCCCAGGGCTGGCGCGGCCCGTCCGTCGGCGACAACCAGGCCGCCGGCTCCTGAATTCCGCGGGGTCAGGTCTTGCCTTTTGCCTCCCAAGCCGGGAGGCCTCGCCTGAGTCGGCGCGCGGGAAGTCGGGGCCCGCCGCTACAGCCGCATCCGGCCCGCGTAGCCGGTCATCTCCAGGTAGCCCAGGCCCAGGCGCCGGCCGCCTTCGTCCAGCAGTTCGGACAAGCCCTCCCAGTAGATCGTCCCCGTGCTGCGCCGCGCGTCGAGTTCCTGCGCGTCGAGCAGGGCGCGCACGCGCAGCGCGCCGGCCGGGGTGAGGAGGCGCCAGTCCACGGGGTAGTCAGCGCCGGTGGCCGCGCTGCGCCAGCGGCGCTCGGGCGTCCAGCGCAGATCCTCGGGCGCGAAGCTC
>CAUJJO010000272.1 GCA_963205125.1 Pseudomonadota bacterium | reverse complement strand
TCCTGCAGCGCCGTCCAGTCGGCGGCGGCGGCGCGCTCGGCAACCCAGGCGCGAAAGGCGGCGCTCTGGGCGATCTCCGGCGCGTTGAGCGGCGGGCGCTCGCCGCCCTCGAAGACGAGTCGCAGGTTGTGCGTCAGGCTGCCGCTGCCGACGACGAGAACGCCCTCGCCGCTCAAGGGTGCAAGCGCACGACCGAGCGCCTGCAGCCGCGCGGGCGACCAGTTGGGCACCAAGCCCAGCGGCAGCACCGGCACGTCGGCCTCGGGATAGGCAAAGCGCAGCGGCGTCCAGATGCCGTGGTCCAGACCGCCTTCGTCGACGCGCTCGCAGGCGATGCCGGCGTCGGCCAGCAGCGCCTGCACGCGCGCGGCGAGTTCGGGAGCGCCGGGCGCGTCGTAACGCAGGCGGTAGAGCGCCTCGGGGAAGCCGTGGAAGTCGTGCACCGTCGCGTGTCGCGCCGCGGCCAGCAGCACCGGCATGCGCGTGAGCGTGTGCGCGGAGACGGCGAGGATGGCGCGCGGGCGGCCGAAGGCGGCGTCGATCGCGGGGCCGAGCCGGCGCAGGAAGTCGCCCGCCGCAGCCGGGTCGAGCGCCGTCATCGGCGAGCCGTGCGAGAGGAAGAGCGAAGGCAGGCGCGCAGCAAGCTTGTCCATGCACGCATTGAAGCACCGCCGCGGCGGGCGCGGCTTCAAGGGCCTTGCACGCTGTGTTCGCGCCGCGCGCGGCGGATGCGCTACCGTGTCGGCCGCCCCCGAAGCCCGCGGCACGCGCCGCCCTCGACATGCCCGCTTCCGCCTCGACCCCTGCCGACGATTCGCACCCGGCCGCTCCCGCATCGCGTCCGCCGGGCGCCCTTCGCCTGGCCTGGCGCCAGACCCTGCGCGACCTGCGTGCGGGCGAGCTGCGCCTGCTCGCGGTGGCGGTGATGCTTGCCGTGGCAGCGCTCACCGCGGTCGGCTTCTTTGCCGATCGCCTGGACAGCGGCCTCGCGCGCGATGCGCGGCAACTGCTGGGGGGTGACGCCGTCGTCGGCAGCGACCAGCCGCCGCCGCCCGAGTTCGCCTCCAAGGCGCGCGAACTCGGCCTGCGCGTGGCGACGAACGCCGTCTTCCCGAGCATGGCGCGTGCCGAGGACGCGCGCGGCGGCGCGAGCAAGTTGGTGGCGGTGAAGGCGGTGAGCGCCGACTACCCGCTGCGTGGCCGGCTGCAGGTGCAGCGCGCGCCGGGGGGCGTGGTCGAGTCGGTCGCGCAAGGCCCGGCGCCGGGCAGCGTGTGGGTCGATGCGGCGCTGCTCGATGCCCTGCAACTGCAGGTCGGCGACGCGCTGCTGCTGGGCGACGCGCGACTGCGGATCGCGCGCCTCATCGCCGTCGAGCCCGACCGCGGCGCCGGCTTCATGGCCTTCGCGCCGCGTGTGATGCTCGCCGACGCCGACCTGCAGGCCACCGGGCTGATCCAGCCGGCCAGCCGCGTCGGCTGGCGCTTCGCGGTCGCCGCACCGGGCGCAAGCGAGGCGCCGGTGGCAGCCTTCGTGCGATGGGCCGAGGCGCACATCGCCGCCGCCAAGCTGCGCGGCATGCGCATCGAGACGCTCGAAGGCGGCCGCCCCGAGATGCGCCAGACGCTCGAGCGGGCGCAGAAATTCCTCAACCTCGTCGCGCTGCTGGCCGCGCTGCTGGCCGCGGTGGCGGTGGCGATTGCCGCGCGCGACTTCGCCGAGCGCCATCTCGACGACTGCGCGGTGCTGCGCGTGCTCGGCCTGCCGCAGCGGCGCATCGCCGCCAGCTACTCGCTCGAGTTCGGCTTCGTCGGCCTGCTGGCCAGCGCCGCGGGGGCGCTGCTGGGCCTGCTCGTGCACTACGTGTTCGTGTGGCTGCTCGCCGGCCTGGTCGAGGCCGAGCTGCCGCCGCCCGGGCTGCGGCCCGCGCTGTTCGGCCTGGGCGTGGGTCTCACGCTCCTGCTGGCCTTCGGCGTGCCGCCGGTGCTGCAGCTTGCGCGCGTGCCGGCGCTGCGCGTGATCCGCCGCGACGTCGGCCGCCCGAAGGCGGGCTCGCTGCTGGTGCTGGCCGCAGGCGCGGCGGGCTTTGCCGCGCTGCTGCTGGCGGTGTCGGCGGACCCGAAACTGGGCGCCATCGCCGTCGGCGGCTTCGCGCTCGCGGTGGCGGTGTTCGCGCTGCTGGCCTTCGGCGCGGTGAGGCTGCTTGCGCGCCTCGTTCCCGACGCCGCGTCGCCGCGCTGGTGGCTGCTGGGGGCGGCGGCGCCGCGCTGGCTGGTGCTGGCCACGCGCCAGCTCGCCGCGCGGCCGGCCTTCGCCGTGGTGCAGGTGAGCGCGCTGGCGGTCGGCCTGCTCGCCCTCGTGCTGCTGGTGCTGCTGCGCACCGACCTCATCGGCGCCTGGCGCCAGGCGACGCCGCCCGACGCGCCCAACCGCTTCGTCTTCAACCTGCAGCCCGACCAGGGGGAGGACTTCAAGCGGATGCTCGGCGAGGCCGGCGTCGCGCGCTATGACTGGTACCCGATGATCCGCGGCCGGCTGGTGGCGATCAACGGCCGTGCGGTCGGGCCGGGGAGCTTCGCCGACGAGCGCGCGCAGCACCTGGTCGAGCGCGAGTTCAACCTCAGCCACGCCGCCCAGCTGCCGCCGCACAACCTGGTCGCCGCCGGGCGCTGGACGCCCGAGGAGGCGGACGGCCTCTCGGTCGAGGAGGGCCTGGCGAAGACACTGTCGCTGAAACTCGGCGACACGCTGGCCTTCGACATCGCCGGCCAGGTGCGGCAGGCGCGCATCACCAGCCTGCGCCGCGTCGACTGGGCGTCGATGCACGTCAACTTCTTCGTCATGTTCCCGCGCGCGGCCATGCCCGAGCTGCCCTCGACGAGCATCAGCGCCTTTCGCGTGCCGCCGCAGCCGGGCTTCGACAACGCACTCACGCGACGCTTCCCCAACATCACGCTGGTCGACGTCTCGGCCTCCGTCGCCCAGGTGCAGCGCGTGCTGGAGCAGGTCATCCGCGCCGTCGAGTTCCTGTTCGGCTTCACGCTCGTGGCCGGGCTCGTCGTGCTCTTCGCGGCGGTGAGCGCCACGCGCGAGGCGCGCTCGCGCGAGTTCGCGCTGATGCGCGCGATGGGCGCCAGCAGCCGGCTGCTGGCCCAGGTGCAGCGCGCGGAGCTGCTGGGCGTGGGGGCACTGGCCGGGCTGCTGGCGACGTTGGCCGCGGTGGCCATCGGCTGGGCGCTGGCGCGCTACGCCTTCGAGTTCGCCTGGAACCCCGAGCCCTGGGTGCCGCTGGCCGGTGCGCTCACCGGCGCCGTGCTGGCGCTGGCCGCGGGCTGGTGGAGCCTGCGCGAGGTGCTGCGCCAGCCGGTGCTGCAGACGCTGCGGCGAGTGGGGGCGGTGTAGGGCGCAAGCGGCGCGGCACCCTTGCTCCTGCCCTCTCCCACGGGGTGTGGGAGAGCCCCGTGAACGGACCCGCGCACGGACCCCGAGACGGCTCCGCAAACGGACTCGTGAACGGCCCGGCGCAGGGCCCCCGCACGACCCCGCACGACCCCGCAAACCGCCTGTAAACCGCTCCGCAAGCGGCCCCGCAATCTGCTCCGCAAACCGCCCCGCAAACGGCCCCGTAGGAGCGGCGGCAGCCGCGATGCGGCCTTGGCATGACCACGCGCGGCGCCCAAATCGCGCCTGCCGGCGCTCCTACGGGAGAGACTGATGCCGCGGTGGCGCTACCGGCGTGCGCCCCGGAACCGGGTAGGGAGTGCGTCGGG
>CAUJJO010000271.1 GCA_963205125.1 Pseudomonadota bacterium | reverse complement strand
GCTGACGCCGCCGCGGCTGCTGATGAAGGCCGGCAGCTCGCGGTGCGTCTTCACGTCCACGGGCTTCGGGTAGGCCGCGGTGTGGCAGAAGCTCTGCATCACGAGGTCGGCCGAGAAGCCCAGGCAGGCGAGGTCCTTGAGTTCGTCACGCGTCATCGGGCCGGTGGTGTCCTGGCTGCCGACGGTGGTCATCCTGGGCTCGCAGTAGGTGCCCGGGCGGATGCCCTGGCCTTCGGGCAGGCCGCAGGCGCGGCCGACCATCTTCTGCGCCAGCGTGTAGCCCTTGCCGCTGTCCTGGGGGGCGACGGGCAGGCGGAACGCCGTGCTCGCCGGCAGGCCGAGGAATTCGCGCGCGCGGCTGGTCAGCCCGCGGCCGATGATGAGGTTGATGCGCCCGCCTGCACGCACCTCGTCGAGCAGCACGGGGCTCTTGAGCGCGAACTCGGCGACCGTCTTGCCGTCCTTCAGAACCTTGCCGTCGTAGGGGCGGATCTCGACGACGTCGCCCATCTCGAGCTTGCTCACGTCGACCTCGATCGGCAGCGAACCCGAGTCCTCCTGCGTGTTGAAGAAGATCGGCGCGATCTTGCCGCCGAGCGTCACGCCGCCGAAGCGCTTGTTGGGCACGAAGGGGATGTCCTGCCCGGTGGCCCAGATGACGCTGTTGGTCGCGCTCTTGCGGCTCGAGCCGGTGCCGACGACGTCGCCGACGTAGGCCACGAGGTGGCCCTTCTTCTTCAGGTCCTCGATGAACTGCATCGGCCCGCGCTTGCTCTCCTCCTCGGGCTTGAAGGCGGCGTCCGGGCGGCTGTTCTTGAGCATCGCCAGGTAGTGCAGCGGGATGTCCGGGCGGCTCCAGGCGTCGGGCGCGGGGCTGAGGTCGTCGGTGTTGGTCTCGCCGGGAACCTTGAAGACGGTGACGGTGATGGCCTGCGGCACCTCGGGGCGCGAGGTGAACCACTTGGCGTCGGCCCAGCTCTGCACGACTTCCCTGGCCTTGGCGTTGCCGGCGCGGGCCTTGGCGGCGACGTCGTTGAAGTAGTCGAACATCAGCAGCGTGTGCTCGAGCGCGTCGGCCGCCTGCTGGGCGACCTCGGCGTCGTCGAGCAGCTCGATCAGCGGGTGCACGTTGTAGCCGCCGACCATGGTGCCCAGCAGCTCGGTGGCGCGCGCGCGAGAGATCAGGCCGACCTTCAGCTCGCCGTGCGCGACGGCAGCGAGGAAGCTCGCCTTGACCTTGGCGGCGTCGTCCACGCCCGGCGGCACGCGCTGCGTCAGCAGCTCGAGCAGGAAGGCCTCTTCGCCGACGGGCGGGTTCTTGATCAGCTCGATCAGTTCGGCCACCTGCTGGGCAGACAGCGGCAGCGGCGGGATGCCGAGCGCGGCGCGTTCGGCGGCGTGTTGACGGTAGGCGGCAAGCATGGCGGCTCCTTGGGGTCGCGAAGTTGAGGTGCGGAAGGCGGGTTCGGGGGAGGAAGCGAAGTGTGCGGGTTCAGGCTTTCGGCACGATGACCTTGAGGCCCTTGAAGTAGTCGCGGAAGAAGTCCGCGTCGCGGGTGATCAGGCCCTGGCACTGCAGCAGGGCGTGGGCGCCGATGAGGAAGTCGGCCACGACGCGCTGGCGCCGGCCGCCGCGGTCACGGAAGCGCCGCTGCATGTGGCCGGCGCGCACGGCGGCGTTCTCGCTGATGGGCACGTAGCGGATGCCGAACTCGGCAAGGGCATCCATCGCCGTCTCGCGCGTGTCGAGCATGGCCTGCACCTCGGCCACCACGGCCTCGCAGACGACGACATCGCCGACCGAGATGGCTTGCTCGAGGCTGGATCCCGAGGCGTCGGCGAAGGCCGGGTCGTCGATCAGGATGTCCAGCAGGACCGAGGAATCCACGGCGATCAAGAAGCCTCCTCTGCGGGAGGCGGGTAGGGATCCCCGGGGGCGCGGCCGCGGACGGCACGCAGGGCGTCGTCGGTCGAGTGGTAGCCCTCGGCGAGCTTGAAGCGGCCGCGCAGCCGCGCGAGCGCGTCGCCGACATCCTTGCGCAGCACGATGCGCCCACCGTCGAGCTCGACCTTGAGCTTGGTGCCCTTGGTCAGCCCGAGCGCGTCGCGCACCGCCTTGGGCAGCGTGATCTGGCCGCGCTCGGCGACGGTGGCTTCCATGGGCAGGCTCCGGGATTCGATCGGAACGATTCGGTATGCATGAATTGTACATACTTCATCGCCGAACCCCCGGGACAACCCGTAGCCGACGCCTGCCCGCGCGCGCAGGCGCAACGCATGGTCGACGGCTTGCGGCGTGTCGTGGCGGGTCGCGGACCTTGCACGGACCCGGGCGTGCCCGGCGCGCCTGCGGGCTTGTGGAGGGCGGTCCGGGACGACGGCCCTGGCGCCAACAGGGGCCGGATCAAGGCCGGCTCCGGGCCGGATCAGGGCCGGATCAGGGGCCGGGGGCTTCGAGGTCCAGCGCGGCGGTCAGCGTCGAGGTGGCCGGCGTCGCGGGGGTCGGGCTGCGCAGCGCCGTGGTCGTGGCTGCCGCGGCGGCGGCCGCGGCCAGCGCCGGGTCGATGCCCAGCGACTGGCTGAGGCTGGGCTGCGCGACGTTGCGCTGCTTCTCGTGCACGCAGTTGTCGACGGTGCGGCGGCCGGCGACGGCGTCCATCAGCATCGACTTGTTGGCGATCTGCAGCAGCAGCATGCGGCCCTTCACGTCCTCCAGGCGCAGCGCGCCGGTGTCCGAGAGCACCGGCTTCATGGTCCACAGCGCCTTGCCGAAGCTGACGTCCACGTAGCCCTCGTGCAGCTTGTTGGTGGCCACCGTCACCGACTGGTCGAACTCGCAGGCGTAATGGCCGAAGAAGGCGCGCGCCGCGGCGGCGAGTTGCTCGACCGAGGCCGGCGGCAGCAGCGCCGCGGCGGACAGGGCAGGCGCGCCAGCCGCCGTCGGATGCAGGCTGCGCTTCTTGGCGCTCGTGGCCGGGCTCGCCGTCTGCGCGAGCGCCGCGGCGGTGCCGTAGGCGATGGTCAGCAGGGCGAAGCAGCGCAGCGTGGAGGCAGCAGTCATCGGAAGAACTCCAGGCGGGCAGTGGATCCGGGCGCCGATTGTGACCGCAATGCCGACGCCGCGGCACCACGGCGAGGTTGCCGAACGTATCCGCGCCCGTTCAGCGCGCAGGCGGCGTCGCGAACCAGTCCGAGCGGACTTCGGCCGGCAGCTGCGGGCCGTCGACGGTGGAGGTGCGGTGGGCGCGCTCCAGCAGCAGCCAGAACCAGCGGTAGCTGGCGCGGTCGTGCAGCGTGCCGCGGTGGCGGATCGGGGCCCAGGCCGCGGCCTGGGCGGCACGCAGGATCTCGATGGCCAGGTCGATCTCGGCGCTGCTCGGCGCGAAGGCCTCGACGATGGGGCGGATCTGCGCCGGGTGGATGCTCCACATGCGCGTATAGGCCAGCTGCCGCGCAGCCTGCTCGGCGGCCTGCTGCAGCGCGCGCGTGTCCTCGAGCTCGGTCACCACGCAGTGCGAGGGCACCTTGCCTTCGGCGTGGCAGGCGGCGGCGATCTCGAGTTTCGCGCGCAGCACGAGCGGGTGCTCGAACTGGCCGGTGGCGCTCATCGCCGACTGCGGGATCGCGCCGCGATGCGCCGAGACGAAGTCCATCAGGCCGAAGGACAGCGACTCGATGCGCGGATGCGCGGCCAGCGCCTGCACCTCGCGCAGCGCGCCGTGCGTCTCGACCAGCGCGTGCAGGGGGATGGCCGCGCCGCCGGCTGCGTCGATCAAGTCGACCGCCTGCTGCAGCTCGCGGCTTCCGCGCAGCTTGGGCAGCATCAGGTAGGCCGGCGCCCGCGGCGCGGCCAGCATCGCGGCGAGCACGTCGGCAAAGCGTGCATGTTCCAGCGGCAGCACGCGCACGCCGACGCGGCCGAAGCGGTTGTCGGCGCTGGCCAGCAGTTCGGCCACGAGATGCGCGTGCTCGACTTCGCCGCCCAGCGGCGCGCCGTCCTCGTTGTCCAGCGTGACGTCGAAGACCGGCCCCATCGCCGCCTGCAGCTGCAGGCTCTTGCGCATGCGCGCCTCGACGCCGCTGTAGTGGTCGCACACCGGCAGCGCCGGGATGGCGCGCTCGTCGGGGTCGAAGAGGGCCTGCCGCGGGTGCAGGGGCGAGGTGTTCGGCATGAACGCCTCCGCGTTGCGTGCGCGGGGGGCCCCGGGGCTCAGAGCAGGTGCTTGACGCCGTCCTGCTCGGCGAGCAGCTCGGCCAGCGTCTTGTCGATGCAGCCCTTGGAGAACTCGTCGATCGGCAGGCCCTGCACGACCTGGTAGCGGCCGCCCTCGCAGGTGACGGGGAAGCCGAACATCACGTCCTTGGGGATGCCGTAGTCGCCGTTGCTCGGCACGCCCATGGTCACCCATTCGCCGCCGGTGCCCAGCGCCCAGTCGTGCATGTGGTCGATCGCCGCGTTGGCCGCCGAGGCTGCCGAGGACAGGCCGCGCGCCTCGATGATGGCCGCGCCGCGCTTGCCGACCGTCGGCAGGAACACGTCCTTGTTCCAGGCCTGGTCGTTGATCATGTCCTTCACGCTCGCGCCCTCGAGGGTGGCGAAGCGGTAGTCCGCGTACATCGTCGGGCTGTGGTTGCCCCAGACGGCGAGCTTCCTGATGCTGGCCACCGGCTTGCCGGTCTTGGCGGCGAGCTGCGAGAGCGCGCGGTTGTGGTCCAGGCGCAGCATGGCGGTGAAGTTCTCGCGCGGCAGGCTCGGCGCACTCTTCATCGCGATGTAGGCGTTGGTGTTGGCCGGGTTGCCGACCACCAGCACCTTGACGTTGCGGCTGGCGGCCCGGTCCAGCGCACGGCCCTGCGCGGTGAAGATCTGCGCGTTGGCGGCCAGCAGGTCGGCACGCTCCATGCCCGGGCCGCGCGGGCGCGCGCCCACGAGCAGCGCGTAGTCGGTGTCCTTGAAGCCGGTGTCGGGCGAGCCGTGCGCCTCCATGCCCGCCAGCAGCGGGAAGGCGCAGTCCTCGAGTTCCATCATCACGCCCTTGAGCGCCTTCTGCGCCTTCTCGTCGGGGATCTCGAGGAGTTGCAGGATCACCGGCTGGTCGGCACCGAGCATGGCGCCCGAGGCGATGCGAAACAGCAGGGCGTAACCGATCTGGCCAGCGGCACCGGTGACGGCAACGCGAACGGGCTTCTTGCTCATGGGGGGCTCCTGAAAAGAGGCTGCGGGGCGGGGTTGGGGTTGACCCGGATTCTAGACCGCGCAGGCTGACGCGACTCTTGTGTCTTATGTAAGACAGCAGTGCGCGACAATCGCGCGATGGACCCCCGAGCCGAACCCGGCGAACCCGGCGAACGCGGCGCCGCCGCGCCGCCTGCGCCCACCTTCAGCCCGCTGTACCGGCAGATCAAGGCGCTGCTGCTGTCGCGCCTGCAGGCCGGCGAGTGGAAGCCCGGCGAGGCCATCGCCAGCGAGCTCGAACTCGCCGCGCGGCTCAAGGTCAGCCAGGGCACGGTGCGCAAGGCGATCGACGAACTGGCGCAGGAAAACCACCTCGTGCGCCGCCAGGGCAAGGGCACCTTCGTCGCCACGCACGCCGAGGAGCGCACGCAGTACCGCTTCCTGCGCCTGACGCCCGACGACGAGCGCGCCACCGGCCGGCTGCGCCGGCGCCTGCTCGAGTGCCGTCGCGCGCGCGCGGGGGCCGAGGTCGCGCGCGCGCTCGGGCTGCGCAGCGGCGACGCGGTGGTGCAGGTCGGCCGCCTGCTGCTGACGGCCGGCGAGCCCGAGCAGCCGGTCGTGCTCGACGAGATCTGGCTGCCCGGAACGCTCTTCAAGGGCCTGAGCGCGGAGAAGCTGGCGAGCTGGCGCGGGCCGATGTACGGCCTCTTCGAAGCCGAGTTCGACGTGCGCATGGTGCGCGCGGAGGAGCGCATCCGCGCCGTCGCCGCGGGCGCGCGGGAGGCGCGGCTGCTTGCCGTGCCCGAGCACGCGCCGCTGCTGCTGGTCGAGCGCCTGTCCTACACCTACGGCAAGCGGCCGGTGGAGCTGCGGCGCGGCCTCTACCGCACCGAGCAGTTCCATTACCGCAACGAGCTCACCTGATGACGATGATCAAAGCCCCTTGCCGAAGCGCGTCCAGTTCCGCGTAAGCCGGGGGTCGTGCAATGCACCGTGCAATAGAATTTCACGGTTTGGCCGCCTGCGTGCACCCTTGTCGAGTTGCACGGACCGTGTCCGCAGGTGCTTTCCCCGCCCGCCCTATCCGCGAAGACCAGCATGGCCCAGACCCCTCGCCCGTCCTTCACGAACATCCACATCACGCAGATCGTCGGCTACCGCATGCCGCTGGCGGCGGTCGTGTCCATCCTGCACCGCATCAGCGGCGGCGTGATGTTCCTGCTGCTGCCCCTGGTGATCTGGCTCTTCGACACCAGCCTGAGTTCCGAAGTCTCGTACGAGCGCTTCACCGCGGCCTTCGACACCGGGATCGGCTTCGTCCCGGGCCCGCTCGTCAAGCTCGTCGTGCTCGGGCTCATCTGGGCCTACCTGCACCACTTCACCGCCGGCCTGCGCCACCTGCGCATGGACGTGACGCACGCCACCAGCAAGGCGCAGGGGCGCCACTCGGCCGCCTTCACGCTCGTCTTCAGCCTGGTGCTCACCGTGCTGCTGGGCGCCAGGCTGTTCGGCGTCTACTGACCGCAGGAAGGACTCGACGATGAGCGAACGAACCGGATCCAAGCGCCTGGTGGTCGGCGCCCACTACGGCCTGCGCGACTGGATGAGCCAGCGCGCCACCGCCGCGCTGATGGCCATCTTCACCATCGTGCTGCTGGTGCAGGTGCTGATGCCCGGGCCCATGGGCTACGACAAGTGGGCCGGCATCTTCGCGCCGCAGTGGATGAAGGTGCTGACCTTCATCGTCATCGTGGCGCTGGCCTGGCACGTCTGGGTCGGCGTGCGCGACATCTGGATGGACTACATCAAGCCCGTGTGGCTGCGCCTCACGCTGCAGGTCGGCACCCTGGCCTGGCTCGTCGGCTGCACCGGCTGGGCGCTGCAAGTGCTCTGGAGGCTCTGAGAAAACCGCTATGGCTAAACTTCCCACGCGCAAGTTCGACGTCGTCATCGTCGGGGCCGGCGGCTCCGGCATGCGGGCCTCGCTGCAACTCGCCAACGCCGGCCTGAACGTGGCCGTGCTGACCAAGGT
>CAUJJO010000270.1 GCA_963205125.1 Pseudomonadota bacterium | reverse complement strand
CCTGCAGGCCGTGACCGGCGCCATCGCGGTGGAGGACTGGCCCCGCGTGGGCGAGCTCGCGCCGAAGATCGGCCGGCACGCCGAGCCGCCGCCGCCGGAAAAGCTGCGCATCCTCGGCTGGCTGGGCGCCGAGGCCGGCAGCTTCCGCGGCTTCGACACGAAGGTGCACGACGCCGCCACAAGCCTCGCCCATGCCGCGGCGCGCGGCGACGGCGCCGAGGTCATCGCCGCCTTTGCGCGCGTACAGCAAGGCTGCCTGGGCTGCCACCAGGCGTTTCGGCAGCGCTTCGTCGCGGAGTTCCACGGCAAGCGCTGAGCGGTGGCTCACTGCCCGGCAGCCTCGCCGCGCATCTGTCGCACCAGCATCACCGGCACCGGCGCGATGCGCGCAACCGCCTCGGCATCGCTGCCCAGCAGCAGGCGGCCGACGCCGCGACGCCCATGCGTGCCCAGGATCACGAGATCGCAGCGGCTGGCCTCGGCCTGCTTCGCGATCTGCTCGGAGACACGCTCGACGCTGCTTTCCAGCAGCACTGTCTCCACCTCGATCCCGTCGGCGCGCAGGCGCTCGGCAGCCTCGTCGAGCAGCGCCTGGCCGGCGGCGAGGAAGCGCGGGCGGACGTCCTCGATGTAGACCTTGGGCCGCTCGAAGCCGCTGCTGTGCCGCATCGGCTCGATCACGTGCAGCAGCACCACGGCGCCGCCGCTCATGCGCGCGAGTGCGGCCGCATGCTCCAGCGCAAGCAGCGCGGTCGGGCTGCCGTCCAGCGGCACCAGCAATCGTGAATACATGAGATTCCTCCAGGGGGTGGGCGTCAGGGCCGGCAGCGAGACCGGCGCAATCCATCAGGCCCGATGGCGGCTGCCGGCCGAACACGCGTGGCGTGGGTCGATCAAGCGCAGCACGAGCGCCGCGAGCCGCTCTGCGCGCCGGCCGGGGCGGCGTCCGCTGGCGCAGTCCGTGCCGACAGCGGCTTGACCGCGCGGATGAAGCCGCTTGCGAACCTGCCCGCGACGAGTTGCGCCAGGCGTTCGAGCTCCTCGCCCTGCTCGGCGAGAAAGGCCTTCGCCGCCTCGGCGTCGTAGACGCGCGTGATCTCGATCGACGCCTGCTCGAAGCCGGCGGCAGCCAGGCGAGCGAGGTAGTCACGCTCCTCCAGCGCCCCGGCCACACAGCCGATCCACAGTTCGACGTTGCGGCGCAGCGCGGCCGGCACCTCGCCGCGGACGACGACGTCCGAGACCGCGAAGCGCCCGCCCGGGCGCAGCACGCGGAACGCCTCGCGCAGCACGCGGTCCTTGTCGGCGGCGAGGTTGATGACACAGTTGGAGATGATCACGTCGACCGAGTTCGCCGGAAGCGGGATGTGCTCGATGTCACCCTTGAGGAAGTGCACGTTGGCCAGCCCGCTCCTGCGCTTGTTCTCCATCGCCAGCGCGAGCATCTCGTCGGTCATGTCCAGGCCGTAGGCGGTGCCGGTCGGCCCGACGCGGCGCGCGGAGAGCAGCACGTCGATCCCTCCGCCCGAGCCCAGGTCCAGCACCGTCTCGCCGGACGAGAGTTCGGCGAGCGCCGTCGGATTGCCGCATCCCAGCGAGGCCGCGAACGCCAACTCGGGGACGTCCCCGGTCTGCGCTGCGTCGTAGAGGTCGGTGGTGATCGGGTCGACGCGCGCGGGCAGCGCCGCCGCAGCACCGCAGCAACTGCTGCCCCCGCCCTGCCGCACGCGCTCGGCGGCCGCTCCGTACTTCTCGCGCACGACGTCCTTGATCGATTCGGGGTTCGGGTTCATCGGGTTCATCGGGATCTCCGGGCGGGGGTTGAAGGTCGCCGCGACGGCGCAAGCGCGCCGGGGCGGCAGCACGCGAGCTGCGCCGGATCGACGACGCGATGGCGCGTGCAGCATTCGGCGTAGAGGAAGCCGAGCAGTTGCGTCAGCGCTGCGGTGTCGGCACGGCAGCGCAGGAAGGTGCCCTCGCGCTGCACGTCGACGAGGCCCTTGGCGCGCAGCTTCTCGAGGTGGTGCGAGAGCGTGGAGCCGGCGATGCCGAGCTCGGCGCCGATCTCGCCCACCACGCAGCCCTCGGGGTGCGCCGCCAGCAGCAGCCGCATGATGCGCAGCCGCGGCTCGGTGCCCATGGCAGCCAGCATGCCGGCTGCGCGCGAGAGCATGGCAGCGTCGGAGGTCATCGGAGGCGATCTGCTGATTCCATGTTACTACGATATTCGAAATATAGACAGCACGCAAGCCTCCCGGGTCTTGCAGGCTTTAGGGTCAGGTCTTGCCTTTTGCCTGGCGGCCTCGGGGTCTGCCTGCGCCGGGGCCGGCCCCTGCACCTACACCTGCAGGTGCCGCTCCAGCGCCTGGCGGCCGAGCGCGGCGAAGTCGCCCGCGAACACGCAGGCGCCGTGGTCCAGCACCAGCACCTCGTCGGCGATCTGCTCGATGAAGGCGAGGTTCTGCTCGATGAAGGCGAGGTTCTGCTCGACGACGACGAAGCCGCGGCCCGCGGCCTTGGCGGCGTTGACGAGTGCGGCCATGCGGTCGATGTTCTCGGGCTGTACGCCTTCGGTGGGTTCGTCGAGCATGGACAGCGGCGCCTGCAGCCCGAGCGTGCGGGTGAAGGACAGCAGCTTGCGCTCGCCGCCGCTGAGCAGGCCGGCGCGCTGGCGCAGGCGCTCCTCCAGGCGCGGGAAGGCGGCAAGCGCGGCGGCGTAGCGTGCGCCCCGGCGATCGGGCAGGTGCAGCCACAGGTTCTCGGCCACGCTCAGTTCGCCGAAGACGACGTTCTCCTGCGGCGCATAGGCGATGCCCGCCTGCAGGCGGGCGTGAGCGGGAACGCGCGTGAGGTCCTGCCCCTGCCAGTGCAGTTGCCCGCCGAGCAGCGGCAGGAAACCCGCCAGCGCCTTCAGCAGCGTCGACTTGCCCACGCCGTTGCGCCCGACGACGCCGAGCACCCGGCCCGTCTGCGCCAGCCCGCCGACGCCGCGCACGACCACGGTGTCGCCGTAGCCGCAGCGGAGATCGGTGAAGCGCAACGCGGCCGCGCTCATTTGCGCGCCCCGGCGTAGACGGCGCGAACGCGCGGGTCGGCCTGCAGCGCCTGCAGCGCACCCTGCGCAAGCAGCCGGCCCTGATGGAGGACGAAGACCTCGCCCTGCAGCGCGGCAACGGCGGCCAGGTCATGCTCGATCAGCAGCGCGCCGGCCTGCAGACGGTCGACAGCCCGCCGGATCACCGCGATCATGCGCTGCGTCTCGGCGGGCGAGAGTCCGGCGCAGGGCTCGTCCAGCAGCAGCAGGCTCGGCTCGGGAAGCACCGTCATCACGAACTCGAGCGCCTGCCGATGCCCTTGCGCCAGCCGCCCGGCCTCGGTGTCGAGCGCCTGCGCCAGCTCCGGAAAGCAGGCGAGCATGTCCTCCCGCAGCGGCGTGCTCCAGGCCTGCGGCGCGCGCCGCAGCGCGGCAGCCCCGTGCAGGCGGCCGGCCCAGAGCGCCACCGCCAGGTTCTCGCGCACGCTCAGCTCGGCGAACACCGAGGGCGCCTGCAGCTTGCGGCCGACACCCAGGCGCGCCACGCGCCACGCGGCCCGGCCGGTCGCGTCCTGCCCGCCGACGCGGATGCCGCCGCGGGCCACGGGCAGCGCCCCGGTGAGCGCGTTGAAGGCCGAGGTCTTGCCGGCGCCGTTGGGGCCGATGACGGCGCGGATGCCCGGCCCCTGCAGCCGCAGGCTCAAGCCGTCGAGGATGCGCACGCCAGACTGCGCGCAATGCACGTCCTCGAAGGCGAGGTCGGGCCGCGGGCGCGCGGTGCGCAACGGCGGCGCAGGCGTGGTCGGGCGCGATACCGACGAGGCAGGCCCTGCGTCCGCGCGCGCACGTCCGCTCCCAAGCATCAGGCCCGCCAGACCCTGCGGCAGGAAGCGCACGACGCCGAGGAAGAGGAGGCCGACGAAGACCTCCCACATCGCCAAGCGCTCGCGCAGTTCGGCCGAGGCGTAGCCGATCAGCACGGCGCCCAGCAGGGCCCCGAGCGCGCTGCCCTTGCCGCCGACGGCGGCCCAGATGACGAACTCCGTCGACAGCACGAAGCCCAGCGCCTGCGGCGTGACCATGCCCTGGTGCAGCGCGAAGAGCGCGCCCGCCAGCGCCGCCAGCAGCGCCGAGAGCGCGTAGGCCTCGGCCTTGATGCGGTCGCTCGCATAGCCCAGGAGCTGCATGCGCGCCTCGTTCTGAGCGATCGCCCGCCACAGCAGCCCAAGCGGTCGCCGTGCCAGCGCGCCAAGGGCCGCCGTACTGAGCTGCGCACAAACGGCCACCAGCGCGTACAGCGTGGCGTAGCGCTCGAGGCCAGGCGGCTCGGGGATGTCGACCATGCCGTTGAAGCCGCCGGTCAGGCCGCTCCACTGCTGCGCGGCCAGGAAGCCCAGCATCGTCATCGCCAGCGTGATGAGCGAGAAGTAGGGGCCGCTCTTCGTGCTGCGGGCAAAGATCAGCCGCGCCACCGCCCAGGCCAGCAGGGCCGGCAGCAGCAGGGCCGGCAGCAGCGCCAGCCACCAGGCCGCGTGCTGCAGCGCCGCCTTGGCGACACCGCCGGTGAGGTAGGCCGAAAGGCCGAAGAACAGCGCGTGGCCCAGCGGCAGGAAGCCCAGGCGCCCCCAGCACAAGGCCACGCCCTGCGTGGCGATGCCGTAGATCAGGAACAGCCCGAGCTGGTAGGCGGGGAAGTCGCTGCCCAGCAGCGGCACGGCAAGCAGCGCCGCTGCGAGCAGGAGGAGAGGAGCCCAGGGCCGCAGCCCCAGCGCACGCGCACGCCCACGCCAGCGCGGCCGCGCCTTGGCGGCTTCAACGGCGAGCGAAGAGTCCATCGGGCCGCAGCCACAGGAAGAGGATGGAGATCACCAGCACCACCGCGTAGCCGCTGGTCTGCCCGGCGATGCTGCTGACCAGCGCCTGCGAGCCGCCGATCACGCCCACGCCCCCGGCAAAGCCGCCGAAGCTGCCCAGGCCGCCGACGACGAGCACGAAGAAGGCATCGAGCAGGTAGTCGACGCCGATGCCCGGCTCGATGCGGATCAGCGGCGCCAGCAGCACCCCGGCGGCACCGGCCAGCATGACGCCGATGACGAAGGCCTGCGAGGCCAGGCGCTGCGTGTCGATGCCCAGCGCCTGCGCCAGCATCGGGTTGGCCGTCATCGCGCGTACGCGCAGACCCGCGCTGCTGCGCCGGTACCAGAAGAAGAGTCCGCCGAGCAGCAGCAGCGCGAAGGCGATCAGGCCGAGCCGGTAGGCGGGGTAGGCCGTTGCGCCCAGGGGCACCGCGGTGACGAGCGCGTTCTCGACGTTGCGAAAGCCCTTGCCCCAGATCGCCTCGACCAGCTTGCGCATGAGCATGGCCAGCGCCCAGGTCGCCAGCAGCGTGTCGAAGGGGCGCGCGTAGAGCGGCCGGATCAGCCAGCGCTCGACCACCCAGCCCAGCGCCGCGCAGACGGCCAGCGCCAGCGGAAAGGCCAGCAGCGTCGGCCAGCCCCATTGCTGCACGGCGACGACGGCGTAGGCGCCGACCATCACGAACTCGCCATGGGCCATGTTCATGACCCCGAGCAGGCCGAAGACCACCGCCAGGCCGAGCGTGGTGAGCGCCAGCGTGGCCAGCTCGTAGACCAGGTTGAGCGCGTGCAGCAGCGTGCCGCCGTCCATTCGCGTCAGGCCTTGCAGGTCTGCCCCGAGCCCACGCGGGCGAAGGTCTTGACGATGCGAAAGCCCTTCTCGCCGACGTCGGCCACGCAGACGTCCTGCTCGACGTGGCGCGCGCGCATCGTCACCGCGCCGCGCGGCCCCTGGTAGGACGCGCCTTCGCTGGCCGCATCCATCCTGGCCACCGCCAGCGAGCCGGCCTTCTTGGCGATCGCCTCCAGCATCAGAAAGCCCTCGTAGGTCGACTCCGCCAGGCCGCTGAGTGTCGGCGCCTGCGGGCCGAAGCGCCTGGCGTAGGCCTCGGCGAAGGCCAGCGCCGCGGGGGTCGTGAGGTTGGCGAAGTAGCCGGCGCTGGCGTAGAGGTTCTTCGCGTTGGCCGCGCCGATGCCGGCCAGCGTGTTCTCCTCGATCAGCGTGCCCAGGCGCAATGCCTTGTCGGCCACGCCGAAGCTGGCGAAGGCCTTGTTGAATCCAACCGCGGCGCCGCCGACCAGCGACACCAGCACCGCGTCGGCACCGCTGTCGCGGATGCGCGCGAGGCTCGCGTCGAAGTTGTCGACGGTGAACGGCAGGTACTCGTCGCCGACGACCTGGGCGCCGGTCCTTTCGATGTAGCCCCTGGCGGCGGCGTTGGTGTTGCGGCCCCAGATGTAGTCGTTGCCGATCAGGTACCACTTGCGCGGCTTGCGCTCGGCGGCAATCCAGGGGATCACCGGCTGCAGCTGCTGCTGCGGCGTCTCGCCGTTGACGTAGATGCCCTTGGCGCACTCGCCGCCTTCGTAGACCGGCGTGTAGAAATAGGGAATCTGGGCCTTGAAGAGGCCCACCAGCGCGCCGCGCACGGCGCTGTCGTGCATGCCGATGCAGGCCGCGGCACCGGCGCCCTTCCAGAGCTTGAGCGCGGTCTGCGAAGCCTCGGCGGGCGCCAGGCCCGCGTCGCCGAAGAGCAGCTCGATCTTCTGCCCGAGCAGGCCGCCGCGCGCGTTGATCGTCTCCGCCGCAAGCTCGGCGCAGGCCTTGGTCGACGGGCCGAAGAGCCCGGCCGGACCGCTCTGCGGAAGCATCACCGCGACCTTGACGGTGCCCGCGGCATGGACGAGGGAGGGCGCGGCTAGCGCGCCAGCGGCCGTAGCAGCAGCCGCAGAGTGCAGGAACTGGCGACGATCCATGGAGGACTCCTCGATAGGGTGCAAGGCGGATGAAAGGGGGTGCAAGGCGCGAGTTCAGGCCGCGCCGGGCGCGATCGACGCCAGGTCGACCTGGGGCATGGGCGGCAGCGCGGCTTCGATCGCCGCGCCCAGGGCCAGCAGGCGACGGTCGCTGCCGCTCGGGCCATCCAGCGACAGGCCGACGGGCAGGCCCTGGCTGAGCCCGATCGGCAGCGACAGCCCGGGCAGCGCGGCGTTGCTCCCCGGGTCGGTGTTGCGGATCAGCGTGCCGAAGGTCGGATGGGCGCTGCCATTGACGAGGAAGCTCTCGTCCTCGCCGATGCGCGGGGCGATGCAGGGCACGGTCGGGAAGACGAGGGCGGCGACGCCGCTGCGGGCGAACGCGTCGGCGTAGAGCGCCTGCAGGCGCTGGCGCGATGCCAGCGCATCCCGGTAGGCGGCCTCGGGGACCGCGCCGGCACCCAGCAGCGGGCCGACGATGGCCGCGACGTCGGGGCTGCGGATGCCCGCGACGAGCTCGGCCAGGCCAAGGCCCTGGCCTTGCTGCTCGAGGTAGCGGCCCATGTCGCGCACGAATTCGTGGAGCGCGACGACGAAGCTGACCTCGCCGTCGAGCTGCGCGAGCCCTGGCAGCTCGACCGGCACGATCTCGACGCCGGCCGCGGCCAGCGTCGACAGCGCGGCCTCGCAGCAGGCGGCGACGGCGGCATCGAGGTCGTCCCAGAAGTAGGAGCGCGGCAGGCCCAGCCGCAGCCCGCGCAGCGCGACGGCGGGCAGCGCCGCGGCGTCGCCGCTGAGCACGCCATCGAGCAGCGCGAGGTCGGCGACGCTGCGCGCCAGCGGCCCGGCGGTGTCGCGCGTGGCGGCGATCGGCACCACGCCCGCGCCGCTCACCCGTCCGACGGTGGGGCGCAGGCCGGCGACGCCGCACAGCGCCGAGGGCACGCGCACCGAGCCTCCGGTGTCGGTCCCGATCGACGCGGGAACGAGCCGCGCCGCCACCGCCGCCCCGGAGCCGCCGCTGCTGCCGCCGGGAACGCGCGTCGGGTCCCAGGGGTTGCGCACGGCGCCGGTGACGGCGTTGTTCGTCGTCGCGCCGAAGGCCAGCTCGTGCAGGCCGACCTTGCCCGGGATGAGCGCGCCGGCCGCGCGCAGGCGGCGCACCAGCTCGGCGTCCGCGCGCGGCTGGCGCCCGTGCAGCGCGCCGGTTCCGGCGCCGCAGGCCAAGCCCAAGGCCTCGATGTTGTCCTTGAGCGCGATCGGCACGCCCAGCAGCGGCGCATGCTCGCCGCGGCCGCGCCTGGCGTCGGCTGCGGCGGCCTGGGCGCGCAAGGCCGGCGCGTCGAACGCGACCCAGGCGTTGAGCGAGGCCAGCGCCTGGCTGCGCGCGATCCATTGTTCGGCGAGCTCGGCGCAACTCGCCCTGCCCTGCTGCAGGGCAGCCGCGATCTCGCCAGCCGTGCGGTCGATCAGTTCCATGGAGCCTCCGCTTTCTCGAGGGCAAAAGCGTAGGACCCGGGCGCAGCGGCGGCACCTATCAGGATTGCTAGGTGCCTCGGGCGGGTCGGCCCCGATGCGGTCGCCGGGCGCTGCGCCTACGATGCCCGCGCCTGAATCCGCCACCGGGCACCATGACGATTGCCGGAGCCTGCCCATGCACCTGAACACGACGCAGTCGCGCGCGCTTGGCGACGTGATGCGCCTGCTGGCCGAGGCCGCCGACGGCGACGCGCTGCGCGAGGCGCTGGCGCTGCCGATGCTCGAGCTGCTGGCCGCCGACCAGTACGTGTCCATGGTCTGGGACGCCGGGCAGGAGCGCTTCGAGCGCTTCACCGCGCTCAACATGTCGGCCGAGAGCCTGCGCCAGTGGGACTTGCACTACCGCTTCGTCGACCCGCTCACCTTCGCCATGATGGCGCGCCGCCGACCGACCGTGGCCACGCAGATCCTGCGCCAGCCCGAGCTGCAGAAGACCGAGTTCTTCAGCGACTTCCTGCGCCCGGAGCGCATGCACTGGGGCATCAACGTCTACTTCTTCGAGCGCGAGACGGCGGTGGGCGATTTCCGCATCTGGCGCCGACGCCAGCGCGGCAACTTCGAGGCCAACGAGCTCGAGCTGCTGCGCATGGTCGAGCCGGCGATTGCCGCCGCGCTCGGGCGCCTGCACTGGGAGCGCAGCGCGGCGCCCTCACCGCAGGCTTGCGAGCGCGCCGAGGAGCTGCTGCAGCGCAGCGCGCACCTGAGCCCGCGCGAGGCCGAGGTTGCCTGGCTGGTGGCCTGCGGCTGCCCGGACAAGCAGATCGCGCGGCGCCTGGCAGTGGGCCACCCGACCGTGCGCTTTCATCTGGCCAATGCCTTTCGCAAGCTGCAGGCCGACAACCGTGCCGCCCTCGCCTCGCGCGTGCAGTCGCTGGTGGAGCTGCAGCGCCAGGCGCTCGGGCGTACCGCGGTCAACTGAGCACGGCGGCCTGCGGCCGGCGTGCGGCACTCGTGCGACGGCGCGGCGCGCCGGCCTCGCCGGCAGCGGGGGCGTTGCCGACCGTCTGCATGACGCGCTCGTGGCGATGGTCGTGCGAACGCTCGCGGAAGCGACCGTCGGCGGCGGCAGCCGGCCTGCGCGTGCGCAAGCTCAGGTCAGGCAGGCCAGGATGACGTCGGAGGCGGACACGAGCGCCGTGACGGCGCGGCCCGGCGCCAGGCCCAGGCTGTCGATCGAACTCTGCGTGACGATGGCGACGATGGGCAGGCCGTCAGCGGCTTCCACGCTCACCTCGGCGTTCACCGCACCGGGGCGCACCGCGCGAACCACGCCGTCGAAGCGGTTGCGGGTCGACACGCGAGCTTCGCCCAGGTCGGTGGCCAGCATCACCGCAGGCGCCTTCACCATGGCGATGACCGTCTGCTTGACGCGCAGCGCCAGCGCGTCGCTGCTCTCGCGCGTGACGATGACGTTGACGCGGGCGCCACCGGGCAGCAGCAGTTCGACTTCGTCGTTGACGACACCGGCCCGCACGGCATTCACCGTCCCGACCCACTGGTTGCGCGCACTGGTTTTGAGGTTCACGACTTGCAGCAGCGAAAAGGCCCGGTCGAGATCCAGGCCGTTGGTGGAGAGCAGTTCGACGAAGCGTCGGTGAACGGCGCCGAGCTCCTCGAAGCGCGCCACCAGCCGCTGCCCGTATTCGGTGAGGCGCGTGCCGCCGCCGCCGCGCCCCCCGGTCGAACGCTCGACCAGCGGCGTGCCGGCCGCCTCATTCATCCCGTCGATGGCGTCCCAGGCCGTCTTGTAGCTGACGCCAACCGCCTGTGCGCCCTGCGTGATCGAGCCCTGCCGCGCCACGGCGCCCAGCAGCGCCATGCGGTCCGGCCCGCCCAGCGACTGGCCGTCGACCTCCAGCCACAGCGCGGCCTGCAGTTCGAGGCCCGCCTTGCGGCGGCGCGCAGGCTTGTGCGGTCGGGGTTTGGGCATGGCGGCACCGACGGCCGCCATCGTTCGACCCTCGGAGCGCGGGAGGATAGCGCGGGATGTCGGCGCGTCCGGCCGCACCCGAACCGACGCCGACAGCCGTCCTTCGCTATGTTATTTCGCCATTTCGGTAGATAGCCGATCGACGTGCGTGTGACGCCGTCTTGACCTGATGCAAGCGACCGACCTTCTCTTTCGTTATATCGTATTGAACATTACGCTATCGGGGCAATGGCCTCGTCTTCGTCTTTCCACCGGAAGCTTGCCCGATGATCCGTGCCGTCCCCCGCCTCTTCCCGTTGGCCCTGGCCTGCGCCGCCGCGCTGCCGGCCGCGCGCGCCGCCGATGAATCGTTCACCCTCGGAACGATCTCGGTCACCGGCAAGCGCGCGCAGCTCGGCGCGATGCCCAGCGACCAGGCCGGCTCGACGGTGACGCGACAGGACATGCAGCAGTTCAACCGCGGCACGGTGGGCGAGGCGCTCGCGCTCCTGCCGGGCGTGACGCTGTCCACCAACTCGCGCAACGAGTCGCTGGTCTACGTGCGCGGCTTCGACGCGCGGCAGGTGCCCTTGTTCATCGACGGCGTGCCGGTCTACGTACCCTACGACGGCTACGTCGACTTCGCCCGCTTCGGCACCTACGATCTCGCGGCGATCCAGGTCGCCAAGGGCTTCAGCTCGATCGCCTACGGCCCCAACGCCCTGGGCGGGGCGATCAACCTGGTCTCGCGCAAGCCCACGCGCGCCTTCGAGGGCGATTCGCTCGTCGGCGCCGCCGCGGGCGGCGACCGCCGGGCCGGCGTCAACCTCGGCATGCGGCAGGCGCTGTGGTACGCGCAGGCGGGCTTTTCCTACCGCGAGGCCGACGGCTTTCGCCTCTCCTCGGACTTCGTGCCGACCGCGACCGAGGACGGCGGATTGCGCAACAACGCCGACCGGCGCGACCGCAAGCTCTCGTTCAAGCTCGGCCTGACGCCCAACGCCCAGGACGAATACGTGCTCTCCTATTACAAGCAGGACGGCGAGAAGGGCCAGCCGCCGACGACGGGAACGAGCGGCGTGCGCTACTGGCGCTGGCCCTACTGGGACAAGGAAAGCCTCTACTTCGTCTCCAGCACCGCGGTCGGCGCCGTCGAGACCCTGAAGCTGCGCCTCTACCACGACCGCTTCAACAACGAGGTCGACAGCTTCACCGACGCCTCCTATTCCACGCTCAAGAAGAGCGGGCAGGGCAGCGTGGCGACGGGCCGCAGCATCTACCACGACCGCAGCACCGGCGGCGCGATCGAACTCGAGTCGCGGCGCCTGACCGATCACCTGCTGCGCGTCGTGCTGCAACAGAAGCTCGACCAACACAGGGAAGTCGACGGCAACGCCCTCGTGAACACGCGCTACGAGGACATGCTCAGCTCGATCGGCGCCGAGGATCTGATCACCCTTGTCCCCACCTGGCAGCTGTCGCTCGGCGCGGCGCGCCATCGGCTGCGTCCGGACAGCGTGTTCGGCCTCAGCAGCAGCTACGCGCTGCCGCCCCCCTCGTCCGCCACCAACCTGCAGGCCGGGCTCTTCCACGACCTGAGCCCGGTCAACCGCGTCTACCTGACGCTTGCGCGCAAGACGCGGCTGCCGACGCTGAAGGACCGCTACTCGCAGCGCCTGGGCAACTACGTCGAGAACCCGGCCCTCGGCCCGGAGACCTCGCTCAATGCCGAGTTCGGCTTCCAGGGTCGACCCTCGGCCGCGCTGCCGGACCTCACCGTCGAGGCAGCCGTCTTCCAGAGCCGCGCCGACGACAAGATCCAGTCGGTGTTCATCGGTGCCGGAACGTCCTGCGGCCCAGCCACGCCCTGCCAGATGCGCAACGTCGGCAAGGCGCGGGTGCGCGGGCTGGAGCTGGGCGCTCGCGGCCCCGTGCTGCCGTGGCTGGAGGTGGGCGGCAACCTCACCCTGCTCGACCAGAAGAACGCCTCCAACCCGGACACGCGGATGACGGGCGTGCCCGACCGCAAGTTCTTCGGCTATGCCGTCTTCCGCCCGGCCGAAGGCGTCTCGCTGCAGGCCACGCTCGAGCACAACAGCCGGCGCTGGGTGAACAACACGGCGACGCTTGCCGGGTTCACGCTGCTGGGCCTGAAGGCCGGCTGGAAGCCGCTGCCCTCGATCGCGCTGGAGGCCGGCCTCGAAAACGCGCTGGACAAGAACGTCGAACTCGACGCCGGCTACCCCGCCCCGGGCCGCACCTGGTTTGCGCAGGCGCGCTACGCGTTCTGATTCGGCACCGATCAAGGAGGCTGCGATGCCCGTCGACGATACCAAGGCGCTGCGCGCAGCCGCCGTCGAGGACGACGACAGCGTCGACGTCGACGCACTGCTGGACCGGCTGGCCGGGCAGCAGCAGCGCGCCGGGCGCCGCGTGCGCGGACTGATCATGACGCACCCGAGCGTCGGCGAGGGCTGCGCGCGCCCGATGGTGCTGGTCGACCTCGACACGCGGCAGGAGTTCCTGGTCTCGCAGACGCTGGGCCGGCACTCGAGCGCCTGCCGGGCCGACCCCCAGGGCTTCGCGCGCGCCAGCGCCGTGCTGCGTCGCGCCTGCGACGACGCGCCCGAGCTCGTGGTCTGCAACCGCTTCGGCGGCCTGGAAGCCGAGGGCGGGGGCTTTCGCGCCGAGCTGCTCGAGATCATGACGCGCGAGCTGCCGCTGCTCACCGTCGTCGCCACGCGCCACCTCGCGGACTGGGCGGCCTTCACCGGCGGCGCGGCCGTTCTTGCGGCGCGCGCCGAAGCCGTGACGCGCTGGCTGGACACGGTGCTCGCGCCCGCATCGCCGTCGAACCGGCATGTTCCGATCGAGGCCTGAGCCTGTGATGCTCCGCGGCCACCACGCCCTCAACCGCCGCGCGTGGCTGACGCGCGCGGCGGCATGCCTTGCGGCGCCGGGAGCCCTGGCCGCGGCGAACGTGCCTGCACTGGCGCGGGCGTCGCAGCAGGCGGCAGCGGCGGCAGCGGGGGGCTCGTTGATCCAGGTGTTCGGCAAGGCGAGCACCGCCCCCGCACGCCTCTTCGCTGCGGGGCCGCCCGCCGGCGTGCTGCTGGCCTGCCTTGCACCCGAACGCCTGCTGGGCTGGCCGATGAGCCTGAGCGACGACGCCCGCGCGTGGCTGCCGCCGGCCGCACGCGACAAGCCGCTGCTCGGGCGCCTGTCGGGCCGCGGCAGCACGGTGAGTCTGGAGACGCTGCTGAGCCTGAAGCCCGACCTCATCCTCGATGCCGGCACCGTCGACGCGACGCACGCCTCGACCGCGCGTCGCGTCGCCGAGCAGACCGGGCTCCCCTACGCCCTGGTCGACGGGCGCCTGGCCGACAGCCCCGCACAACTGCGCCAGGTCGGCCGCCTGCTCGGGCTGGACTCCCGGGGCGAGACGCTGGCCGCGTTCGCCGAGGACGCGCTCGCCGCCGCCGCGCGGCCCACGACCGGCGACGGCCGCCGCCCGAGCGTCTACCTGGCGCGAGCTGCCGACGGCCTGGAGACGGCCGGCGCCGGCTCGATCAATGCCGAGATCATCGAGGCCGCGGGCGGTCGCAACGCCGCCCTCACCGGACGGCCCGGCGTCGCCCGCGTCTCGATGGAGCAGTTGCTCGCCTGGGCGCCCGACTGGGTGCTGACCCAGGACCGCAACTTCCACCGCCTGGCGCAAACCGACGCCCTCTGGCGCACGCTGCCCGCGCTGCGCGAGGGCCGGCTGCTGCTGGCGCCTGCCCTGCCGTTCGGCTGGCTCGACGGCCCGCCCTCGGTGAACCGCCTGCCCGGGGTGAAGTGGCTTGCCGCCCGGCTGCGCGATGGCCAGGATACCGGGCCCGGGGCGCGTGCGCAGGAGCTCGACGACGCGCTGCGCTTCTACCGCCTGTTCTACGGCGTGACGCCGGCCCGCGCAACGATGCGCGACTGGCTGGACGGCCGTGCCTGAGCCGGCCACCACCACCCTCGCCGCGGGCCGTGGCCGTCGGCGCGCCGCCGCGGCACGCCCCGCGCAGGCGCTGCGGCAACGCCGTGCGCTGTGCGCGGCGCTTCTGCTGCTCGGCGGCGCGATGCTCGCCGCCTTCACGCTCGGCAAGTTCGCGCTCACGCCGAACGATCTGCTGGCCTCGCTCTGGGCGCGGCTCTCGGGCGCGCCCTCGCCGCTGCCGGCGGCAGCCGAGGCGGTCATCTGGAACGTGCGCGGGCCGCGCGTCGTGGCAGCTGCCGTGGTCGGCGCGGGCCTCAGCGTGGCCGGGGCCGCCTACCAGGCGATGTTCCGCAACCCCCTGGTCTCGCCGGACATCCTGGGCGTGTCCTCGGGTTGCGGCCTGGGCGCCGCGATCGCCATCCTGCTCGGGCTGCCGATCGCCCTGGTCTCGGGTGCGGCCTTCGTCGGCGGGCTCGCCGCCGTGGCGGTGGTGATGCTGGTGGCGCGGCGCGTCGGCGAGCAGGATCCGGTGCTGGTGCTCGTCCTGGCCGGGGTCGCCGTGGGCGCGCTGCTGGGCGCGGGCATCTCGCTCGTCAAGCTGCTGGCCGACCCCAGCGTGCAGTTGCCGGCGATCACGTTCTGGCTGCTCGGCGGGCTGAACGCCGTCACCCGCGCCGACCTCGGCTTCGCCTGGCCCTGGCTGGCGGCGGGAACGCTGCTGCTGCTGCTCTGGCGCTGGCGCATCAACCTGCTTTCGCTTCCCGACGATGAGGCGGCCACGCTAGGTGTGCGCGTGGGCCGGCTGCGCGCGGGGGTCGTCGTGGGCGCGACACTCGTCACCGCCGCAGCGGTGTCGATGTCGGGCATCGTCGGCTGGGTCGGCCTGGTCGTGCCGCACGTCGCGCGGCTGATGGCGGGGCCCGAGTTCAGCCGCCTGCTGCCGCTCACGATGGTGCTCGGGGCCAGCTTCGTGATCGTCGCCGACACGCTGGCGCGCCTGCTGGCGGGCATCGAGCTGCCCTTGTCGGTGCTCACCGCCGCCGTCGGCGCGCCCTTCTTCCTGTGGCTTCTGGGCCGGCGCCGGAGCAGGGCTTGAGCGCCGGCCCCCCGATGCTTGCGGTGCAGGACCTGCTGTTCGGCCACCACGGCCAGCCGCTGGGTGACACCGTCTCGCTCGACGTGCGTCAGGGCGAGGTCGTGGCCCTGCTCGGCCCCAACGGCTGCGGCAAGACGACGCTGTTCCGCACGGTGCTCGGCCTCCTCGGGGCGCTTGGCGGGCAGGTGCGGGTGGGCGATGCGATCTGCGTCGGCCCGGGCGTGAGGATCGATCGCGCGGCGATGGCGCGCCGCGTCGCCTATGTGCCGCAGGCGCACGCGGGCGCCTTCGCCTACGCGGTGCACGACGTCGTCCTGATGGGGCGCGCAAGCCACGTCGGCAGCGTCTCGATGCCCTCCACCGCCGACCGTGCGCTGGCGCTCGATCTGCTCGGGCGGCTGGGCATCGCGCACCTGGCCGAGCGTTCCTACCTGGAGATCAGCGGCGGCGAGCGCCAGCTCGTGCTGATCGCGCGCGCGCTGGCCCAGCAGGCGCCGGTGCTGGTGATGGACGAGCCCACGGCGAGCCTGGACTTCGGCAACCAGCGCATCGTGCTGCGCGAGATCGAGGCCTTGAAGGCGCGCGGTGTGGCCGTGCTGCTGTCGACCCACCAGCCCGAGCACGCGCTGGCCGTCGCCGACCGCGCGCTGCTGCTTGGCAACGGTCGCGTGCAGGCACTGGGCGCCACGCGCCGCGTGCTCACGCCGCGCGCGCTGGCCGAGCTGTACGGCATGCCGCAGGCGGAGGTGGAGCGCAGCGTCCCGGGAATCATCGATGCCGCAGCGCAGACGCCGGACCTGCCCGACTGGGCCGCACACTACCGCAGCCACATGCGGCGCCAGGGCGTGATGCACAAGCCCGCAACGGCCTGGGACGCGCGCGCGTCGGACTACGCGCGCAGCAGCGGCAAGGGGCGCTACGCCGAGGACTTCCTCGCGCGCGTGGACCTGGCCGGCGCGCGCAGCGTGCTCGACGTGGGCTGCGGCCCGGGCACGCTGGCCGTCCCGCTCGCCCAGCGGGTCGGCGAAGTCGTCGCCCTCGACTACAGCTCCGGCATGCTGCAGGCGCTGGGGCAGGCCTGCGCCGCCGCCGGCGTCGGCAACGTCCGTCCGCTGCACCGCGCCTGGGAGGACGACTGGAGCGACGTGCCGGTGTGCGACATCGCCATCGCCTCGCGGTCGACGACGATCCCCGATCTCGACGCGGCGATCGGCAAGCTCTGCCGCCACGCCCGCCTGCGCGTCTACCTGAGCTGCCTCGCCGACGGCTACTTCGTCGATCCGCGCATCGTCCGAGCGCTCGGGGTCGAGGTGCCGCGCGCGCCCGAGCCGCTGGTTGTGCTGGGCATGCTCTTCGCGCGCGGCCTGCAGCCACGGCTGGACTACCTCGAGACGCCGAGCCGCCTCGCCGGCTGCGCCGACTTCGACGAGTTCGCGCGCCGCGTGGCCTGGTCGACCGGCCCCTTCGACGCGCACGCGCGGCAACGGCTGAAGGATTGGTTCGACGCCGACCCGCAGCGCGCACGGCAGGGCGGCGCGTCCATGCGCTGGGCCTTCATCCACTGGGCAGTGCAATCGCCCCCTGAAATCGCCCTGAAACCGTGCTGAAGCCGCCGGCCCGGGCGAGCGCCTTCGGCGGCGTTCACGGGGCCGACCCCGTCCCGAGGCGCTACGAGGCCCTGCGAGGCCCTACTTCAGCGACTCGATCAGGTCGACGTAGTCCTGCATCGCCTCGTCCGCGGACTTGCCGGCCAGCGCCGCCCAGGCATCGTGCTTGGCGCGGCCGACGAAGTCGGTCATGCCCGGGCGCTTGCCTTCATTGTCGCCCTCGGTGGCCTGCTTGTAGAGGGCGTAGATCTGCAGCAGCGTCTTGTTGTCCGGGCGCTCGGGCAGTTGCTTGCTCTCGGCCACGGCCTTCTCGAACGCGGCTTTCAGCTTGGGTTTGGCCATGGGCAAGGCTCCTGGGGGTGGATGAGGAAGGGAAAGACGAAGAGGCCGGTGACGCGCAGGCGGCGGGCTTCGCGGCATCATCGCGGGCTAGGATCGTACGCGGCGCGACCCGCCGCAAGCACCCAGGAGAAGCCCGATGCCCGAACCCCGATCGCAGCGCATGGCGCGTGTCGACACCGCCTGGCTGCGCATGGACAACGACGCCAACCTGATGATGATCGTCGGCGTCTGGATGATGGCCACGCCGATCACGCTGCAAGCGGTGCGCCAGCGCGTGGCCGACAAGCTGCTGAAGTACGAGCGCTTTGCGCAGCGCATCGAGCACGACGCGCTGGGCTGCAGCTGGGTCGCGGACGCGGCCTTCGAGATCGAGCACCACGTGGCGCCGATGACGCTCTCGCCCGGGCCCGGCGAGAGCGAGCGCCAGGCGCTGCAGCGCCTGTGCGGCGAGATGGCCGGCACGCCGCTGGACGAGGACCGCCCACCCTGGCAGTTCCACGTCGTCGAACGCTACGAGGGCGGCTCGGCGATGGTGGCGCGCATCCACCACTGCGTGGCCGACGGCATCGCGCTGATGTCGGTGATGAACGCGATCACCGACGGCGGTAGCGATCCGCCGCGGCGCCCGCAGGGCGAGACCGCCGTCGACGACGGCGGCGACGGCGACTGGCTCTCCGACGCCGTGCTGCGGCCCCTGGGCGACGCGGCGCTGCAGGCGGCCAGCCTCTCCGGCCAGGGCATCGCGCGCACGCTGCAGGCGCTGGCCGACCCCGAGGCCTCGCTGGCCGGCGCGGCGGAACTTGCGCGCAGCGGCGCGCGGGTGCTCGGCGACGCCGCGGCGCTGGCGCTGCTCGCCGACGATTCGCCGACGCGGCTCAAGGGCGTCCCCGAGGGCCGCAAGCTGGCCACCTGGACCGAGCCGCTGCCGCTGGCCGAGGTCAAGGCGATCGGCAAGGCGCTCGGCTGCTCGGTCAACGACGTGCTGCTGAGCTGCGCGGCCGGCGCCATCGGCGGCTACCTGCGCGAGCTCGGCGACGACCCGGCCGGGCAGGAGATCCGCGCGATGGTGCCGGTCAACCTGCGGCCGCTGTCGGAGGCCTGGAAGCTCGGCAACCGCTTCGGCCTCGCGCCCCTGGTGCTGCCGATCGGCATCGAGAACCCGGTCGAGCGCGTGTTCGCGGTGCGCCTGCGCATGGCCGAGCTCAAGGGCAGCTACCAGCCGCTGCTGGCCTACGGCGTGCTGGCGCTGGCCGGGCTGCTGGCCAAGCCGGCGCAGGACGCCATCCTCGCCCTCTTCTCGCGTAAGACGACGGCGGTGATGACCAACGTGCCGGGGCCGGGGCAGCCGCTGTCCTTCTGCGGCGCGCAGTTGCGCCAGAGCATGTTCTGGGTGCCGACCACGGGCAGCGTCGGCCTCGGGCTGTCGATCCTCTCGTACGCGGGCGGCGTGCAGTTCGGCCTCATGACCGACCGCGCGCTGTGCCCGGACCCCGAGCGCATCAGCGCGCGCTTTGCCGCCGAGTTCGAGCAGTTGCTGCTGCTGACGCTGATGCTGCCCTGGGAGCAGGCTTTGCCCGCCGCGCCTGCGCCCGCTTCGGCACCGGCGCCGGTTCCAGCGGCGGCGGCGGCGGCGCCAGGGCCGGCGGCGCGTCCAGCCGCATCGCCGCGGCGTGCGCGCGCAGCCAGCGGTGGCCGGGGTCGTGCGCCGAGCGCCAGGTCCAGTACATCGCCACCGTGAAGGGCGGCAGGCCGAGGTCGACCTCGACGATCTGCAGCGCGTGCGTGGCGGCAAAGCGCAGCGCCGGACGCCGCGGCAGGATCACGGCGAGGTCGGTCGCGGCAAGGATCGCCGGCACCACCATGAAGTGCGGCAGCGTGAGCCGGATGCGCGGCTGCAGGCCCAGCAGGTGCAGCACGCGCGCGGGCTCGGCGTGGCTGTCGACGAGCACGAACTCGAGCTGCTCGAGCGTGCTGCGGTCGCGCAGTTGCGCTGCCTGCGGGTGGCCCTGGCGCAGCAGCACGACGTAGCGCTCCTGCAGGATGGGCTGGCTCTCGGTGCCGGCCAGCGCCGGCAGGTAGCCGAAGGCGAGGTCCAGCCGCCCGTCCTCGAGCGCCGGCGCCACCGCCTCGAGCGCGAGCTGCACCGCGTCGACGCGCACCCCCGGCGCCTCGCGGCCGATGGCCGCCATCAGCGGCGGCAGGAACTCGTCGGCGCCGATGTCGCTCATGTGCACGACGAAGCGCCGCTGCGAGCGCGCGGCGTCGAAGCGCAGGCCTTCGCTGAGCGCGGCGTCGAGCTGGCGCAGCGAGGCCTCGACCTGGCGCGCGAACTGGTCGGCGCGCGGCGTCGGCGCGACGCCGCCGCTGCGGCGCACGAAGAGCGGGTCGCGCAGCGCCAGCCGCAGCCGCGTCAGCGCGTGGCTCACCGCCGGCTGGCTCAGGCCCAGCGCCTGCGCCGCGCGGCTGACGCTGCGCGCGGCGTGCACCGCCGCGAAGACGTGCAGCAGGTTGAGGTCGAACTCGCGTATATGCACGGCGCTGATAGTACTTAGAAAGACCATTGCATGGACGAATGGAAGCGCTGCCCCTAGAGTCGGAGCAGCCAGGCGGTCCGGCGCGGCCGAGACCGACGCCAGACAAGGCCGGGCCGGCGTCGGCCGCGCCGGCCCGGCCCACCGACCCACGAGACAAGGGCGCACGCGATGGAAGTCCAGTTCACCGAAGAGATCAAGCACCTGCAGCTCGGC
>CAUJJO010000269.1 GCA_963205125.1 Pseudomonadota bacterium | reverse complement strand
GCGGCGAGGAGACGGCGCTGCTCGAGTCGATCGAGGGCAAGAAGGGCCAGCCGCGCTTCAAGCCGCCGTTCCCGGCGAGCTTCGGCCTCTACGGCAAGCCCACGACCATCAACAACACCGAGACCTTCGCCGCGGTGCCGTGGATCATCCGCCACGGCGGCGCGGCCTACCTCGAGTGCGGCAAGCCCAACAACGGCGGCACCAAGATCTTCTCGGTCGTCGGCGACGTCAACGCGCCGGGCAACTTCGAGGTGCCGCTGGGCACGCCCTTCCCCAAGCTGCTGGAGCTGGCCGGCGGCGTCAAGGGCGGGGCGCTGAAGGCGGTGATCCCCGGCGGCTCGTCGGCGCCGGTGCTGCCGGCGGCGCTGATGATGGACTGCACGATGGACTACGACTCCATCGCCAAGGCCGGCTCCATGCTCGGCTCGGGCGCGGTCATCGTCATGAACGACAGCCGCTGCATGGTGAAGAGCCTGCTGCGCCTGGACTACTTCTACATGCACGAGAGCTGCGGCCAGTGCACGCCCTGCCGCGAGGGCACGGGCTGGCTGTGGCGCATCGTCGACCGCATCGAGCACGGCAAGGGCCGCGTCGAGGACCTGGAGCTGCTCGACTCGGTGGCCGGCAACATCAAGGGCCACACGATCTGCGCGCTCGGCGACGCCGCGGCGATGCCCGTGCAGGCCATGCTCAAGCACTTCCGCGACGAGTTCATGTATCACATCGAACACAAGACCTGCCAGGTCAAGCCGACGGCGTGAGCGGGCAGGGATCCACCATGATCGAAATCGAACTCGACGGCAAGAAGGTCAGCGTCGCCCCCGGCAGCATGGTGATGCATGCGGCCGAGGCGATCGGCCTCTACGTGCCGCACTTCTGCTATCACAAGAAGCTCTCGATCGCGGCCAACTGCCGCATGTGCCTGGTCGAGGTCGAGAAGGCGCCCAAGCCGATGCCGGCCTGCGCCACGCCGGTGACGCAGGGCATGGTGGTGCACACCAAGAGCGCGAAGGCGCTTGCCGCGCAGAAGGGGGTGATGGAGTTCCTGCTCATCAACCACCCGCTGGACTGCCCCATCTGCGACCAGGGCGGCGAATGCCAGCTGCAGGACCTCGCGGTCGGCTACGGCGCCAGCGGCACGCGCTACGTCGAGGAAAAGCGCGTCGTCGTGCCCAAGGACATCGGCCCGCTCATCAGCACCAGGGAGATGACGCGCTGCATCCACTGCACGCGCTGCGTGCGCTTCGGGCAGGAGATGGCCGGGGTGATGGAGCTCGGCATGCAGAACCGCGGCGAGCTCGCGGAGATCGTCTCCTTCATCGGCCGCAGCGTCGACAGCGAGCTCTCGGGCAACGTCATCGACCTCTGCCCGGTCGGCGCGCTCACCAGCAAGCCCTATCGCTACAGCGCGCGCAACTGGGAGCTGTCGCGGCGCAAGAGCGTGAGCCCGCACGACAGCACCGGCGCCAACCTGATCGTCCAGGTCAAGGCCGACCGCGTCAAGCGCGTGCTGCCGCTGGACAACGAGGACGTGAACGAGTGCTGGCTCGCCGACCGCGACCGCTTCTCCTACGAGGCGCTGGAGGGCGAGCATCGCCTGACGCAGCCGATGCTGAAAGAAAACGGCCAGTGGAAGGCCGTGGACTGGAACACGGCGCTGGCGTTCGTCGCCGACGGCCTGCAGCGCGTGAAGGCCGAGTTCGGCGCGCAGGGCCTGGGCGCGGTGGCCAGCACGCACGCCACGGCCGAGGAGCTGCACCTGCTGGCGCGCATCGTGCGCGGCCTGGGCAGCGAGAACATCGACGCGCGCACGCGCCATGCCGAGGCCGGCAACCTCGCGCCCGCCGGGAACGCGCGCTGGCTCGGCAGCTCGATCGCCTCGCTGTCGACGCTGGACCGCGCCTTCGTCGTCGGCTCCTTCCTGCGCAAGGATCATCCGCTGTTCGCGCAGCGCATCCGCCAGGCGGTGCGCAGAGGCGCGCAAGTGCACAGCCTGCACGCCGTGCACGACGACTGGGCGATGCCGCTTGCCCAGGCGATGACCGCCTCGCCTTCGGCCTGGCCGCAGGCGCTGGCCGAAGTCGCGGCCGCCATCGCCGTCGCCAAGGGCGTGGCCGCACCGGTGGCGGCGCAGCCGGGTGCGGCCGCGCAGGCGATCGCAGGCTCGCTGCTGGGCGGTGAACGCAAGGCGGTGCTGCTGGGCAACGCCGCGGCGCAGCACCCGCAGGCATCGCAGCTGCTGGCGCTGGCGAGCTGGATTGCGCAGGCCTGCGGCGCCAGCGTCGGCTACCTCGGCGACGGCGCCAACGCCGTCGGCGCGCAACTCGTGGGCGCGGTGCCGCGCGGGGCCGGCCTGTCGGCCGCGCAGATGCTCGCGCAGCCGATGAAGGCGCTGCTGCTGCTGGACGTCGAGCCGCAGCTCGACGCCGCGGATGCCGCCGCGGCCAAGGCCGCGCTTGCGGCCTCCGGCCTCGTCGTCGCGCTCACCGCATGGAAGGACGCCGCGCCCGAGGGCGCGGACGTGCTGCTGCCGATCGCGCCCTTCACCGAGACCTCGGGCACCTTCGTCAACGCCGAGGGCCGCGCGCAGAGCTTCGTCGGCGTCGTCAAGGCGCAGGGGCAGGCGCGGCCGGGCTGGAAGGTGCTGCGCGTGCTCGGCAACCTGCTCGGCCTGGAGGGCTTCGAGTACGAGAGCAGCGAGCAGGTGCGCGACGAGGCGCTCGGCGACCGCGGCGCGCTCGCCGCGCGCCTGGACAACACGCCCGTCGTCGACGCGGCGGCGGTGCCGGCCGGCACGGGCCTCGAGCGCATCGCCGACGTGCCGATCTACATGGCCGATTCGCTCGTGCGCCGCGCGCCTTCGCTGCAGGCAACCGCCGATGCGCGACCGCCGGTGGTCGGCCTGCCGACGGTGCTGTGGCAGCAACTGGGCCTGGCCGAAGGCGGCAAGGTGCTGGTCGCGCAGGGCCAGTCCGCCGTGCGGCTGCCGGCGCGGCACGACGCCACGCTCGATGCGCGCAGCGTGCGGGTGGCCGCGGGTCACCCGGCCACGCAGATGCTGGGCCCGATGTTCGGGGCGCTGACGGTCGAGAAGGCCTGATCCAGAGACGACGCACACGCCATGTTCGAACCCCTGCACCAAGCCGCCAACGCCGCCCTCGGCCCGGGCCTGTGGCTCGTGATCTGGAGCCTCGTCAAGATCATCGTCCTCGTGGCGCCCTTGATGGGTTGCGTCGCCTACCTGACGCTGTGGGAGCGCAAGGGCATCGGCTGGACGCAGATCCGCCCCGGCCCCAACCGCGTCGGCCCCTATGGCCTGCTGACGCCGATCGCCGACGCGGTCAAGCTCGTCTTCAAGGAGATCATCCGCCCGACCGCGGCCTACAAGAGCCTCTTCTTCCTCGGGCCGGTGATGACCATCATGCCGGCGCTGGTGGCCTGGGTCGTCATTCCCTTCGGCCCCGAGGTGGCGCTGGCCAACATCAACGCCGGGCTGCTGTTCCTGATGGCGATCACCTCGCTCGAGGTCTACGGCGTGATCATCGCCGGCTGGGCGAGCAACTCGAAGTACGCCTTGCTGGGCGCGCTGCGCGCGACCGCGCAGATGGTGTCCTACGAGATCCCGATGGGCTTCGCGATGGTCATCGTGCTGATGGTCGCCGGCAGCCTGAACATGACCGACATCGTGATGACGCAGGCCAGCGGGCGCTTCGCCGACCTGGGCCTCGGGTTCCTTTCCTGGAACTGGCTGCCGCTGCTGCCGATCTTCGTCATCTACTTCATCTCTGGCCTGGCCGAGACCAACCGCCACCCCTTCGACGTCGTCGAGGGCGAGTCGGAGATCGTCGCCGGCCACATGATCGAGTACTCGGGGATGTCGTTCGCGATGTTCTTCCTCGCCGAGTACGCCAACATGATCCTGGTCTCGATCATCACCGTGATCATGTTCCTCGGCGGCTGGCTGCCCCCGGTGTCCTTCCTGTCGTTCATCCCGGGCTGGATCTGGCTGGGCATCAAGGTCTTCGTCGTCGTCACCATGTTCCTGTGGGTGCGCTCGACCTTCCCGCGATTCCGCTACGACCAGATCATGCGCCTGGGCTGGAAGGTCTTCATCCCGGTGACGCTGGTGTGGCTGGTCGTCGTCGGCCTGTGGATCCAGTCGCCCTACAACATCTGGAAGTGAAGGGGAGGCCGACGTGTCGCTGACCGCCATCAAGGACTTGTTCTCCAGCTTCATGCTCGTCGAGCTGATCAAGGGCTTCATGATCACCGGCAAGCACTTCCTCTCGCCGCACATCACGATCGAGTTTCCCGAGGAGAAGACGCCGCTGTCGCCGCGCTTTCGCGGCCTGCACGCGTTGCGCCGCTACGACAACGGCGAGGAGCGCTGCATCGCCTGCAAGCTCTGCGAGGCGGTGTGCCCGGCGATGGCCATCACCATCGAGTCCGACGAGCGCGCCGACGGCACGCGGCGCACGAAGCGCTACGACATCGACCTGACCAAGTGCATCTTCTGCGGCTTCTGCGAGGAGAGCTGCCCGGTCGACTCGATCGTCGAGACGCACATCTTCGAGTACCACGGCGAGAAGCGTGGCGACCTGTATTTCACCAAGGACATGCTGCTGGCGGTGGGGGACCGCTACGAGAAGGAGATCGCCGAGCGTCGGGCCGCCGACGCGAAGTACCGCTGATCCCCGGCTGCGTGCGCGGCCCGGCGGCTGCGGCTGCCGAGCGCGCGCAACCCTGCGCACGAATCATTCATGGACACGACCACCGCACTCTTCTACGTCTTCTCGGCCGTCCTGCTGCTGGCGGGCTTGCGCGTCATCACCGCGCGAAACACGGTGCACGCGACGCTCTACCTCGTGCTCGCGTTCTTCAGCGCCGCCTGCGTCTGGATGCTGCTCGAGGCCGAGTTCCTGGCGATCGTGCTCGTGCTCGTCTACGTCGGCGCCGTGATGGTGCTCTTCCTCTTCGTCGTCATGATGCTCGACATCCGAAGCGACCAGTTCCGCGAGGGTTTCTGGAAGAACGTCCCGCTGGCCGCGATGGTCGGCGTGGTGATCGCGCTCGAGCTCGCCTTCGTGCTGATGCGCGGCTTCCAGCCGACGCAGGCGCCGGCCCTCGACGCCAAGGCGCAGGCCATGGGCAACACGCGGCTGCTGGGCATCGAGCTCTACAGCCACTACCTCTACCCGCTGCAGATCGCCGGCGTGCTGCTGCTGGTGGCGATCGTCGCGGCGATCGCGCTGACGCTGCGTCGGCGCAAGGACGCGCGCTACATCGACCCGGCCGTGCAGGTGCGCGTGAAGGCCGCCGACCGGCTGCGCGTGGTGAAGATCGCGCCGGTGGTCGAGGCCCCCGCGGCCAAGGAAGGAGGCGCGTCGTGATGGGACCGCTGACACTCGGGCACTACCTCTCGCTAGGGGGCGTGCTGTTCGCGCTCTCGGTGGTGGGCATCTTCCTCAACCGCCGCAACCTGATCGTGCTGCTGATGGCCGTCGAGCTGATGCTGCTGGCGGTGAACATGAACTTCGTCGCCTTCTCGCATTACTTGGGCGACATGGCCGGGCAGGTGTTCGTCTTCTTCATCCTCACCGTGGCCGCGGCCGAGTCGGCCATCGGCCTGGCGATCCTGGTCGTGCTGTTCCGCAACCGTGCCGCGGTCGACGTGGCCGAGTTGGACGAGCTCAAGGGCTGATTCCATGGCTTCCAGCATTTCGCAGAACCTGCTTCTGGCCATCGCGCTGGCGCCGCTGGTGGGCGCGATCGTCGCCGGCCTCTTCGGCTGGGTCGTCGGCCGCCGCGGTGCCCACACCGTCACCATCCTCGGCGTGGCGCTGTCCTTCGCCGGCTCGGCGATGGTGCTGATGCAGGTGCTGGAAGGCGCCCGCTTCGCCGGCACGATCTACGAGTGGGCGGTGCTCGGCGGCCTGAAGATGGAGGTCGGCTTCCTCGTCGACGGCCTCACCGCGATGATGATGGTCGTCGTCACCTTCGTCTCGCTGATGGTGCACATCTACACCATCGGCTACATGGACGAGGACCCGGGCTACACGCGCTTCTTCTCCTACATCAGCCTGTTCACCTTCGCCATGCTCATGCTCGTCATGAGCAACAACTTCCTGCAGCTCTTCTTCGGCTGGGAGGCGGTGGGCCTGGTGTCCTACCTGCTGATCGGCTTCTGGTACAAGAAGCCCTCGGCGATCTTCGCCAACCTGAAGGCCTTTCTCGTCAACCGCGTCGGCGACTTCGGCTTCATCCTGGGCATCGGCCTCGTCGTCGCCTACGCCGGCACGCTGGACTACGCCGAGGCCTTCGCCAAGGCCGGCGAACTGGCGGCCCTGAGTTTCCCCGGCACCGACTGGGCGCTGCTCACCGTCACCTGCATCTGCCTCTTCGTCGGCGCCATGGGCAAGAGCGCGCAGTTCCCGCTGCACGTCTGGCTGCCCGACTCGATGGAAGGCCCGACGCCGATCTCGGCGCTGATCCACGCCGCGACGATGGTCACCGCGGGCATCTTCATGGTGGCGCGCATGTCGCCGCTGTTCGAGCTCTCTGACACCGCGCTCAACCTCGTGCTCGTGATCGGCGCCATCACCGCGTTCTTCATGGGCCTGCTGGGCGTGATCCAGAACGACATCAAGCGCGTGATCGCCTACTCGACGCTCTCGCAGCTGGGCTACATGACGGTGGCGCTGGGCGTCTCGGCCTACTCGGTGGCAGTGTTCCACCTGATGACGCACGCCTTCTTCAAGGCGCTGCTCTTCCTCGGCGCGGGCTCGGTGATCATCGGCATGCACCACGACCAGGACATCCGCAACATGGGCGGGCTGCGCAAGTACATGCCCATCACCTGGATCACCTCGCTGCTGGGCAGCCTGGCGCTGATCGGCACGCCCTTCTTCTCGGGCTTCTACTCCAAGGACAGCATCATCCTGGCGGTGCAGGCCAGCCGCCTGCCGGGCGCGGGCTTCGCGACCTTCGCGGTGGTGGCGGGCGTCTTCGTCACCGCCTTCTACTCGTTCCGCATGTACTTCCTCGTCTTCCACGGCGAGGAGCGCTTCCGCCACAAGCCCTTCCCCGGCGAGCACGACCACGCCGATGCGCACGGCCATGCCCACGTGCACGTCCCGCACGAGACGCCCGCGGTGGTCTGGCTGCCGCTGGTGCTGCTGGCCATCCCCTCGGTGGTGATCGGCTTCCTGACGATGGCGCCGATGCTGGTGGGCGACTTCTTCAAGGACAGCATCGTCGTCGACGCGGCGCGCCACGGTGCGATGGCCGAGGTTGCCAAGCACGCCGGCCATGCGACGGAGATGGGGCTGCACGGCTTCGTCGGCCTGCCGTTCTGGCTGGCGCTGGCGGGCGTCGTCACGGCCTGGGTCTTCTACCTGAAGGTGCCGGCCATTCCCGCGGCGCTGAACAAGGCGCTCGCGCCGCTGCGCGTGATCCTCGAGAACAAGTACTACATGGACTGGTTCAACGAGAACGTGCTCGCGCGCGGCGCGCGCCTCGTCGGCACCGGGCTGTGGAAGGGCGGCGACCAGGCCGTCATCGACGGCGTCGTCATCAACGGATCGGCGCGCGCGGTGGGCGTCTTCGCCGGGCTGCTGCGGCTGGTGCAGACGGGCCAGCTCTACTGGTATGCGCTGGTGATGGTGCTGGGAGTCTTCGGGCTCATGACCTGGCGCCTGTGGCCCTACCTGAGCGCGGCGCTGTGAGGCGCGGGCGGACGAACGGCATAGAGAGAGAACAATGGGTCTGCTGAGCCTTGCCATCTGGGTTCCGATCGCCACCGGCGTGCTGCTGCTGGCCATCGGTCGCGACCACAACGCGGGCACCGTGCGCGTGCTCGCGCTGCTGGGGTCGATCGCCTCCTTCCTCGTCACGCTGCCGCTGATCGGCCGCTTCGACTACGGCACCGCGGCGCTGCAGTTCGTCGAGAAGTTCGTCTGGGTCGAGCGCTTCAACGTCAACTACCACCTGGGCGTGGACGGGCTGTCGGTGTGGTTCGTGCTGCTCACCGCCTTCATCACCGTGATCGTCGTCGTCGCGGGCTGGGAGGTGATCACCGAGAAGGTCGCGCAGTACATGGCGGCCTTCCTCATCCTCTCGGGGCTGATGGTCGGCGTGTTCGCGGCGGCCGACGGGGTGCTCTTCTACATCCTCTTCGAAGGCACGCTGATCCCGATGTACCTCATCATCGGCATCTGGGGCGGGCCGCGGCGCGTCTACGCGGCGTTCAAGTTCTTCCTCTACACCTTTGCCGGCTCGCTGCTGATGCTGGTGGCGCTGCTCTACCTCTACTTCAAGTCCGGCGGCAGCTTCGACATCCAGTCCTGGCACAAGCTGCCGCTCTCGCTGACCGAGCAGACCATCCTCTTCTTCGCCTTCTTCGCCGCCTTCTCGGTGAAGGTGCCGATGTGGCCGGTGCACACCTGGCTGCCGGACGCCCACGTCGAGGCGCCCACCGGCGGCTCGGTGGTGCTGGCGGCGATCATGCTCAAGCTCGGCGCCTACGGCTTCCTGCGCTTCTCGATGCCGATCGCCCCCGACGCCGCGCACAAGTACGCGTGGGTGATGATCACGCTCAGCCTCGTGGCGATCATCTACATTGGCCTCGTGGCGCTGGTGCAGAAGGACATGAAGAAGCTCGTGGCCTACAGCTCGGTGGCGCACATGGGCTTCGTGACGCTGGGCTTCTTCATCTTCAACGAGCTCGGTGTCACCGGCGGCATCGTGCAGATGATCGCGCACGGCTTCGTCTCGGGCGCGATGTTCCTGTGCATCGGCGTGCTCTACGACCGCGTGCACAGCCGCGAGATCGCCGCCTACGGTGGCGTCATCAACCAGATGCCGCGCTTTGCCGTCTTCGTCGTGCTGTTTGCGATGGCCAACTGCGGGCTGCCCGGCACCGCGGGCTTCGTCGGCGAGTGGATGGTGATCCTGGGCACCGTGCAGGTCAACTTCTGGCTGGGCCTGCTGACGGCGACCGCGCTCATCTCCGGCGCGGCCTACACGCTGTGGATGATCAAGCGCGTCTACTACGGCGAGGTCGCCAACGCCGACGTGCGGGCCATGCAGGACATCGGCGTGCGCGAGTTCCTCGTGCTCACGCTGCTGGCCGTGGCCGTGCTGTGGATGGGTCTGCAGCCCAAGCCCTTCACCGACGTGATGCAGGTCTCGGTCGACCAGTTGCTCAGGCACGTGGCCGTCTCCAAGCTCCCCTGAACGCGGCGCCCTCACCATGACCCCATCGAACTGGACCGCCATCCAACCCGAGGCCTGGCTGCTGCTGGGCGCCTGCGTCGTCACGCTGGTCGACCTCTTCGTGCGCGACCCCGAGCGCGGCACGACCTTCTGGCTGACGCAGGCCGTGGCCCTGGTCTACGCCTGGCTGCACCTCGAGGCCTTCTCCAGCGGCAGCACGCTCTACGGCTTCGGCGGCCTGGTCGTCGCCGACCCGCTCGGGCACCTGCTGGCCGGCTTCGCCGCGGTGGCGGTGATGGCCGCGCTCGGCTACGCGCGCCCGACGCTGTCCAGCCGCGACATGCAGAAGGGCGAGTTCTACTCGCTCTCGCTGTTCGTGCTGCTGGGCATCGGCGTCATGTGCTCGGCCAACAACTTCCTCGTCATCTACCTGGGCCTGGAGGTGATGAGCCTGTCGCTCTACGCGCTGGTCGCGCTGCGCCGCGCGCACACGCCGGCCACCGAGGCGGCGATGAAGTACTTCGTGCTCGGCGCGCTGGCCAGCGGCTTCCTGCTCTACGGCCTGTCGATGATGTACGGTGCCACCGGTTCGCTCGACATCCCGCGGGTGTTCGAGCAGATCGCCGCGGGCCGCATCAACAAGGAGGTGCTGGCACTGGGCCTCGTGTTCGTCGTCGCCGGCCTGGCCTTCAAGCTCGGCGCCGTGCCCTTTCACATGTGGGTGCCCGACGTCTACCACGGCGCGCCGACCGCGGTCACGCTGCTGATCGGCAGCGCGCCGGAGCTTGCCGGCTTCGCGATCACGATCCGGCTGCTGGTCGAGGGCATGCTCGGCCTTGCGCCCGACTGGCAGCAGATGCTGATCGTGCTCGCCGTGGCCTCGCTGGTGCTCGGCAACGTCGCGGCCATCGCGCAGACCAACCTCAAGCGCATGCTCGCCTATTCGATGATCTCGCACATGGGCTTCGTGCTGCTGGGCCTGTCGGCGGGCGTCGTCAGCGGCAACACGCTGTCGGCGGGCAACGCCTACAGCTCGGCGCTCTTCTACATCGTCGTCTACGTGCTGACCACGCTCGGCAGCTTCGGCACCATCATGTTCCTCTCCCGCCAGGGCTTCGAGGCCGAGGAGATCGCCGACTTCGCGGGCCTCAACCGCCGCAGTCCCTGGGCGGCGGGCGCGATGGCGGTGTTCATGTTCTCGCTGGCCGGCGTGCCGCCGCTGGTGGGCTTCTACGCCAAGCTGTCGGTGCTGCAGGCGCTGGTGACGACCAACGTGCCGCTCTACATCGGGCTGGCGGTGTTCGCGGTGGTGATCTCGCTG
>CAUJJO010000268.1 GCA_963205125.1 Pseudomonadota bacterium | reverse complement strand
GTTGATGCGCCGGGGCGCGACGCGCCCGCCCTGGCTCTTCAGCCAGGTCTCGACGACGTCCCACACCGGCTTGACGCCCGGCGCGTTCTTCGCCTCCTCGGCCACCGGCGCCCAGCCGGCGACCTTGTAGGTCTTGCCTGCCTCGATCGGCTTGCCGCCAAGCCGCATGTCGCTGATGCGCCGGCCCATGGCCTCGGCCGGTGCGCAGGTGTAGCTGAGGCCGCCCACGCGCACCATGTCGCCGCCCTGCTGGTAGTAAGGGTCGGGGTTGAAGAGGTTGTCGGCGACGTCCTCGAGCACGGTCTTGATCATCTCGCCGCTCATCGGCGTGAGCGTGGCGTAGGGGTAGGTGATGGCGAGCTGGTCCATCAGCAGCTCGCGGGTGATCGTGTCGCCCGGCAGCAGCGTGCTGCCCCAGCGGAATCCCGGGCTGAACGCGAGGTCCGCGCCCTGCACCTCCATCAATGCGTCGCAGACGAGCTGGTCCCAGCTGCCGTTGAAGTTGCCGCGGCGGTAGAGCAGGCCGTCGGTGACGGCGAGCTTCTCCGACAGCCGCGCCGCGAAGGGTGCGCGCACCTTCTCGATCAGCGCGGCCATCTCGCGGTCGGGCGCGAGCTGGTTGGCGAACACCGGCAGCAGCCGGTAGCGGAAGTCGGCGACCTTGCCGCCCTTGACCTCGAAGTCCATCACGCCGAGGAACTTGCCGTTGCTGCCGGCGTTGGTGACGAGCGTCGTGCCGCCGCCGTTCTTCACCGGGATCGCCTGCGGCACGCCGTCGTGCGTGTGGCCGCCGAGGATGGCGTCGACGCCGCGCACGCGGCTGGCCATCTTGAGGTCGACGTCCATGCCGTTGTGCGAGAGCACGACCACCACCTGCGCGCCCTTGCCGCGCGCGGCGTCGACCGTCTTCTGCAGGTTCTCGTCCTGGATGCCGAAGCTCCAGTCGGCGACCATGTAGCGCGGGTTGGCGATCGGCGTGTAGGGGAAGGCCTGGCCGACGATGGCCACCGGCACGCCGTTCACCTCGCGCATCACGTAGGGGGCGAAGACCGGGTCCTCGAAGTCGATCGTCCGGACGTTCTGCGCGACGAAATCCACCTTGCCCTTGAAGTCGCGCTCGACGATCGCCTTGACGCGCTGCATGCCGTAGGTGAACTCCCAGTGGCCGGTCATCACGTCCACGCCCAGCAGCTTGCAGACGTCGACCATGTCCTGGGCATCGGTCCACAGGCTGGTCGCGCTGCCTTGCCAGGTGTCGCCGCCGTCCAGCAGCAGCGCGCCGGGGCGGCTCGCGCGCAGCATCTTCACCAGCGTGGCCAGGTGCGCGAAGCCGCCGACGCGGCCGTAGCGGCGCGCCGCGGTCTCGAAGTCGAGCATCGTGAAGGCGTGCGCCTGCGGCGTGCCGGCTGCGATGCCGGTGGCCGCCAGCCAGCGCTGGCCGACGAGGTGCGGCAGCTGCCCCTGCATGCTGCCGATGCCGAGGTTGACGCTGGGTTCGCGGAACCAGATCGGCAGCAGCTGCGCGTGGCAGTCGGTCATGTGCAGCAGGCTGACCTTGCCAAAGCGCGGCAGCTCGTAGAGCGCCGCCTGTGCCTGCGCCGCGTCGGCCTCGGCGTGGCGGGACAGCGCCATGCCGGCGACGCCGGCGGCACCGAGGACTTGCAGGAACTCGCGCTTGCTCAGGTTCATGCTCAATCAGCCTTCACTGATATATGGGGCGGAAAAAGGGCCCGCCCGCGGCGGGCCCCGGAACGCGTGTGCCGTGCGCCTGCGGGGGCGCGAGCGCTCACTGGTTGACCGGCGAGCGCGGGTCCAGCAGCAAGGCCATCACGTCGCGGATCTGGTTCTCGTCGAGCAGCCCCATGTGGCCGAAGCGCGGCATGTTGGAGCAGGCCGAGACCGCCTTCGAGTTCCACAGCTTGGCCCAGGTGTACTGCACGACCTCGGCGCTGCTGGCCGCGTAGGGATCCTTCACGCCGCGCAGCTTGCCGTACTGGTAGAGGCTCGGGCCGATGGTGCCGAAGCTGATTTCCTCCTTGCTGATCTGGTGGCAGTTGTAGCACTGCGCGCCGTTGGCGCTGGGCGCGGCGCTCTTGTCCGTCCAGGTCATGCCGCGGCCGTTCTGCGCGAGCTTCTCGCCCGTCTTCCAGTCGCCGAGGTAGCGGCCGCCCGCGGGCCACTTCACGCTGGCCAGCGCCTCGCGCTCGATCTGCCGGGCCACGGCGTCGGGCGGCGGCTGGTCGGACGAGCAGGCCTTCTGGCCGAGGTCCTGCTGCAGACGGTCGAGCTTGGCGATGCCGTCCTCGCGAAAGCTAGCCTTCATCATCGCCGCGGTCTGCGCGTCGAGTTCCTGCGGCGAGGGCAGGCTGGTGCAGCCGGGCACGGCCAGCGCGAGCAGGGCCGCGGTGCCGAGCGCCAGCGCCGCGCGGGGAATGGGATGGTTCTTCATCGTCGTCGGCTCCTTGCGCGGCTTCAGCGCTTGATCGCCGGTGCGATCGACTCCGCACCCTTGGCGTTGACGCCCATGTAGACACCCAGCGCGATCGTCACGTCGGAGGCGAAGCCCGGGTAGGGGAAGCGCTGCTGGCGGTAGCAGTCGTTGAGGCGCTGCTGCATGCCCCACATCTGGCCGCTGCTGACGCGGTAGGCCGGCCAGGCCGCGAAGCCGATGCCGTCGCCCGGGTTGGTCCTCAGGTCGGGCAGGTCCTGCAGGCGGATGCGCTTGCCTTCTTCGCCGTGGCAGGTCGCGCAGGCGAAGTCCATCGGCCCGCCGCGGAAGAAGAAGGCGCGCTTGCCGAGCTCGTAGAAGCGCTGCTCCTCGGGGTGCTGCTGCGGCAGGGCGAAGCGCTGGCCGCGCGACTGCGCGGCGATCCAGGTCGC
>CAUJJO010000267.1 GCA_963205125.1 Pseudomonadota bacterium | reverse complement strand
ACGATGTCGTACTGCTCCGGATTCATCGTCGGCTCCGCGGAGAGCGAGATCGGCTTGCCGATGAACTCGGAGAGGCCGGCGAGGTGCACGCTCTCCTCGTCGAGCAGCATCTCGACGACGGCGGCGCTGGCGACGACGCGGAATTCCCCGGGGTTGAACTGGCGCGCCTCGCGCAGGATCTCGCGCAGGATGTCGTAGCAGACGCTGCGCGCGGTCTTCACCTGGCCGCGGCCGCTGCAGGTGGGGCAGGGTTCGCAGAGCATGTGCGCGAGACTCTCGCGCGTGCGCTTGCGCGTCATCTCGACGAGGCCGAGCTGCGTGAAGCCGCTCACCGTGGTGCGCGTGCGGTCGCGCGCGAGCTGCTTGCGGAACTCGGCGAGCACGGCCTGCTGGTGCTCCTCGCGCGTCATGTCGATGAAGTCGACGATGATGATGCCGCCCAGGTTGCGCAGCCGCAGCTGGCGGGCGATCGCGCCCGCGGCTTCGAGGTTGGTCTTGAAGATGGTGTCGTCGAAGTTGCGCGCGCCGACGAAGCCGCCGGTGTTCACGTCGACCGCGGTCAGCGCCTCGGTCTGGTCGAAGATGACGTAGCCGCCGCTCTTCAGGTCGACGCGGCGCGCGAGCGCGCGCTCGATCTCCTCCTCGATGCCGAAGAGGTCGAAGATGGGGCGCTCGCCCTTGTAGTGCTCGAGGCGCGCGGCCATGCCGGGCATGTAGGCGTCGCCGAAGGCGCGCAGCGCGTCGGCCTGCATGCGGCTGTCGATGCGGATGGTCTGCGTCGCCTCGCTGGCGAGGTCGCGCAGCACGCGTTCGGCCAGGCTCAGGTCCTGGTGCAGCAGCGAGCCCGCGGGCTGCGTCTGGCTGCGCTCGCGGATCGCCGCCCAGGTGCGGCGCAGGTAGGCGATGTCGTCGGCGAGCTCGGCGTCGCTGGCCTCCTCGGCGTTGGTGCGCAGGATGAAGCCGCCACCGCCGCCGTCCTCGGGCCGGCCGACGAGCGCCTGCATGCGGCTGCGTAGCTGCTCGCGCAGCTCGGGGCTGCCGATCTTCTGGCTGATGCCGATGTGGTTGTCCTGCGGCAGGTAGACGAGCATGCGCCCGGCGATGCTGATCTGCGTCGACAGGCGCGCGCCCTTGGTGCCGATCGCATCCTTGATGACCTGCACGGTGAGCGTCTGGCCCTCGAAGACCTGGCGCTCGATGGGCGTCGCCGGCTCGCCGCGGCCGCCGCCGTTGCCGTGCGTGTGCAGGTCGGCCACGTGCAGGAAGGCCGCGCGCTCGAGGCCGATGTCGATGAAGGCGCTCTGCATGCCCGGCAGCACGCGCGCCACGCGGCCGAGGTAGACGTTGCCGACCAGCCCGCGCTCGAGCGCGCGCTCGATGTGCAGCTCCTGCACCGCGCCGTTCTCGACGATCGCCACCCGCGTCTCCTGCGGGGCCCAGTTGATCAGGATGTCTTGGCTGGCCATGCGTCGGAGTCTAGTGGCGCGGGCCGGCCCATGCGTCGGCGGCACGTCGCCTCAGGCGCTTGGCTGCACCCCCGCGCGCGCGAGCAGCCGCGCCGCTTCGAACAACGGCAGGCCCATGACGCCGCTGTAGCTGCCTTCCAGGTGTTCGATCCAGGCAGCGATGCGGCCCTGGATGGCGTAGGCGCCGGCCTTGCCGAAGGGTTCGCCGCTGGCCACGTACCGCGCGATCGCCTCGGGCGTGAGTGGCGCGAAGCGCACGCGCGAAACGCTGGTCTCGAGCGCACACCGGGCGCTGGCGTGCGTGGCGCCGGCCACCGTCGCCACGGCGACCGCGGTCAGCACGCGATGCGTGCGGCCCGAGAGCGCCTGCAGCATGCGCTGCGCGTCCTCGGCATCCTGCGGTTTGCCAAGGATGCGCCGGCCGAGCGCGACCGTCGTGTCGGCGACGAGGATGGGTGCCGGCGGCAGGCCGCGACGCGCGAGGCGCTGGCACGCAGCCTCGAGCTTGGCCCGCGTCACGCGTTCGACGTAGGCCTGCGGCAACTCGCCCGCGCGCTCGTGCTCGAGCGCTTCGGCGTCCTCGTCGGCGCCGGGCAGCAGCGGCCGATGCGCGATGCCGAGCTGGTCGAGCAACTGGCCGCGGCGCGGGCTCTGGCTGGCGAGGTAGACGAAGGCGTGGCCCGGGCCTGGCGGCCCGGCTGTGGATGGGCCGGCGACGGTTCGGCAGCGGGCCATGAGGCGCTCACTCGCGGTGGTAGGGATGGCCCTGGTGCAGCGTCCAGGCGCGGTAGAGCGCCTCGGCCAGCAGCACGCGCGCCAGCGCGTGCGGCAGCGTGAGGTCGGACAGGCGCAGGCGCTCGTCGGCGCGTGCGGCCAGCTCGGCGTCGACGCCGTCGGCGCCGCCGATGAGGAAGGCGAGGTCCCGGCCCTCGCTGCGCCAGCGCGCGAGGCGCTCGCTCAACTGCACGCTGCCGAGGCGGTCGCCGCGCTCGTCGAGCAGCACGCGCCGCGCGCCCTTGGGCGTTGCCGCGTCCAGCCGCTGCGCTTCGGCGGCCATGCCCTGCGCGGCACTCTTGCCGCTGCGCGGTTCGGCCTTCACGGCCTTCAGTTCGAGCCGCATCTCGGGCGGAAAGCGCTTGGCGAAGTCGGCGAAGGCCTCGTCGGCCCACGCCGGCTGGCGCTGGCCCACGGCCACCACCAGCAGCTTCATGCCTTCAGCGCGCGCCGGCCTTGCGCGGCGCGGCCTTGCGCGGCGCGGCCTTCGCAGCAGGATTCACGGCTCGCTTTGCGGCCGGTTTCCTGGGCGCCTTGGCCGCAGTCTTGGCGGGCGGCTTCGCGGCTGACCCTGCGGGAGCCTTCGCGGGCGTCTTGGCCGACGGCTTCGCCGACGCAGCCTTCCGGGTCGGCGCAGCGCGGCCGGGCGCGGTCTTGGCCGGCGCCGCCTTGCGGGCAGGCGCCCGTTTCGCCGCAGCCTTGGCCGACACGGCAAGCTCGCTGACGGCAAGAGCGGTGTCCGTGGTGGCTCCGGCGGCGGTCGCTCCGGCCTTGGGCAGGCCGGCGTCGGCCTTGCCGGCGAGCTTGAGCTTGACCGGCTTCTCGCCCCAGATCTCCTCGAGCCGGTAGTACTCGCGGATGTTGGGCTGCATGATGTGCGCGACCGCGGCGCCGCAGTCGACGATGATCCACTCGCCGTTGTCCTCGCCTTCGGTGCGCAGCACCGCAAGGCCGCGCTTCTTGACGGTCTCGCGCACGCTGGAGGCCAGCGCCTTGGTCTGCCGGTTGCTGTTGCCCGAGGCGATGATGACGCGCTCGAACAAGGGGGTGAGGTGCTCGGTGTTGAAGACGACGATGTCGTGGCCCTTCACGTCCTCGAGGCCAGCGACGATGGCGCGCTGCAGCTTGCGGATGTCCATTCAGCTCCCGGATGCGGCCCGGTACAGGCCGTGGTGGTCAATATAGCGTGCCACTTCGGGCGGCACCAGATCGGCGATCGACGCGCCCGCGGCCACGCGCGCGCGGATCGCCGTCGACGAGATGTCCTGCGGCGGCAGCGGCAACGGGTGCCAGCGCTGCTGCCGCACCGCGGCGTCGGCCTGCGCAGCAGCGCCCGGGCGCGCGGCGACGGCCAGCTCGAGCTGCTGCAGGATCTCGCGCCAGCCGTGCCAGGTGTGAAAGCCGGCGAACTGGTCCTGCCCGATGAGCAGGAAGAGCCGCGCCGCCGGGTGCTCGGCGCGCAGCTGGCACACGCTGTCCAGCGTGTAGCTCGGGCCGCGGCGCTCGGTCTCGCGCGCATCGAGCACGAAGCGCGGCTGCCCGGCCAGCGCCAGGCGCAGCATCGCGAGGCGGTCGACGGCCGGCGTCATCGCGCGCGTCTTCTGCCAGGGCTGGCCGGCGGGCAGCCAGAGCACGCGGTCGAGCGCAAGCGCAGCGAGCGCGGCTTCGGCCAGCGCCAGGTGCCCGCGATGCACCGGATCGAAGCTGCCGCCGAAGAGCCCGAGGCGCTCGGCCATCAGGGCACGGGCGTGGTCGGCGACCAGTCGGCCCAGTCGCGCGGGCGCAGGAAGTCGCGGTAGAGCCGCGCTTCCGGGGTGCCGGCCTCGGGCTCCCAGCGGTAGCGCCACTTCACGAGCGGCGGCAGGCTCATCAGGATGCTCTCGGTCCGCCCGCCGCTCTGCAGGCCGAAGAGGGTGCCGCGATCGAAGACGAGGTTGAACTCGACGTAGCGCCCGCGCCGGTAGGCCTGGAAGTCGCGCTCGCGCTCGCCATAGGGCGTGTCGCGGCGCCGCTGCGCGATCGGCAGCCAGGCGTCGAGGAAGGCGTCGCCGACCGCGCGCGTCATCGCCAGGCTCTGCGCGAAGCCCAGTTCGTTGAAATCGTCGAAGAATATGCCGCCCACACCACGCGGTTCGCCGCGGTGCTTGAGGAAGAAGTACTCGTCGCACCAGGCCTTGAAGCGCGGGTAGAGCGCGGCGCCGAAGGGCGCGAGCGCGTCGCGGCAGCTGCGGTGGAAGTGCGCCGCGTCCTCCTCGCAGCCGTAGTAGGGCGTGAGGTCCATGCCGCCGCCGAACCAGACGACCGGCGCCTGCCCTTCGGGCATTGCCGCGAACATGCGAACGTTCATGTGCACCGTCGGCACATGCGGGTTGCGCGGGTGGAAGACGAGGCTCACGCCCAGCGCCTCGAAGGGCGCGCCGGCCAGATCGGGCCGGTGCTGGGTCGCCGAAGGCGGCAGGCCCTGCCCGCGCACATGGCTGAAGTTGCAGCCGCCGCGCTCGATCAGCCCGCCCTCCTCGACCAGGCGCGAGAGGCCGTCGCCCTGCAGCCGGCCGCCCGCGGGGCGCGTCCAGCCGTCGCGGAGGAAGGGCTTGCCGTCCTCGGCCTGCACGGCGTCGACGATGCGCTCCTGCAGGCCGAGCAGGTATTCGCGCACGGCGGTGGTGTCGATGGGGGCGCTCATGCTGGTGGACGTTGACGGCCGCGCGCGGGTTCAATGGCGCAGCGCGCGGTGCCCGATGTCGCTGCGCCATTGCGCCCCGGCAAAGCCGATCGCGCGCACGCCCTCGTAGGCACGCGCCTGGGCCAGCCGGACCGAGTCGCCGAGCGCGGTGACGCAGAGCACGCGGCCGCCGCTGGTGCACAGCCTGCCGTCGGCCAGCGCGGTGCCGGCGTGGAAGACGACCAGGTCCTCGCTGGCCACCGTGGCCGCGCCGACGATCGCGTCGCCCTTGCGCGGTGCCGCCGGATAGCCGGCGGCGGCCATCACGACGCCCAGGGCCGTGCGGCGGTCCCACTGCAGCTCGACGGCGGCCAGCTGGCCCTCGGTGGCGTGCATCAGCACCTCGAAGAGGTCGCTCTTCAGCCGCATCAGGATCACCTGCGCCTCGGGGTCGCCGAGGCGGCAGTTGAACTCGACGGTGCGCGGGTGGCCTTGCGCGTCGATCATCAAGCCGGCGTAGAGGAAGCCCGAGAACGGCATGCCCTCGCGCGCCATGCCGGCGAGCGTGGGCTGGATGATCTCGTGCATCACGCGCGCGTGCACGTTGGGCGTGACCACCGGCGCCGGGCTGTAGGCGCCCATGCCGCCGGTGTTGGGGCCGCTGTCGCCGTCGCCCACGCGCTTGTGGTCCTGGCTGCTGGCCAGCGCCAGCGCCTGCTGGCCGTCGGCGATGACGATGAAGCTGGCCTCCTCGCCGGCCATGAACTCCTCGACGACCACGCGCGCGCCGTCGGCGTTGTGCTGCACGCCCAGCGCGTTGGCGCCCAGCATGTCGTCGATCGCCGCGTGCGCCTCGGCCAGCGTCATCGCGACGACCACGCCCTTGCCGGCGGCCAGGCCGTCGGCCTTGATGACGATGGGCGCGCCCTGGCCGTCCACGTAGGCGTGCGCCTGCTGCGCGTCCGTGAAGGTCTGCGCGCGCGCCGTCGGGATGCCGTGGCGCTGCATGAAGGCCTTGCTGAAGGCCTTGGAGCTCTCGAGCTGCGCGGCGGCCTGGGTCGGCCCGAAGATGCGCAACCCGCGCGCGCGGAAGAGGTCGACGATGCCGGCGGCCAGCGGCGCCTCGGGGCCGACGACGGTGAGCGCGATCTTCTCGGCCTGCGCGAAGTCGGCCAGCGCCGCCGGCTCGGTGAGCGGCAGGTTGCGCACGCCCTCCTGCAGCGCCGTGCCGCCGTTGCCGGGAGCGACGAAGACGCTTTGCACGCGTTCGCTCTGCAGCAGCTTCCAGGCCAGCGCGTGCTCGCGTCCGCCGCTGCCGATCACCAGGACCTTCATCGCTGCACCCGCGTCGCCGGCCGGCCGCTCACGCGTCCAGCTCGGCGTTGTGGAACACGTCCTGCACGTCGTCGAGGTCTTCCAGCACGTCGAGCAGCTTCTGCATGCGCGCGGCGTCCTCGCCGGCCAGCGCGATCGGGTTCTCGGCGCGCATCGTCACGTCGGCAAGCGCGGGCACGAGGCCGGCGGCCTCGAGCGCCTTCTTCACCGCCTCGAAGTCCGCGGGCGCCGCGAGCACTTCCACGCTGCCGTCCTCGCCCGCGATGACGTCCTCGGCGCCCGCCTCGAGCGCGACCTCCATCACCCGCTCCTCCGAGACGCCGGGGGCGAAGACGATCTGGCCGCAGTGCTTGAACTGGAAGGCCACGCTGCCCTCGGTGCCGAGGTTGCCGCCGTACTTGCTGAAGGCGTGGCGCACCTCGGCCACGGTGCGGATGCGGTTGTCGGTCATGCAGTCGACGATCACCGCCGCGCCGCCGATGCCGTAGCCCTCGTAGCGGATCTCCTCGTAGCTCACGCCCTCGAGGCTGCCGGTGGCCTTGTCGACGTTGCGCTTGATGGTGTCGGCCGGCATGTTGGCCGCCTTGGCCTTGTCGATGGCCAGCCGCAGCCGCGGGTTGGCCGCTGCGTCACCGCCGCCCTGGCGCGCCGCGGCCATGATCTCGCGGATCACGCGCGTCCAGACCTTGCCGCGCTTCTCGTCCTGCCGGTTCTTGCGGTGCTGGATGTTGGCCCATTTGGAATGTCCGGCCATGTCGGTTCGGGCGCGCCACGGCGCCTGGGGCGCGCAGCGCTCACGCTGTTCAGTTGGGGTCCGGGATTCTACCGACTGCCTTGCCCGGACGGCCTCGTGAACGCCCCGGCTGCCGCGCTGCGGTGGCCGCCTTCCGATGTCCGCCCTCCGGATGTCCGCCCTCCGGGCCGTCGGCGCTAGACTGCCGGCGCACCCTGCACCCCACCCGGAGCCGCCGCCCATGACCGACCCGATCCTCGTTGCCCGCCACGGCGATGTCGTCTGCGAACTCCTGCCCGGCCTGGCCAACCGCCATGGCCTCATCACGGGCGCCACCGGCACCGGCAAGACGATCACGCTGCAGAAGCTGGCCGAGGGCTTCAGCGCCATCGGCGTGCCGGTCTTCATGGCCGACGTGAAGGGCGACCTCAGCGGCATCGCGCAGGCCGGTTCGCTCGGGGCGAAGATCACCGCGATCCTGAAGGAGCGCGGACTCGAGCCGCCGCCGAGCACGCAGTGCCCGGCCACGCTCTGGGACGTCTTCGGCGAGCAGGGCCACCCGGTGCGGGCGACAATCTCCGACATGGGGCCGCTGCTGCTTGCGCGCATGCTGGCGCTCAACGAGACGCAGGCCGGCGTGCTCAACCTCGTCTTCAAGATCGCCGACGACCACGGCCTGCTGCTGCTGGACCTGAAGGACCTGCGCGCGATGCTGCAGTACGTCGGCGACAACGGCGCGAAGTTCACCACCGAGTACGGCAACATCAGCGCCGCCAGCGTCGGCGCGATCCAGCGCGGGCTGATGCAGATCGAGCAGCAGGGCGGCGACCGCTTCTTCGGCGAGCCGATGCTCGACATCGCCGACTTCATGCAGACGGTGGACGGCAAGGGCGTCGTCAACATCCTCGCCGCCGACCGGCTGATGAGCTCGCCGCGCCTCTACGCCACCTTCCTGCTGTGGATGCTCTCGGACCTGTACGAGAAGCTGCCCGAGATCGGCGACCCCGACAAACCCAGGCTCGTCTTCTTCTTCGACGAGGCGCACCTGCTCTTCAACGAGGCACCCAAGGTGCTGGTCGAGCGCATCGAGCTCGTCGTGCGCCTGATCCGCAGCAAGGGCGTGGGCGTGTACTTCGTGACGCAGAACCCGCTGGACGTGCCCGACACCGTGCTCGCGCAGCTGGGCAACCGCGTGCAGCATGCGCTGCGCGCCTTCACGCCGCGCGACCAGAAGGCGGTGAAGAGCGCCGCCGACACGATGCGCGCCAACCCGGCGATCAAGGACATGGCCACCGCCATCACCGAGCTCGGCGTCGGCGAGGCGTTGGTGAGCTTCCTCGACGCCAAGGGCCGGCCGAGCGTGACCGAGCGCGTCTACGTCATCCCGCCGGGCAGCCAGATCGGGCCGATCACGGCCGAGCAGCGCAAGGCGCTGATCGACGGCTCGCTGGTGGCCGGCAGCTACGAGAAGACGATCGACCGCGACTCGGCCTACGAGCGACTCAAGGGCCGCACCGACGGCGAGGCCAGCGCCGATGCCGCCGCCGCCGCGAGCCAGCCCAAGCCCCTGCCCGGCGAGACGCCCGCCCAGGCCCCCCAGGACGAGGGCATGATGGGCATGGTCAAGGACGTCCTCTTCGGCAGCACCGGCCCGCGCGGCGGCCGCAAGCCCGGGCTCGTGGAGGCCGCCGCCACCTCGGCCGTACGCACCATGGGCACCACCGTCGGCCGCGAACTCATCCGCGGCGTGCTGGGCTCGCTGCTGGGGGGCAAGAGGCGCTGAGACGCGCGGCGCGTTGCCGCCTCAGCCGCGCTACCGCCGCGCGTGCGCCGCCAGCGCCGCCAGCGCGTCGTCGGCCGCACGCTGCAGGCGCTCGAAGCCGGCGTTCTTCTCGCGCCGCTCGTCCATGTAGAGCGAGCGCTTGACCTCGACCTGCAGCGCGTGCCAGCCGCGCTCGGGCTGGCCGCTGCCGCGGATGATCTCGACGCCCTTGAAGGGGTCGTTGCGCGCGACGCTGTAGCCGGCACGGCCGAAGGCGTCCTCGACGAGCGCCATCGTCGCCTCGTCGCAGGTGCTGCCGTCGAGGTTGCCGAGCACGACGTCGGCCAGCGGCTTGTCGGGCAGGCCCAGGCGCCGGTAGCTGTCGTCGGGCATCGAGTGCACGTTCAGGTGCCAGCGCGGGCCCTGCGCCGCGGCGGCGGCGAGCGCGCCTTCGAGCGCCGCGTGATAGGGCCGCCAGCAGCGCTCGATGCGGCCCTGCACCTCGGCGACCGTGAGGCGGCGGTCGTAGATCCGCTTGCCGTCCATCAGCCGCCAGACGAGGCCGATGCCGAGCTCGGTCTTGCGGCTGGGTTCGACGGGGCCCGGCCAGGGCGCGTCGAGCAGCGCGAGGTCGATGTCGACGAGGCTGCGGTTGGGGTCGATGTAGGCGCGCGGAAAGTCGGCGGCGAGCAGCGTCGCGCCGTGCGCCGGCGCGCTGCCCCAGAGTTCATGCACCCAGGTGTCCTCGCCCTGGCGCAAGGCCAGCCCGGTGAGCACGCTGCCGAAGTCGGCCGGGTAGTCGGTGCCGCTGTGCGGCGAGTCGACGACGATGGGCAGGGCCTGCCCTCGCGCCCTGCCCAGCGTGAAGGCGGCGGCCTGCATCGCGCTCACTCCTTGAAGTAGACGACCTGGTGGCTACTGGCCAGCAGCAGGCCGTCGTCGGACCAGATTTCGGCGCTCTGGTCGAAGAAGCCGAGCGCAAAGCGGCGCCCTTGCGCCACCGCCAGCACCGGCCGCTCGCCCTGTGCGGCGAGCGCCGCCGCGTCGGCATGGAAGTAGGTCGTGAGCGTGATCGTGCCCGAGGGCGTGAAGCGTCCGCGGCGGCGGAAGACGCGCGGGTAGAAGACGTCGGCGATCGCCGCCAGCGCCGCGGCGTCGAGCGGGCGCGGCGGCTCGTCGCGCACCCACAGCAGGGTGCGCGAATCGGCCTCCTCGCGCGCATGGCGAAAGTCCGGCCAGCCGCCCTCGACGAAGCGGAACTCGTATCGCCTGGGCCACTGCACCGGGGGTTCGCCGCGCGCCGGCGCCACCTGCCCGGCCGCAGGGACGACGGGCATCGTGAGTTCCGCGGCCGACCAGGTCGGCCGGCGCAGCGCGAACACCGCGCTGCCGGTGCTGCAGACGACGTCGCCCTGGCGCTGCACCAGGCTCCAGTGCTGCGTCGTGCGCGTGGTGCGCATGATGCGCGCCTCGATCTCGAAGCCACCATCGCCGACCGCGCCGGCGAAGTTGACGGTGAGCGCCAGCGGTTCGCCGCGGCGCTCGGGGTGCTGCAGCGCGGCCTGCAGCAGGTGGGCAGCGGTGATGCCGCCGAAGGGCCCCACCATGTTGCCCCACTCGGGCAGGGTCCGGCCGGCGAAGCGACCCTCGCCCAGCGCCTGCAGCGCAAGCGCGGCGTCCAGCGGATGGGTGGGCGGCGAGGTCATGCTGCCGCCCGCTAGCGCAAGGGGATGGGCGTGCCGCGGTCCACCGGCACGACGCTGACGCTGTTCTGCGGATAGCCCTCGATGACGCGCTCCGAGTACGTCAGGTAGACGAGCGCGTTGCGCGCGGCGTCGACCATGCGCACGATGCGCATCTTCTTGAACAGCAGCGACATGCGCTCGCTGAAGACTTCCTCCTGCTGCGGCAGCGGCCGCGCAAAGGCGATGGCGCCGACCTGGCGGCAGGCGATCGAGGCCTCGGCGCGATCCTCGGCCACGCCCAGCGCCCCCTTGATGCCGCCGGTGCGCGCACGCGAGACGTAGCAGCTCACGCCCGCCACGCGCGGGTCGTCGTAGGCCTCGACGACGATCTTGTGGTCGGGGCCGATCAGCTTGAAGACGGTGTCGACCTCGCCGATGGTCTCGCCGCGTGCCTGCGCCGCCAAGGCGGCGAGCAGGACGGGCAGCATGATCAGGGAATGTCGCATGCGTGCTGCGCTCCTTGGCTTGGCGGGGCGGCGTCAGCGCGTCGGCGCGTCGGCAAGTCAGCGCGTCAGCGGCAGGGCGCAGCCCATGCCGATGAAGAGCCCGCCGCAGGCGCGGTTGAAGCCGCGCCCGACGCGCTGCAGCCAGGGCCGCACGCGGTGCGCGAGCAGCGCCAGGCCCCACTCGACGAACCATTCCACGATGACGAAGGTCGCGGCCATGATCGCGAACTGCGGCAGCAGCGGACGGCCCGCATCGATGAACTGCGGCAGGAAGGCGCCGTAGAAGAGCAGCGCCTTGGGGTTGGAAGCCGCCGTCAGCAGCCCCTGCCGGAACAGCGTCGGCGGCCGCGCGTCGCCTGCTGCCGCCGCGTGGTCGAACATCACCGGCGGCGAGCGCCACAGCTGGACGCCCAGCCACACGAGGTAGGCGCCGCCGACGAGCTTGAGCACGATGAGCGCGTGTGCCGAGGCCTCGAGCAGCGCGCCGATGCCGACCATCGACATGGCGATCACCAGCGTGAAGCCCAGCGCCCCGCCGGCCACGGTGTAGAGCGTGCGCCGGTGGCCGTGCAGCGCACCGTGCGTGAGCACGAGCAGGCTGTTGGGCCCCGGCGTCAGCGACAGCCCGATCGCCGCCACCAGGTACAGCAGCCAGGTGTGCAAGGCCATCGGGGCTGTCCTCGAGCCGCGGTCACGGTCTTACTTGGCGCTCGGGATCTTGCCCTCGACGCCCTTGACGTAGAAGTCGATGCCGCGCAGGAAGTCGTCGCTGGCGACCTCGTCCTTCTTCAGCACTTCCTTGCCGGCCTGGTTGAGGATGGGGCCCTTCCAGATCACGAAGCTGCCGTCCTTCAGGCCGGCCTTGGCCTTCTCGGCCTTCTCCTTCAGCTCGGCGGGGACCTTGTCGCTGATCGAGACGAGGTCGATCGCGCCGTCCTTGACGCCCAGCCAGACGTGACCGCCGCCCTTCCAGCTGCCGTCCAGCGCCTGCTGCACGGCCTGGGTGTAGTAGGGCACCCAGTTGATCACGGCGCTGGCCAGGTGCGCCTCGGGCGCATAGGCGGTCATGTCGCTGTCCCAGCCGAAGGCCATCTTCTTGTTCTTGCCCGCGGTCTGCAGCACCGCCGACGAGTCGGTGTTCTGGAACAGCACGTCGGCGCCCTGGTTGATCAGGCTCTGCGCGGCCTCGGTCTCCTTGGCGGTGTCGAACCAGGCGTTGACCCAGACGACCTTGGTCTTGATCTTCGGGTTCACGCTCAGCGCGCCCAGCGTGAAGCTGTTGAGGTTGCGCAGCACTTCGGGGATCGGCACCGAGCCGACCACGCCCAGCGTGTTCGTCTTCGTCATGCCGCCAGCGATGACGCCGGCCATGTAGGCGCCCTCGTAGGTGCGGCTGTCGTAGGTGCGCATGTTCTCGGACTGCTTGTAGCCCGTGGCATGCTCGAACTTCACCTCGGGGTGGTCCTTGGCGACCTTGAGCATGGGCTCCATGTAGCCGAAGGTGGTGCCGAAGATCAGCTTGTTGCCCTGCGCCACCATGTCGCGGAAGACGCGCTCGGCGTCCGCCGCCTCGGGCACGTTCTCGACGTAGCTGGTGACGATCTTGTCGCCGAATTCCTTCTCCAGCGCCTTGCGCGCGTTGTCGTGCGCAAACGTCCAGCCGCCGTCGCCGACCGGGCCGATGTAGGCGAAGGCGATCTTCAGCGGCTCGGGCTTGGGCGCCGGTGCGGAGGCCGTCTCGGCCGCGGGCGCAGCCGCCTGCGGTGCCGGCTCTTCCTTCTTGCCGCAGCCGACCAGCGCGACGCTGGCGCCAAGGGCGGTGAGGGCACTGATCTTGAGCAACGCGCGTTTGGCCAGATCGGTCATGGTGGGTTCTCGCTCCTGGATGAATGGGGGATGGCGCGCGGATTATCCGCGCCTCCGCACACGCGTCGAGGCGCGGGCGATCACGCCCCCGGGTGGAAGGGCTTTCCGATCGACGCCGGCATGTTGGCCTTGATGAAGGCGGCGTTGCGGCTGATCAGCACCAGCACGACGATGGTGGCCAGATAGGGCAGCATGCTCAGCAGGTGGCTCGAGACGTCCACGCCCTCGCCCTGCAGCTGGAACTGCAGCATGGTCACGCCGCCGAAGAGGTAGGCGCCCAGCAGCACGCGCGCCGGGCGCCAGGTCGAGAAGGTGGTGAGCGCCAGCGCGATCCAGCCCTTGCCGGCGACCATGCCTTCCATCCACAGCGGCGAGTAGACGACCGAGAGATAGGCCCCGGCCAGCCCGCACAGCGCGCCGCCGACGCCCACCGCGGCCAGCCGGATGCGCCGCACCGGGTAGCCCAGCGCGTGCGCCGACTCCGGCGATTCGCCCACCGCGCGCAGCACCAGCCCGCCGCGCGTGCGGTAGAGGAACCAGGCGATGGCCGCGGCCAGCGCCATCGCGAAGTACACCATCGGGTGGTGGCGGAAGAAGGCCACGCCGACGAAGGGCAGGTCGGCCAGCCACGGCAGCTGGAAGCTCGCGCGCTGGCCGAGCGTGGCCTGCGTGTAGGCAAGCCCGGCAAAGGCCGAGAAGCCGACGCCGAAGAGCGAGAGCGCAAGCCCCGTGGCGTACTGGTTGGTGTTGAGCCAGATCACCAGCCAGCCGAAGGCCGCGGCCAGCAGCGCGCCGCTGGCGGCCCCTGCGGCAAACGCCAGCAGGTCGCTGCCGCTGTGCACCGCGACGGCGAAGCCGGCGATCGCCGCCACCAGCATGATGCCCTCGGCGCCCAGGTTGACGATGCCCGCGCGTTCGTTGACCAGGAGCCCGAGACCGGCGATGGCCAGCACGGTGCCGGCATTGAGCGTGGCGGCGATGAGCAGGGCAAGCGATTCCATGGCGGGCAGCAGCGCTTCAGCGCGCGAACTTGTCGGCGCCCACGCGCACGCGGTAGTGGATCAGCGTGTCGCAGGCCAGCAGCGCGAACAGCAGCAGGCCCTGGAACACGCCGGTCAGCGCCTTGGGCAGGCCCAGGCGCGACTGCGCGAGCTCGCCGCCGATGTAGAACATGCTCATCAGGATCGCCGAGAAGACGATGCCCACCGGATGCAGCCGGCCGACGAAGGCGACGATGATGGCCGCGAAGCCGTAGCCCACCGGCACGTGCGGCGTGAGCTGGCCAAGCGGCCCGATCGTCTCGATCGCGCCGGCCAGCCCGGCCAGCCCGCCCGAGGCCAGCAGCGAGGTCCACAGCGCGCCGCCGGCCGAGAAGCCGGCGTAGCGCGCCGCCAGCGGCGCCAGCCCGCCGACCTGCAGCGCAAAGCCGCGGTAGAGGCGGAACATGAAGATCCAGGTCAGCGCCACCGCAAGCAGCGCCAGCAGGCTGCCCACGTTGGCGCGCAGGCGCGGCGCCAGGCGCGGCAGTTGCGTCACGGCGTCGAAGACGATGGTCTGCGGGAAGTTGTAGCCCTTGGGATCCTTCCAGGGCCCGTAGACGAGGTAGGCGAGGAAGAGTATGGCCACGTAGACCAGCATCAGGCTCACCAGGATCTCGTTGGCGTTGAAGCGCTCGCGCAGCAGCGCGACGATGGCCGCCCACAGCATGCCGCCGAGCACGCCGGCCACGAGGATCACGGCGACGATGCCGCGCCCGAGCCAGGCCAGCTCGGGGCCCGCCTGCATCGCCACCCAGCCCGCGGCCACCGCCCCGAGCACGAACTGCCCCTCGGCGCCGATGTTCCAGACGTTGGCGCGAAAGCACAGCGCAAGGCCGAGCGCGATCAGCACCAGCGGCGTGGCCTTCACCGACAGCTCGGACAGGGCGTAGACGCTCTTCACCGGCTCGACGAAGAACATCCGCAGCGCGCGCAGCGGGTCCTTGCCCAGCAGCGCGAACAGCAGCACGCCCACCGCCACGGTGATCGCCAGCGCCAGCAGCGGCGAGGCCGCCGAGAGCAGGCGGCTAGGCTGCGCGCGCGGCTCGAGCCTAAGCATGCGAAGCCTCCTCCTGCGTCGGCGCCGATCGCGCCGCCGCCAGGCCGCCGGGGAACAGCCCCGACATCCACTCGCCGATGCGCTCGACCGTGGCCTCGGCGATCGGCACGCTGGGCGAGACGCGGCCCCGGGCGATCACCAGCAGCCGGTCGCTGATCTCGAACAGCTCGTCGAGCTCCTCGCTCACCACGAGCAGCGCGCAGCCGGCGTCGCGCAGCGCGAGCAGCTCGCCGCGGATGAGCGCCGCCGCGCCCACGTCCACGCCCCAGGTCGGCTGCGCGACGATGAGCACGCGCGGGCGGGCGTCGATCTCGCGGCCGACGATGAACTTCTGCAGGTTGCCGCCGGAGAGGCTGCGCGCGGCGGCGTCCGGCCCGCCGGCCTTCACCCGGAAGCGCTCGATCAGCGCCTGCGCCAGCTCGCGCAGCCGTGCCGGCGCGACCCAGCCGCCGCGGCCGACGCTGCCGGTGCGCGTGAGCAGCGTGTTCTGCGCCAGGCTGAGCGTGGGCACGGCGCCGCGACCCAGGCGCTCCTCGGGCACGAAGTGCAGGCCCACGCGGCGGCGGCGTGCCGGCCGCTGGCGGCCGATGTCGCGGCCGTCCAGCATGATGCTGCCCGCGGGCGCACGCGGGTCCTCGCCCGAGAGCGCCGCCAGCAGCTCCTGCTGGCCGTTGCCGGAAACGCCGGCCACGCCGACGATCTCGCCGGCGCGCAGCGCGAAGGCGATCTGCTCGAGGTCGACGCCGAAGGGGTCCTGCCGCGGCAGGCTCAGCCCCTTCACCACCAGCACCTCGGCGCCCTGCGTGTCCGCGCGCGGGCGCAGGGCCGGCGGCTCGGCGCCGATCATCAGGCGCGAGAGGCTGGCGTTGCTCTCGCGCGCCGGGTCGACCTCGCCGGTGACGCGGCCGCCGCGCAGCACCGTGCAGTGCTGGCAGAGCGCGCGGATCTCGTCGAGCTTGTGGCTGATGTAGAGGATGCTGGTGCCGCGCTCGGCCAGCCGGCGCAGCGTGACGAAGAGCTTCTCGACGGCCTGCGGCGTCAGCACCGAGGTCGGCTCGTCGAGGATCAGCAGCTGCGGGTCGGTGAGCAGCGCGCGCACGATCTCCACGCGCTGCTTCTCGCCCACCGACAGCGTGTGCACCGGCCGCCGCGCATCGACGTCCAGGCCGTAGGCATGCGCGACCTCGCCGATGCGCGTCGTCACCTGGGCCAGCCTGGTCGCACGGTCGAGGCCGAGCCAGACGTTCTCGGCCACGGTCAGCGTCTCGAACAGCGAGAAGTGCTGGTAGACCATGCTGATGCCGAGCGCCCGCGCCGCGGCCGGGCTCTTCACCTGCACCGGCTGCCCGTTCCAGCGCATGCTGCCCGCATCGGGCTGCACCGCGCCGTAGATGATCTTCATCAGCGTGCTCTTGCCCGCGCCGTTCTCGCCGAGCACGGCGTGGATCCGGCCGGGCATCACGCGCAGGTGCACGTCGTCGTTGGCGAGCACCGCGGGGTATTGCTTGCGGATGCCGCTGAGTTCGAGGCGCGGTGAGGTCACTGGACGACCCTTCGCGCGGCGCGCTTCGGAACGAGCGCCTGGGAGCGGCCGGGGACGCTCATGCCGGCGGGCAGTCGTTGCGCCGGCAGCCGCATTCCCGCCCCCGCCGCGGGCGGTCGACCTGCATTCGGGGCGGCGCGCCCAACGCGCCGCCGTGGATCGGCTTCATCACGGGCCCGATCGTATCGGGCGCCGACCCTGCTTCGGCCGCCCTCGGGAAACCCCCAGGGCGGCGGGGGCCGCGATCGCGATCGCGGTCGGCGCCTCAGCCGCCTTCGGCGATGCGGCGCAGGCCTTGGACGTCGGCCACGTGCACGGTGTAGCCGGTCACGGACAGCAGGCCCTGCCGGGAGAAGCTGCGCATGAGGCGCGACAGCGTCTCGGGCGTGATCGCCAGCTGCGAGGCGATGTCGCGCTTGCGCTCGCCCATCTTCACGATGCCGCAGCAGCTGCTCTCGGCGGAGGGCTGGAAGCGGGCGACCAGCCACTGCGCAAAGCGTGCCGGCGCATCCTTGTGCATGAGGCCGTGCGTGCACAGCGCCAGCGCATGGACTTCGCGCGCGAGACCGGTGACCAGGCGTCGCGCCAGCAGCGGCTGTGTGAGCATCAGCGCCTGCACGTCCTCGCGCGGCAGCTCGACGACCGCCAGCGGGCTCATCGCGCGCGCTTCGACCGGATGGGCGGCGTCGATCCAGGCCGAGCTCTGGTCGAGCCAGCCCGGGCCGTGCACCGGCCGCTCGATGCGAAACGTGCCGTCCTGCGTCGCGCAGCCCAGCGCCGCATCGCCCTCGCGAACGAAGACCAGCGCGCGCGCCGCCTCATGCAACGCGAACACCACACCGCCCTGCGGCACGAAGCGCGGCCGCGCGATCGCGTTGAGCGCCGACAGCTCCTGCGCACCGAGCGCCGGAGCGCCGAGCAGTTCGTTCCAGGCCCGCGCGTCGGGCAGCGAAGCCTCCGCACCGCGCAGCGCCCGCCGCGCGCCCGGCGGCGCGTCCAGCGGATGCAAGGCACGCTCCGCGAGGATCGCGGCGCCGTCCTGGCGGCTTTCGGCGAATTGCATTGTTCCCATGCGTGCGGCCCCTCTCCCCCTGTTGTCGTGCGGCCGGCCCTGATCTCGGGACCCAAGCACGTTCGCCAAGCCATGCGGCTTGAAGGAGATCGGTCTCGAAATCGAGCGTGGGCGCACTGTCGGACAGCGTGCCGCGCCCCCCATTGCGCCAGATCAACGCCGCGGCGAAGCCGCCTGCGACCTCGGGCAAGCCCTTCCCACGTTCGTGGGAGACGCCGGACGATCAGTTCGTCGGGTACACGACGCAGTTGCCGCCCGCGTCCTTGCCGGCCTGCAGCGAGACCGCCGCCTCGCCCCAGGCGGCGCGCCAGCGCTCGAGATCGGAGAACGGCCGCGACAAGCCCACGGTGACGGCGCAGCGCAGGTGCGCGCTGCCCTCGCCCAGGCCGGTCTGCAGTGCCGCGACCGCCGCGCGCAGCCGTTCGCCGAGGATCGCCGCCTTGCCGATGTCGCCGCCCACGCAGGCAACCACGAACTCCTCGCCGCCGACGCGCGCGACGAAGTCGTCGGCGCGCAGCGTCGCCTCGAGCGCCACGCCGATGAGGCGCAGCACGTCGTCGCCGGCAGCCTCGCCGTACTGGCGGTTGACGCGCTCGAAGTGGTCGACGTCGATGTGCATCAGGCTCATCGGCTCGTGCTGGCGGCGCGCGAAGTGCCGGCGCAGCGCCTCGTCCAGGCCGGCCTCGTTGAGCAGGCGCGTCAGCGGGTCGCGGGTGGCGAGCTCGGCGAGCTGGCGCGTCAGCTGCAGCGAGTGCATCCACAGCAGCGTAGGCCCGAGCAGCAGCGCCGCCAGCATCAGCACGGCGTCGTAGAAGGGGTCGCTGACGGCGCCGGGGTGGGTCGCATCGGCCAGCACCTTGTGCAGCGTGTTGCCCAGGCTCAGCAGCGCCAGCACCGCCAGCACCCCGGCCAGCAGCAGCAGCGGCGCCTGCAGCAGCGGCGTGTCGCGCCGGGCCTCGCGCGCGGCCGTCGCCGCCAGCCAGCCGAACAGCAGCACCAGCGCGATCTGCAGCACGACGCCGCGCGCGGGGCCGCCGAACGCAAGCCGCGCGGCCATCGAGATCGCCGCAAAGGCGAACACCATCACGCCGAGCGCCCGCCACGACAACTCGCTGCGGCGCATGAAGCGCTGCAGCCCCCGCCGCAGCAGCAGCACCGCCGCGACGGCCACCGCGTCGAGCAGCGTGCCGAAGACGAGCCCGGCATCCGCATCGACCTGCGCCGGCACCGCGAACACGAGGCCGAACAGCGACAGCCCGAGGGCGAAGGTGGCCATGCCGCCACGCCCGTACATCTGCTTGGCGATGACCAGGAACATCGCGCCGGTGCACGCCAGCGTCAAGGCCAGGACGACCGCGATCGCGCCGGACTCCATTCACCCACCCTGCGAAGTCGTTGGACGAGGCCCATTATGCGGGGCCACGCGGTCGGGACTCGGGTCGGGACTCAGCCTTGCCGCATCGCCGCCAGCAGCTCCTGCGCGCCGTTGCTCAGCATCCGGGTGTCCGAGCCGACGGTGACGAAGCGGTAGCCGAGTGCCACGCGCGCGCGCGCCACGTCGGCGCGGCCGCAGTGCACGCCCGCCACCACGCCATGGGCGCGGGCGCGCTCGGCGATGTGCTGCAGCGCCTGCGCCACCTTCGGCTCGACTTCGTCGAACACCGGCTTGCAGCCCAGCGCCAGCGAGAGGTCCGAGGGCCCGACGTAGATCGCCTCCAGCCCTTCGACCGAGAGGATGGCGTCCAGCTTGTCCAGCGCCTGCGCCGTCTCGATCATCGCGAACGCCACCACCGTGCGATTGGCCTGCGCGGCGTAGTCGGCACCGGCGTAGAGGCTTGCGCGCACCGGCCCGAAGCTGCGCGTGCCCTCGGGCGCGTAGCGCGTGAAGGCGACCAGCCGCTGGGCCTCCTCGCGCGTGCTGATCATCGGGCAGATGACGCCGTAGGCCCCGGCGTCCAGCGCCTTCATCAGCACGCCGGGCTCGAGCCATGGCACGCGCACCACCGGCACCGTGGGCGTGCTGCTGATCGCCTGCAGCATGCCGATCATGCGCTGCACGTCGACGAGGCCATGCTGCAGGTCGATCGTCAGCGCATCGAAGCCCTGATGCGCCATCAGCTCGGCGCTGAAGCTGTCCGGCAGGGCCAGCCAGCCGTTGAGCGCAGGCTTGCCCTCGGCCCAGAGGGTGCGAAGTCGGTTTTCTCTCATGAGAGTCTGGCCTGTTCATTTACTACGCGGGATCGTGCCATGGTGCGGGGCATGCGCTGCCGCGGGCGACGCACCGGGCCAGCTGAATCAGTAGCCGGACTTGTGAGCCGTCGAAAGCCACTCCGTCAAGCTGCCCATCGGCTGGATGCTCGGGCCGAGTTCCGGCACCAGGTAGAAGACCTGGTCGCCCTTCACGCCCACATAGGCCTTGCTGCCGCTGTAGTAGCGGTAGATGTAGCCATCGACCGCGCCCGAAGCTCCGGGTGACGGGTAGGCATACTGCGGGTACGCCGCCTCCAGATAGTCGAAGACGCGCTGTGCGTCGTTCTGCTGCCAGCGCGGCGGGAGCACTTCGGCACGCTCGATCAGCGCGAGATTGCTGCGCAGGATCGGCGTCTTGGGCACCCAGCCTGAAACCGGCAGTTCGTTGTAGGGCGCTCCGGCGTTGACGATCGGCAGCGCGGCAATGCGGTCCACGGTCGCCATGCTTGGGATGGTGACGCGCGCGAACACGGTGAAACCGCCGTTCTGCTGGTCGAGGTTGGCCGCGTTGTTGCCGAGGTTCACGAACCACTGGCTGGTGGCGCTGTCGGGATCGCTGCCGACCTTGGCCATCGCCACCGTGCCGCGCAGGTTCGAGCGCGTGGCGGAGAACTCATTCTGGACCTTGCCGCGCGAGGTCACTGCCTGGCAGCAACTCGCGCTGGCGGCGACCCAGCGAAAACCGCCCGCCTGGACCACGAAGTTGCTCGCCGAGCGGTGGAAGAAGACGTCCTGGTAGTCGCCGCCGTTCACGTAGGCGAGAAAGTTGGCCACGGTTTTCGGCGCATCGGCATCGAGCAACTGCATGTCGATCGGACCCTGCGTCGTGTGCAGGCGCACGAGGGTGTTCTCGGCCTGCGCCTGGGCCGCCGCCAGGGCCAGCGTCGAACCAAGGACCAGGGCCAGGGCGCGCTCACGCAGCGCCGCGGCCCTCCGACGAATGGGGGAAAGAAGGATCTTCATGGCGACGAATTGTGCGACAAGCTCATCGAAGCGCCACGCGGGGCATCTTTGGCCTGCCTATACTGCGGCCGCTTCTGCCTGTCCGCCGTCGCCCCATCGGCGGTCCACGCGCGCCGCCGATGAACAACGCCACTCAGAGCTTTCTGGGCCGCTACCGGCTGGTCAAGATCCTGGGGCAGGGCGCCATGGGGGTCGTCTACGAGGCCGTGGATACGCGGCTGGCCCGCACGGTGGCGCTGAAGACGGTGCTGCTCAGCCACCTCGCCGACGAGAGCAATGCCGGGGAGTACGCCTCGCGCTTCGAGCGCGAGGCGCAGGCGGCGGCGCGGCTGGCGCACCCGAACATCGTCACCGTGCACGATTTCGGCGAGCACGAGGACATCTCCTACATCGTGATGGAGTTCGTGCGCGGGCGCGAGCTGGCCTCGATGTTCGAGGCCGGGCAGGCGCTGCCGCTGCCCGAGATCCTGCGCATCATGCGCGAGCTGCTGGCCGCCCTCGACTACGCGCACGAGCAGGGCATCGTGCATCGCGACGTGAAGCCGGCCAACGTGATGCTGGACCACGCCGGCCACGTCAAGCTCGCCGACTTCGGCGTTGCCCGGGTCGCCAACACGACGCAGGACCGCACGATGCCCGGGACCCTGGTCGGCACGCCCAGCTACATGGCGCCCGAGCAGGTGCTGGGCCTGGCGGTGGGATCGCGGGCCGACATCTTTGCTGCCGGCGTCATCCTCTACCAGGGCCTGACCGGAAAGCGGCCCTTCGTCGGCACCGGGCCCTTCGAGGTGCAGCGCAAGATCGTGCAGGAAGACCCGCCGCCGCCCTCCCGCGTGGCGCCGCAGTTGCCGGCCGCCCTCGACCACGTGATCGCGCGCGCGCTGGCCAAGCACCCCGAAGATCGCTACCCGACGGCCGCTGCCTTCGCCGCGGCGCTCGAGGCGGTCGGGGCGATCGAGGCGCAAACGCCGCCGTCCCCCGCCGCGGTCGCGGTGACGCCAGCGCCGGGCGCCGCCGCGACGCATGCTGCGGCGGCCGCGACAGCTGCAACGGCAGCTCCAGCGGTGGGCGCCGCACGCCCGCAAACCCGGCGCGCCTCCGAAGCGCCACCCCCACCTTCACGCGGCCAGATGCGGCAGGCCACGCCCGCGGCGGCGCAGCGCCCAAGCCTCTGGCCGCTGCTTGCGGGGGCTGCCGTCGGCCTGCTCGCCCTCGCGGCCTGGCTGCTGTTCGTCGACGCGTCATGGCGCTCGTCGCCCGCGCGGCCGACGCCCGCGCCGGTTCGTGCCGAGACCGAACCGACGCCCCAGCCCCCCCCCCCACCCCACCCCCCCACCCCCCCCCCCCCCCCCCCCCCCCCCCCCCCCCCCCCCCCCCCCCCACCCCCCCCACCC
>CAUJJO010000266.1 GCA_963205125.1 Pseudomonadota bacterium | reverse complement strand
GGCAACAACGCCAGCATCCCGCTCATGGACGAGGTCGCGCGCAACGTGCGCGGCCACGGCCACATCATCATCAACGCCGCCACGGCGAAGAAGCACGGCATCGCGCACGACGACTGGATCGAGGTCTCCTCGCCGCACGGCAGCACGCAGGGCCGCGCCGAGGTCGTGCAGGGCTGCCGCCCCGACACCCTCGTCATCCCGGGGCAGTTCGAATACTGGAAGACGCCGTTCGCGAAGGATCTGGGCTACCCCTCGCTGAACAAGGTGACGCCGATGGCGTCGAGCACGACGCTCAAGCTCACCGACGCCACCGGCTCGGGCGCCGACATCGTGCGCGTGCGCGTGCGCCGCATCGAGGCGCCGCAGGCGCATCAGTCCGGGCAGCGCAACGAGGCCACGGCATGACGGCCGCGGCCACCTGCATGCGCGCCGCGCCGCCCCGCCCCTGCCCCAGCCCGGGTGAGGACGAAGCCCTCGCCCCGGTGGCCTCGGTCGCCGTGCGGCGCTGGCAGGACGGGCACAGCAGCGAGGGCGTCGACTGGGTCTGCGAGGAGCAGCCGGTGAGCCTCGAATACAACGGCATCTCCTACGCCGTGATGATGGCCACGCCGACGGCGCTGCTCGACTTCGCGCTCGGCTTCAGCCTCACCGAAGGCATCGTGCAGACGCCGGCCGACATCCTCGAGGCCGAGCTGCGCACGCACGACAACGGCCTGTGCGTGGCGATGCGGATCACCGCGCGCCGCGAGAGCGCGCTGCGCGAGCGCCGGCGCACGCTGGCCGGCCGCAGCGGCTGCGGCCTGTGCGGCGTCGAGAGCCTCAGCCACTTCGACCACGTCCCGGCCGCCGTGACCGCCACGCAGCCGATCGAGGCCGCGCGTCTCGCGCGGGCGATGCAGGCGATGGCGCGCACGCAGCCGCTGCGCGAGCTCACCGGCGCCACGCACGCCGCGGCCTGGATGGACGAGCTCGGCCACCTGCACGCGCTGCGCGAGGACGTCGGCCGCCACAACGCGCTCGACAAGACCATCGGCGCGCTGCGCCACGCGGGGCTCGATCCCGCGCGGGGTGCGCTGCTCGTCACCAGCCGCGCCAGCTACGAGATGGTGCAGAAGGCCGCGGCCGCGGGCGCCGGCGCGCTCGCCGCGGTATCTGCGCCTACCGCGCTGGCGATCCGCAGCGCGCAGGCGCTGGGCCTCACGCTGGTCGCCTTTGCCCGTGGCCAGCGCCACGTCGTCTACAGCCACCCCCAGCGCCTGCAGGCGCCGGGCCTTGCCGAAGGAGCATCCGAATGACCCGCTATGCGATGGTCGCCGACCTGCGCCGCTGCGTCGGCTGCCAGACCTGCACCGCGGCCTGCAAGGAGGCGCGCGCCACGCCCCCGGGCGTGCAGTTCCGCCGCGTGCTCGACCTCGAAGTCGGCGAGTACCCCGAGGTGCAGCGCGTCTTCCTGCCCACCGGCTGCCAGCACTGCGACGAGCCGCCCTGCCTCGAGGTCTGCCCCTCGACCGCCACGCGCAAGCGCCCGGACGGCATCGTGACCATCGACGAGTCGCTGTGCATCGGCTGCTCGGCCTGCATCATGGCCTGCCCCTACGACGCGCGCTCGATGGTCGATGCGCAGGCCTTCGCCTACGGCGACGAGGCGATGGCCAACGAACGCTACCGCGTCGACCCCGAGCGCATCGGCGTGGCCATCAAGTGCGACTTCTGCGTCGACCGCGTCGACGCCGGCGTCGCCAAGGGCCTCGTCCCCGGCATCGACCCGGCGGCCACGCCGATGTGCGTGCAGAGCTGCATCTCCGGCGCGCTGCACTTCGGCGACGTTGACGACCCGCAAAGCAATGTCTCGCGCCTGCTCGCCGAGAACCAGTCCTTCCGCATGCACGAGGACCTGGGCACGGGCCCGGGCTTTCACTACCTCTGGGACAAGGGGACGCTCTGATGAGGCAGAACGAAACCGCGCGCCGTCAGCGCCACTGGGACCTGCGCGCCGCCGGCAACTTCATCGGCGGCGGCAGCGGCACCGGCCTGCTCATCGCCGCCGCGCTGTGGACGCTGCTGCCCGCGGCGGCCCCGGGCGTGCCGCTCTGGCCGGTGCTCGTCGGCATGGGCTTCGTGATGATGGGCCTCTCGCTCGTCTGGCTGGAGATCGGCAAGCCCTGGCGTGCCTTCAACGTCTTCTTCCACCCGCAGACCTCGTGGATGACGCGCGAAGGCTTCATCGCCGCGCCGCTGCTGGCCGCGGCCGCCGCCGCGGCCTGGTTCCAGAGCCGCCCGCTGCTGCTGCTGGCGGCGCTGCTGGCCGCCGGCTTCCTCTACTGCCAGGCGCGGATCCTGAAGGCGTCCAAGGCCATCCCCGCCTGGTCGCACCCGCGCGCGGTGCCGCTCGTCATCGCCACGGCGCTGGCCGAGGGCAGCGGCCTGCTCCTGCTGCTGGGCGCCGCCGGCTCGCGCACCATGGTCGCCCTGGCGCTCGTGGCCGCGATCGCGCGCGAACTCGCCCGCACGCACTACAAGAGCGGCCTCGTGCAGGCCGGCGCCCCCGAAGGCACGCTCGCCTGGTTCGGCCATCCCGCCACGCGCGTGCTGCAGGGCACGCGCCTCATCGCCGCGCTGCTGCTGCTGGCTGCGGTCTTCGGCGCTGCCGGCACGCTGTCGCCGCTGCTGGCGGCTCTCGGCGGCGGCCTCTCGGCGATCGGCGGCTTTGGCCTGAAGATCATCCTCGTCACCCGCGCCGCCTTTACTCGCGGCCTGCGCATCCCCTTCACCCCCTCCCGTGGCCGCGGCCCGACGGCGGCCGTGCTGCCGGCGGCGATGCTGCGGCAAGGGAAGCGCTGAGCGGCGCCCTCTCGGCCGAACGGCTAGAGTGCGGGCCATGAAGTTCCTGATCGCGATCGAACCGGGAAGCGAGCACAGCGCCTTCGGCGTCGTCGTGCCCGACCTCCCGGGCTGCTTCTCGGCAGGTGACACGCTCGAGGAGGCCTTCGACAACGCGCGCGAAGCGATCGAGGCGCATTGCGAGGTGCTCGCCGAGGACGGCGAAGACCTTCCGCGTGCTGCGCCGCTGGGCGAGCACCAGGCCGACCCCGAGCTTGCGGGCTGGATCTGGGCGATGGTGGACGTTCCGGTGGAGCGCTTCTTCGGCCCTGCCGAGAAGATCAACATCACCGTGCCGGCCCGCATCCTCGCGCGCATCGACGACTACGCCCGCCGCCACGGCGAATCGCGGTCGGGCTTTCTCGTGCGCGCCGCGCAGGCGGCGATGGAGTGAACGCCGACGCGGCGGCGGCGCGGCCATGAGCCGCTGCTGGCGGTCCTGGGCGGCAGTGCAGCCGGAAGCATGCTGCCTGCCGGGAAGCGTCAGGTCTGAGCGTAGCGCGACAAAGAGGACCGACCCGAGCATCCGGGGGAACGCGCCTATCGCTCGCATGTGAGCGAAACCCCCGATGAACGCCATCGCGGCAAGCCATAGACTGCCGCAATGAAGCGCTTTCATTTCGATACACGGCACGAAGAAGCCGCACACCGGGCGCAGGCGTGGGGCGTCGTCAACCACGACTACTTCGGCGACCTGCGCGTGCAGTGCCTGGACGACGGCCCCTTCGATGCCGAGTTCGCGGTCTACGAGGTCGGCCCGCTGCGCATGTACCGCATCGATGCGCCGGCGCACCGCGTCTGGCGCGACTCTGCCGTGCGCGAGCTGCCCAGCGACGGCTTCTACAAGCTGGTGCTGCAACTGGCCGGCCGCGCCGAGATCCGCCAGCACGACCGCGGCTTCGAGCTGCGCCCCGGCGACTGGAGCCTCTACGACCCGCAGGCGCCCTACGCCATCACCAACTTCGAGCGCGCGGAACTGCTGGTCGTGCAGCTTCCGCGGCGCGAGTTCAAGGGCTTCAAGGTGCCCAACCTGCACACCAGCGAGGCGCACACCAGCGCCCTGCAAGGCCTCTCGGCGGTGTTCGGCTCCTTCCTGCGCTCGCTGGCCGAACAGCTGCCCACCCTGCCCGACGCCGTCGGCCAGCCGGTGAGCGACACGGCGATCGGCCTGCTGGCCTCGACGCTTGCCGCCGACCAGCAGGCGCGCGAGAGCACGAGTGCGCTGCCGGCGGTGCTCAAGCTGCGCGTCAAGCAGCACGTGCAGGCGCACCTGGGTGAGTCGGACCTGACGATCGAGCGCATCGCCGCCGACCTGCGCTGCTCCAAGCGCTACCTGCACCGCATCTTCGAGGACGAGGACTGCTCGCTGGACCGCTACATCTGGCTCTCGCGCCTCGAACGCTGCCGCGCCGCGCTGGCCTCACCCGCCGCGGCCAGCCGCTCGATCTCCGAGATTGCCTTCGCCTGGGGCTTCAACAGCAGCCCGCACTTCTGCCGCCTCTTCAAGAGCCAGTACGGCGTCTCGCCGCGCGAATTCCGCCAGCAGGCGCTGACGATGCAGGCCGCGCAGGAAGCCGCCGTGGCGGTGCACAGGCACTGAGAGCCTCGCTTCGGCGCCGGCCGCGGGCGGCGTGCGCCCAAGCCGGGCACACTGGCGGCCCATGATGCACCGCAACGCCCTCACGAGCGGCACCTTGTTCGCGCTGGCCGCCGGCCTGATGTGGGGGCTGGTGTTCGTCGGGCCGCTGCTGCTGCCGGACTACCCGGCGGCGCTGCAGTCCTTCGGGCGCTACGTGGCCTTCGGGCTGATCGCGCTGCCGCTGGCCTGGGTCGATCGCGCGCGGCTGCGCGAGTTCCGCCGCGCCGACTGGCGCGAGGCGGCGCGCCTGGGGCTCATCGGCAACATCGTCTACTACCTGTTCCTCGCCAGCGCGATCCAGAGCGCGGGCGGGCCGCTGCCGACGATGATCATCGGCACGCTGCCGGTGGTCATCGCCATCGTCTCCAACCGCCGCGACGCGCGGCGAGACGGCCGGCTGCCCTGGTCGCGGCTGCTGCCCTCGCTGCTGCTGATCGCCGCGGGCATCGCCTGCGTCAACCACGTCGAGTGGCAGCGCCTGCGCATGGACCCTGGCGCCGACGCGGCGCGCTACGCCAGCGGTGCGCTGATGGCGCTGGTGGCGCTGGCCTGCTGGACCTGGTACCCCATCCGCAACGCCGACTGGCTACGCGCGCACCCCGACCGCAGCCCGCGCGCCTGGGCCACCGCGCAGGGCCTGGCCACGCTGCCGATGGCGCTGGCCGGCTACCTGCTGTGGCTGGCCTGGGCGGCGTGGCGCACGCCCGCGGCCGGCGAAGCGGCGTTCGCCCTGCCCTTCGGCGCGCGGCCGGCCTACTTCATCGGCCTGATGGTGGCGATCGGGCTGTTCGCCTCGTGGCTTGGCACGATGTGCTGGAACGAGGCCAGCCAGCGCCTGCCGACGACGCTGGTCGGGCAGTTGATCGTCTTCGAGACCCTGTCGGCGCTGGCCTACGCCTTCATGCTGCGCGGCGGCCTGCCGAGCGCGCTGACGCTCACCGGCATCGCGCTGCTCGTCGTCGGCGTGGCCTGGGCGCTGCGCGCCCGGCCCGAGCCGCTGGCGGCCGAGGGGCACGCGGGCTGAATGGGCTGGGCGCGCCTGCTGCGCGCGAGAATCGCCTGGTGGCGCCCACCATCTGCCGCGACGGCCCGTTCCGACTGTTCTTCTTCTCGCGGGAGGAGCCGCGTATTCACGTGCACGTCGCGCATGCCGACGGCGAGGCCAAGTTCTGGCTCGGGCCGCCGGTACACTTGGCCGTAAACATCGGGTTGTCGGCAACGCAGGTGCGGCAAGCGCAGGCCGTGGTCATTGCGCATCGGACGGAGATCGAGGATGCCTGGCATCGCCACTTCGGGGGCTGAAGTCACCCACATCTCTGCGCACGGCTTCTGGCTCCTGCTCGGGGACGAGGAGCTTGCCGTCCCCTTCGAGCAGTTCCCTTGGTTCAAGCAGGCCACGGTCGCCCAACTCACGGCGGTGCAACGGCCGACCGAGAACCACCTGTACTGGCCCGAACTCGACGTCGATCTCTCAGTCGACTCGCTGCGCAACCCGCAGGCGTTCCCCCTGGTGTCGAAGACGGTCGCCTGACCCGCGCCGGCCCGGGCGGCGGGTCCTTGGGATCCCGCGGGAGACGCTGACATGAACGGCAAGGGGCGGCCAGGCCCTGCAGCCCGCCGCCCCTGCACGAAGACGCCTGTGCGCCTGTGCGTCTGTGCGTCCGTACGCCTGCCGGCCTACTTGCGCTGGTCCCAGGGCGGGGCGAGCTTGAGCGTCCAGCCGCCGGCCTGATGCGGGTAGACGAGGCGGTGCTTGCCTTCCCACCACTGGTTGGCGGTGCTGGTGATGAGCGCAAGGCCGGCGGGGTCGAACTTCACGTCGCCCTGCACGGTGCCCTTGAACTCCTTGCCGGCGACGGCGTCGCGCACGGCCT
>CAUJJO010000265.1 GCA_963205125.1 Pseudomonadota bacterium | reverse complement strand
GCGTTGTTTCGGCAAAGATGCCTCCTGAGTGCATGTATTATCGGGGCACCTTCTCTCTGCGCCTGACGACCGATGTCCACCGACGCCCTGCAGCAGACCCTCGAGCGCCCGTACCAGCACGGATTCGTCACCGACATCGAGTCCGACTCGCTGCCGCCGGGGCTTGACGAGGGCACCATCCGCGCCATCTCCAGGCGCAAGAAGGAACCCGAGTTCCTGCTGCGCTGGCGCCTTTCGGCCTTCGAGCGCTGGCAGCAGATGCAGCCGCCGGAGTGGGCGCGCCTGACGATCAACCTGATCGACCTGCAGTCGCTGTCCTACTACTCGGCCCCGAAGTCGATGGCCGACAAGCCCAAGAGCCTGGACGAGGTCGATCCCAAGCTGCTGGAGACCTACGAGAAGCTGGGCGTGCCACTGCACGAGCGCGCGGCCCTGGCCGGCGTGGCGGTGGACGCGGTGTTCGACTCGGTCTCCGTCGGCACCACCTTTCGCAAGCAGCTCGCCGACGTCGGCGTCATCTTCTGCTCGATCTCCGACGCCGTGCGCGAGCACCCGGAGCTCGTCGAGCGCTACCTCGGCAGCGTCGTGCCGGTGGGCGACAACTACTACGCGGCGCTGAATTCGGCGGTGTTCTCCGACGGCTCCTTCGTCTATGTGCCCAAGGGCGTGCGCTGCCCGATGGAGCTCTCGTCCTACTTCCGCATCAACGCGCGCAACACCGGGCAGTTCGAGCGCACGATGATCATCGCGGAAGAGGGCGCGCAGGTCAGCTATCTGGAGGGCTGCACCGCCCCGCAGCGCGACGAGAACCAGCTCCACGCCGCGGTGGTCGAGCTGGTCGCGCACGACGACGCCTTCATCAAGTACTCGACGGTGCAGAACTGGTACCCGGGCGACGAGGAAGGACGCGGCGGCATCTACAACTTCGTCACCAAGCGGGCGCTGGCGCTGGGCAAGCGCTCGCGCGTGGCCTGGACGCAGATCGAGACCGGCTCGGCGATCACCTGGAAGTACCCGAGCGTGGTGCTGCGCGGCGAGGGCTCGAGCGGCGAGTTCCACTCGATCGCCGTCTCCAACCACAGGCAGCAGGCCGACACCGGCACCAAGATGATCCACCTCGGCGCCAACACCACGAGCCGCATCGTCTCCAAGGGCATCAGCGCCGGGCGTGCGCACAACAGCTACCGCGGCCTAGTGCGCGTGGCGCCGACGGCGGCGGGCGCGCGCAACCACACGCAGTGCGACTCGCTGCTGATCGGCTCGCACTGCGGCGCGCACACCTTCCCGACCGTCGACGCCGCGCGCGCGGACGCCGTCGTCGAACACGAGGCGACGACGACGCGCATCTCCGAGGAGCGGCTCTTCTATTCGCGCCAGCGCGGCCTGGACGAGGCCGAGGCCACGGCGCTCATCGTCGGCGGCTTCTGCCAGGCGGTGCTCGACGAGCTGCCGATGGAATTCGCGCTCGAGGCGCGCGCGCTGCTGGCGGTCTCGCTCGAAGGCGCCGTCGGCTGAAGCGCAGGGCGCAGGCGAGCTCACACCCGGATCACGAGGAGAACGAATGACTCAAGCCAAGAAGACCGCCGCCGAGCCGCTGCTGAGCGTGCGCGGCCTGCGCGTGGACATCGCTTCCAAGCGCATCCTGCGCTCGGTCGACTTCGACGTCGCCGCCGGCGAGCTGGTCGTGCTGATGGGCGCCAACGGCAGCGGCAAGAGCACGCTGGCGCTGGCGCTGGCCGGCCACCCGCGCTACGAGGTCGCGGGCACCGCGCACCTGGACGGGCAGGACCTGCTCGCGCTGCCGGTCGAGGCGCGCGCGCGCGCCGGGCTCTTCCTGTCCTTCCAGGCGCCGCCGGACATCCCTGGCGTGAAGAACAACCTCTTCATCCGCACCGCGCTCAACGCGCAGCGCGCCTCGCGCGGCGAGGCCGAGATCGACGCCTTCGACTTCCTCGGCCAGGCCAAGGGCGGCGCCAAGCGGCTGGGCCTGCCCGAGACCATGCTCGGCCGCCCGGTCAACGAGGGCTTCTCGGGCGGCGAGCGCAAGCGCAACGAGCTGCTGCAGCTCTCGCTCTTCAAGCCGCGCGTGGCGCTGCTCGACGAGATCGACTCGGGCCTCGACGTCGACGGCGTGCGCGCGCTGGTCGAGCTGATCGCGGCGATGCGCAGCGAGGGCACGGCCTTCGTCGTCGTCTCGCACTACCTGCACCTGATCGAGATGCTCGAGCCCACGCGCGTGCTGCGCCTGCACGAGGGCTGCATCGCCGAAAGCGGCGACCTCGAGCTCGCGCGCAGCATCACCTCCCAGGGCTTCGCGGCCAGCGCCGCCGCGTCGGCCGCAGCCACCGTGGGGGCCTGATGAACACCGCCCGCGCCGAGACGCTCGCCGCGCGAGCGCAGCTGCTGGAGCAGGGCGGCTGGGAGTTCCGCCGCCTCGAGGCCTTCCGCTTCATGCCGCCGCCGGCTGCCGCCGTGTGGCTGGGCGACGAGCCCTGCGGAAGCTGCGACGCAAGCCCGCTGGCCGGTGCCGGCTGGACGCTGCATCCGGTGGGCGCGGCGGGCCTCGTCGACGCGCGCTGGCTCGACGCCGGCGACCCGGCGCAGCGCGGCGCGCTCTTTCACGGCCTGCCGCAACCGGGCGAGGACGCCGTCGCCCCCTTCGCCTGGGCGCACCGCGCGCTCTGCCGGCAAGGCCTGCGCCTGCGCGTGGCCGCCGCCGCCGACCGCGAGGCGCCACCGCTCATCCTGCAGTTGCGTCACCTGCCGCGCGACAGCGTGGAGGCGCCGCTGCTCGTCGTCGAGCTCGAAGCCGGCGCGCGCTGCGTGATCGTCGAGACGCACGAGCGCGATGCCGCGTCCGGCTGCGAGCGCGACCTGGTGCAGAACCTGCAGATCCACCTGCGCCTGGCCAAGGGCGCGCGGCTGCAGCACTGGCGCCAGGCCGAGCCCGCGGCGGGCGACCGCATCGCCCATCACCTGGACCTGCGGCTGGCCGCGGGCTCGCACTACGCGCAGGCCATGCTGGCGCGCGGCAGCGCCTACCACCTGCAGCGGGCACACGTGCAGTTCGACGGCGAGGGCGCGACGGCGCAGCTCGGCAGCGTGCTGCTGTCGGACGCGCAGCAGCTCGACCAGCAGGTGCGCATGGTGCACGCGGCACCGCGCAGCACCGGCACCGCGCGCACGCTGGCGCTGGCGCGCGGCAAGGCGCTGGTGGCCGCCGACCTCTATGCCCACGTGCGCCCGGGCGCCGAAGACGCCGACATCCACCAGCACCTCTCGGGCATCCCGACCGCCGGCTCGCCGCGGCTGGTGATGCGGCCGCAGCTCGAGATCGAGCACGACGCGGTGCAGGCCGCGCACGGCACGACCTGGGGCCGCCTGCCCGACGAGTCGATCTTCTTCGCGCGCCAGCGCGGCCTGGACGAAGCGACCGCGCTGTCGCTGATCCTGCGCGGCATGGCGGCGGCCGAGCTCGCGCGCGGCCTCGGCGACGACGCCTTGTGCGAGACCGTCGGCGCAACGCAGGCGCTGGAGACAGCGCTGGCGCGCCTGCTCGGCGCAGGCGATGCGCCTGCGACGGCTGCCGCGGCGCTGGCCAAGGAGGGCGGCCGTGGGTGACCGCCTGCCCAGCGGAGACGCGATGACGAGCGCCTTTCCGGTGCTCGCGCAGCAGGTCAACGGCCACGCGCTGGCCTACCTCGACAACGGCGCGACGACGCAGATGCCGCTGCAGGTGATGGAGGCGATGCGGCGCTTCGACACGCATTCGCGCGCCAACATCCACCGCGGCGTGCATACGCTGAGCCAGCGCGCCACCGACGCCTACGAGGCCGCGCGCGCGCGGCTGCTGGCCTACATCGGCGGCAACGCGCAGCACGAACTGGCCTTCACCAGCGGCACCACCGAGAGCCTCAACCTGGTCGCGCAAGGCCTCTCGCTGCCCGGCATGCCCTCCGGCGGCGGCGAGGGCGCGCTGCTGCCGGCCTGGATCGGCCCGGGCGACGAGATCATCACCACCGGCCTCGAGCACCACGCCAACCTCGTGCCCTGGCAGCTCGCCGCGCGGCGCAGCGGCGCGCGCCTGCGCGTGCTGCAGCCCGACGGCGAAGGCCGCGTCACCATGCAGGCGCTGGCCGCGCTGCTGACGCCGCGCACCCGCGTCTTCGCGATCACGGCCTGTGCCAACGGCAGCGGCGAACGCCCGCCCTACGAGGACATGCTCGCCCTGGCACGGCAGGCCGGCGCACTGACGGTGCTCGATGCGGCGCAGGCCGTCTCGCACGAGGTGCCGGTGCTCTCGGCGCTGGCCTGCGACTTCCTGGCCTTCTCCGGCCACAAGATGTACGGCCCCATGGGCATGGGCGCGCTGGCCGGCCGGCGCGAGGCGCTCGAGCGTCTGGCGCCGCTGCGCATGGGCGGCGACATGGTCGAGTGGGTGTCGGAGACCGACGCGGGCTTTGCCGCGGTGCCGCAGCGCCTGGAGGGCGGCACGCCCAACGTCTGCGGCGCGGTGGGCCTGGCCGCTGCGGCGGACTTCATCGACGGCGTCGGGCGCGAGGCCATCTGCACGCACGTCGAGGCGCTGCGCGAGCACGCCGTCGCGGGGCTCTCGGCGCTGCCCGGCGTGCGCGTGCTCGCCCCGGATTGCAAGCGCACCGCAATCGCTTCCTTCGTCGCCGAGGACGTGCACCCGCACGACATCGGCACCGTGCTCGACGAGCGCGGTGTCGCCGTGCGCACCGGCTGGCACTGTGCGCAGCCGCTGCTCGAGCGCGTCTGCCAGTCGCCGACGACGCGCGCCTCCTTCGCCCTCTACAACACGCACGCCGAGGTCGAGCGACTCGTCCAGGGCGTGGCCGCTGCACTGGACATGCTGCGATGAGCTCGCCCGACTTCGACCTCTACCAGCAGCTCGTGCTCGAGCACAAGCGCTCGCCGCGCTGCTTCGGCACGCTGCCGGCGCCGACGCACCAGGCGCGCGGGCGCAACCCCTCCTGCGGCGACGACATCGGCGTGCAGCTGCAGGTCGCGGGCGACGTGCTGCAGGACATCCGCTTCGAGGGCCGCGGCTGCGCGATCTGCATCGCCTCGGCGTCGATGATGAGCGAGGCCGTGCGCGGGCAGAAGGTCGACGACGCCAAGGCGCTGCAGCAGCGCTTTCGCGCCGTCATCACCGGCGAGGTCGAGCCCGAGGAGGCCCACCTCGGCAAGCTGGTGAGCCTGGGCGCGGTGCGCCGCTACCCCAGCCGCATCAAGTGCGCGCTGCTGGGCTGGCATGCGCTGATGCACGCGCTGCAGGGCGCAGGTGCCGGCGCGAACGGTGCCGCTGCGCCCGCCGAGGAAGATCCTGACATCGTCGTCGACCATGATGCCGGCGCTGCCGGCGGCGCGGCGGCAGCGTCACCACCCGATGGAGCACCCCGATGAGGTTGCAGCAGGAAAAGACCACCACCACGCGCGCCGTGCAGGCGCGCTGCGTTCCCAGCGGCGAGGCGATCGAGGTCCCCGCCGGCACGACGGTGACGATCACCCAGGCGCTGGGCTCGAGCTTCAGCGTCATCGCGGGCGGCCAGCTCGTGCGCATCGACGGCGCCGATGCCGATGCCATCGGCCGCGCCGTGCCGCCGCCGCCGCCGACGCTGCCCCAGGGCGCGACGATGGAGGAGGCCAACGACCTCGTCTGGGAAACGCTCAAGACCTGCTACGACCCGGAGATCCCGATCGACATCGTCGAGCTCGGCCTCGTCTACCGCTGCGACCTCGAGGCGCAGGAGGACGGCCGCTTCAAGGTCGAGATCGACATGACGCTAACCGCGCCGGGCTGCGGCATGGGCGAGGTCATCGCCAACGAGGTCGCCGACAAGGTGCTCGCGCTGCCGGCGATCTCGCAGGTCGACGTGCAGATGGTCTTCGACCCGCCCTGGGACCGCTACCGCCTCTCCGAGGCGGCGCGCCTGGCGCTGGGCATGTAGGGCAGGGCGCGCGGCGACCCGGCGAACGCGAGCAGGGAACGGACATGCGCCTGGCCGACTACACCGACTACGCCTTGCGCGTGCTGCTGTACTGTGCGCGCCACGACGAGCGCCTGGTGACGGTGGCCGAGATCGCCGAGCAGCAGGGCCTGGCCAAGAACCACGTCATGAAGATCGTCGCCGACCTCGCGCACGCCGGCCTGCTGGAGACGGTGCGCGGGCGCAGCGGCGGCGTGCGCCTGATGCGCCCGGCGCGCGAGATTCGCGTCGGCGACGTGGTGCGCCTGGGCGAGACCGACCTGCGCCTCACCGAGTGCTTCGACGAGCGCAGCAACGCCTGCAAGCTGTCGCCCGAATGCCGCCTGCGCGGCGTCTTCGCGCGCGCGCTGCATGCCTTCTTCGGCGTGCTCGACGCCATCACCCTGGCCGAGCTGGCGGGCGTGGGCGCGCGCAAGCCCAAGGCCCCCAGCGCGCCGGCGCCGGCTTGAAGCCGCGCTTGGCACCATCGCTGCGAATCCGAGCGAATCCGAGCGAATCCGATCCCCAAGCCCGGGCCCTTGCCCCGACCGCGATGAACACCGCCACCGAACAACTGCCGGGCTTCTACGCCCAGGCCCCGCGCATCCGCGTGCACGACCCGCTGGCCGCCTTCCTCGGCGCGGCCGTGGGCGGCGTGCTCGACTACGGCTACGACGACGCGGTGCGCCTGGCCGGCCATTCCTGCCCGACCGTGGCCGGCGCCTGGCTGATGGCGCGTGCGGCGCTTGCCGCGCTCTATCCGGGCACCTTGCCCGAGCGCGGCGGCGTCGTCGTCGAGTTCTCCGACGCCGCCGACCACGGCGTGACCGGCGTCATCGCCCGCGTCGTCGCGCTGCCCACCGGCGTGGCCGGCGAGGAGGGCTTCAAGGGCATCGCCGGGCGCTTCACGCGCAGCGGGCTGCTGCGCTTCGCCGCGCCGATCCGCAGCGAGATGCGCGTGACGCGCAGCGACGGCGGCGGCGCCGTCGACGTCGCCTCGCAGATCGGCCGCGTGCCCGGCGATCCGCTGATGCGCGGCGCGATGATCGGCGCGCTGGACGGCGACGCCGACTCGCTCGCCGCCTTCGGCGCGATGTGGCAGGAGCGCGTGCGCCGCCTGCTGCTCGAGCACGCCGACGACCCCGAGGTCATCATCGTCCGGCCCGTGTAGTCGGCGCCTGCCGCGCAGGCAGGCGCGGATGTCTTGCGCTGGCGCAAGGGTCCGTGCGGCGCGCCCCCCCGGGCGATCCCGCTTCAAGGCCCGTGGGCAGGCGTGATAGCGCCGGCGCGCCCGGGCGGCCCGATGCGCTTGCCGAGGGCCCAACGAACCGCGGTGGAGACATGCCCATGAGTCGACTCACACGACGCCAGTTCAGCGGGTTGGCGGCCGCAGGCGCAGGGACGCTGGCGCTGCCGGCGATCGTGCGTGCCCAGCCGCGCAAGCTCAAGGTCGGCGTGCTGCTGCCGCGCTCGGGGTCGCTGGCCTTCATCGGGCAGTCCTGCCAGATGGGCGCGGACATCGCGCCCGCGCTGCTGCGCGAGATGCTGGGCGTCGAGGTCGAGCTGATGAACGCCGACATCGAGTCCAGCGTCGATGTCGCGCGTTCGCGTGCCGAGAAGCTGGTCGACGAGGGTGCGCAGCTGCTGATGGGCGCCTTCGACTCGGGGCCGACGGCGGCCATCGCGCAGGTCGCCGAGCAGCGCAAGGTGCCGCTGGTGGTGAACATCGCCGCCGCGCCGCAGATCACCGAGCAGGGCTTCAAGTACACCTTCCGCAACTTCCCGAGCGCAGGCGAGCTGATCCGCAACGGCCTGGCGCTGACGCGCGACCTCTTCCAGGCGACCTCGACCGCGCCGCGCTCGGCGGTGATGATGCACGTCAACGACACCTTCGGCCTGTCGATGGCCAAGGGCATCGCGGCGATCATGCCCAGGCTCGACTACCTGCCGTTCAAGATCGTCGACACCATCGCCTACGACCGCGACGCGCGCGACCTCTCGGTCGAGGTCGCCAAGGCCAAGGCCACGCAGGCCGACTTCGTCATGCTGGTGAGCCGGCTCAACGACGCCATCATGATGGTGCGCGAACTTGTCAAGCAGCGCTGGTCGCCGCAGGCCGTGCTCAGCCCCGGTTCGCCCGGCATGTACGAGGCGCAGTTCTTCAAGGCGCTGGGCAACCGCTATTCGGACTACTGCATCTCCAACGTGCCCTGGTACAACCCGAACGCGCCGCTCAGCAAGCGCGTGCAGGCGCAGATGGCCAAGCAGTTCCCGCAGGAGAAGATGATGTTCCATTCGCTGAACGTCGGCTTCACCTTCGAGGCGATGCTGATCGCCGCCGACGCCTACAAGCGCGCGGGCTCGACCGACGGCACGCAGCTCGCCGAGGCGCTGCGCAAGACCGAGATCAAGGACCACATGATGGTCGGCGGCCCGATCAGCTTCGACGCCAAGGGGCAGAACACCAAGATCGCCTCGGCCTGCATCCAGAACCGCGACGGCCTGCCGATGGTCGTGCTGCCCAAGGATGCTGCGCAGGCGGCGCCGGTGTACCCGGCGCCGGCCTGGGCGCAGCGCCGCTGAGACGCCCGGACGCTCGGACGCTCGGACGCCTGCCTTGCCGATCGAGGCGATCGCCAACATCGTCGTCAGCGGCCTGCTGACCGGCCTGGTCTATGGGCTGCTGGCGCTCGGCCTGTCGGTGATCTACGGCGTCGTGCGCATCGTCAACTTCGCGCACGGCGAGCTGATGACGGTGGCGATGTATGTTGCCGTCTTCGCCTTCGCGCGCTGTGGGGCATCGACCCGCTGTGGATGCTGCTGCCGGTGGCGGCACTCTTCTTCGGCCTCGGCTACCTGCTGCAGCGTGCCGTCATCAACCCCTTCATCGACCGCCCCGAGCACGCGCAGTTCATCCTGCTGCTGGCGGTGGCGATGGTGCTGGTGAACGGGCTGCTGATCGCCTTCGGCCCCGATGCGCGCAGCGTGCAGGTCGACTACGCGCTCGACTCCTACGAGCTCGGGCCGCTGCTGGTCGACAAGGTGCGCGTGATCTGCGCGGGGGTGGCCATCGCCACCTTCGCGCTGCTGTTCGCCATCTTCCGCTACACGGCCTTCGGCAAGGCGATCCGCGCCTGCGCCGACAACCTGCTGGGGGCGCAGGTGATCGGGCTCAACGTGAAGCACCTCTACGCGCTGACCTTCGGCCTTGGCACCGCCTGCGTCGGCATCGCCGGCTGCCTGCTCTCGCTGCTGGTCGACGTGGCGCCGGTCTCCGGGCCGGCGTACACGCTGCTGGCCTTCGTGATCGTCATCATCGGCGGCCTGGGCTCGATGATCGGCGCGCTCGCCGGCGGCGTGCTGATCGGCGTCTCGGAGTCGGTGGCCGGGCTGCTGATCACGCCCGCGGCCAAGAGCATGCTCTCGTTCGCGCTGATGATCCTCGTGCTGGCGCTGCGGCCGCAAGGCCTCTTCAAGGGCCGTTGAGGCGATGCAGCGTTCGCGCGCGGCCCTCCTTGCGCTGCTGGCGCTGCTGCTGGTCGTGCCGCTGCTGCTCGACCGCTACCTGCAGTCGGTGCTCATCCTGATCCTCTACTTCGCCTTCGTCGGGCAGGCGTGGAACATCATGATGGGCTTCTGCGGCCAGCTCTCGCTCGGCCACGCACTCTTCGTCGGCCTCGGCGCCTACACCTTGGCCGCGCTGTTCCAGCACTTCGGCGTGAACCCGTGGCTGGGCATGCTCGCCGCGGTCGCGGTGTGCGTGGCCGCGGCCACGGTCATCGGCTGGCTGGCGTTTCACTTCGGCATCGGCGGCACCTACTTCGCGCTGCTGACGATCGCCTTCGCCGAGTTCACGCGCATCGGCTTCGACCACTTCGGCTGGGTGGGCGCCTCGGGCGGCTTCTTCCTCAAGGTGGCGCAGCAGGACCAGGTCAACCTGCTGCACCTGCGCGGGCACCCGCCGGTCTTCTACTACTTCGCGCTTGCGCTGGCCGTGCTCGGCTTCCTGCTCTCGGCCTGGCTGCTGCGCGGGCGCGCGGGCTTCTACTTCCGCGCCATCCGCGACAACGAGGAGGCCGCGCGCGCGACCGGCGTCGACGTCTTCCGCTACAAGCTGCTCGCGGTGCAGATCTCGGCGGGCATGACGACGCTGGGCGGCGTCTTCTTCGCCTTCTATTACAACAACCTGTTCCCGGAGCAGATCTTTCACATCAGCCGCTCGATCGAGATCATCCTCGGGCCCATCATCGGCGGCGTGGGCACGCTGTTCGGCCCCGTGCTCGGTGCGGCGGTGCTGACCGTGCTCTCGGAGGGCATCAACCAGCTGCTGACGATGTCGGGCTACGAGATCCCGGGCGTCAAGCAGATCCTCTACGGCATCGCGCTGGGCCTGGCCATCTCCTTCATGCCCGGGGGCATCTGGCCGATGCTCGCGCGGCGCCTGGGCTTTCGCCGCGACGACGGGGACCGCGGGAACGGTGGGCGCGATGAGCACGCCTGAGGCGCAGGCGACCGCGCAGGCGGCCTCGTCCACGCTGCTCGACGTGAGCGGCGTCAGCAAGAGCTTTCGCGGCCTGCGTGCGGTGTCGCGCGCCTCGCTCGAGGTCGGGCGCGGCGAGATCGTCGCGCTGATCGGCCCCAACGGCGCGGGCAAGACGACGCTCTTCAACCTCATTGCCGGGGCGCTCGCGCCGGACGAAGGCTCGATCCGCTTCCAGGGCGCGGAGATCGCCGGCCAGCGCGCGGACCGCGTCTGCGCCGCGGGTGTCGGGCGCACCTTCCAGATCGTCAAGCCCTTCACCGACATGACGGTGCTCGAGAACGCCATGGTCGGCGGCTTTCGCGGCACGAGCGACCGCCGCGTGGCGCGCCAGCGCGCCGAGCGCGCGCTGCGTTCGCTCGAGATGTGGCCGCAGCGCGAGCGGCCGGCCTCGGCGCTGACGCTGCCCGACCGCAAGCGGCTCGAAGTGGCGCGGGCGCTGGCCACCGAGCCCGCGCTGCTGCTGCTGGACGAGGTGATGGCCGGGCTGCGCCCGACCGAGACCGACCAGATGGTCGCGGCCTTCCGGCGCCTGAACGCCGAGCAAGGCGTGACCATCCTGCTGATCGAGCATGTGATGCGCGCCGTGATGGCGCTGGCGCAGCGCATCCATGTGCTGCACCACGGCGAGATCATCGCCGTGGGCACGCCGCTGCAGGTGACCAGCGACCCGCGCGTGCTCGAGTGCTACCTCGGCGCCGCGCCGGCCTGATGGCGCGCACGACCACGAGCCTCCCCGCGCCGCACACCATGCTCGAAGTCCGCGATCTCTGCGTCCACTACGGCGATGCCCCGGCGCTTGCCGACGTGAGCCTGCAGGTCGGCGCCGGGCAGCTCGTGGCGCTGGTCGGCGCCAACGGCGCGGGCAAGACCTCGCTCATCCGCGCCATCGCCGGCATCCTGAAGCCGCGCCGCGGCTCGATCCGCTTCGACGGGCAGGAGATCGCGGGCCTGGGCAGCCACCGCGTCTTCAACCTCGGCGTCAACCAGGTCGCCGAAGGACGGCAGGTCTTCCCGAGCATGAGCGTGCTGGAGAACCTGCAGCTCGGCGCGCTGCTGCCGCGCGCACGCGCGCAGGCCGCGGCCACGCAGGAGCGCGTGTTCGCGATGTTCCCGCGCCTGCGCGAACGCGCCTCGCAGCTCGCCGGAACGCTCTCGGGCGGCGAACAGCAGATGCTGGCGATCGGCCGCTGCCTGATGGGCGCGCCGCGGCTCATCATGTTCGACGAACCCTCGCTGGGCCTGGCGCCTGCGCTGGTCACCGAGGTCCTGCACGCCATTCGCGGCCTGCACGAGCAGGGCATGACGATCCTGCTCGTCGAGCAGAACGTGATGGCCTCGCTGCAGCTCGCCGACCGTGCCTACGTGCTGGAGAGCGGCAGCATCGTGCTGCAGGGCAGCGGCACCGAGCTGCTCGCCGACCCGCGCGTCAAGGAGGCCTACCTCGGGCTGTAGTCGACGGGCGGACGCGTCGGCACGCCGACGCATCGGCGCATCGGCGGGAACCGGCCCGTCGCCCCGCAGCGCTCAGCGCCGCGTCGCAGCAGCCACCGGCTGCGGCAGCTCCATCGGCTTGTCGGCCCAGGAAGCGGCGGGGTCGATGCGGTCGCGGTCGAACCAGAACGCGTCGACCAGCGACACCAGGCGCTCGCCCTCGCGCTGCCAGAGCGCCAGCGCGCCGAGGTTGTCCTGCAACTGCGCGCGCGAGCTGCAGCCGAACAGCACGTTGACCAGCGCCGGGTGGCACAGGCAGAAGGCCAGCGCCAGTTGCGCGGGCGTGGCGCCTATCGATTCGGCCACCGCCTTGAAGCGCGGCGCCGCCTGGGCGATCAGGGGCTGGATGGCGCCGGGATCGCGCGCCACGCCGCGCGTGAGCTCGGTGCGGCCGGCGAAGTAGCCGCTCTCGAAGACGTCCCAGGCCTGCAGGCGCACGCCGCTGCGCTCGAAGAAGTCCTGCCACAGCCGCGACTCGGGCTTGGTCCGCCGCGCCGGGTTGTACTTGAGCTGGGCGATGCAGGGCAGCGGCAGACCGTGCAGCAGCGCATGGTCGTGCGCCAGCGCGAGCTCGTCGACGGACCAGTTGTTCACGCCCCACCAGCGCGCCTTGCCGTGGCGGATGATTTCGGCGACCTGTTCGACGGCCGCGCGGATGTCGGCCGCTTCCTCCATGTCGCCGAGCGTGACGATGTCGCAATGGTCGAGGCCCAGGCGCAGCAGCGCGTGGTCGAGCTGGTCCTCCAGCGTGCAGCTCGGCAGCGCCCACATCCACAGCTTCTCGGCTACCAGGTAGCGGCTGCGCTCGATGCCGGCCACGCGCATCGCATGCGCGAAGACGACGTCGGTCCAGATGCGGCCCAGGCGCGGGTTGGACAGCGGAAAGCGCGACGGGTAGCGGCCGTAGACGCCGACGTCGAAGAGCGTGATGCCGCGGTCCACCGCCATCCGCAGCATGGCGACGATCTCGTCGAAATCCATGCGGTCGTAGGTGTACCAGGAGCCGAGCGCGAACAACGGCAGCTCCGGGCCGCCGGGCACGGCGCGGTGCGGCACCTGCGGCAGGGGCAGGGAGGTGGCGGGCAGGCTCATGAGATGATCCACTTGCTCCAGCGCTCGCTGACGCGCTGGCGGTTGTCGGCCCACCAGCGCGCATCCTTGGTGATGCCGCGCGAGACGGTCCAGGGCTTGCCGGTCTCGGGGTCGACCAGGTCCTTGGAGACGCCGCCGTAGGCCTTGCGGTTGATCGGGAACTCGCGGTCGGCGTTGAGCCAGCGTTCCTGCACCGCGGGGCTGAGCACGTAGTCGACGAACAGGCGCGCGGCCGCCGGATTGCGCGCGGTCTTGGTGATCGCGGTCGCGGTGACGTTGACGAGGTTCTGGTTCCAGCCGATGCCCACCGGACCGCCCTTGTCGCGGATGGCCTGCACGCGGCTGTTGGAGATCGCGCTCAGCACCGTCTCGCCGTCGGCGAGCATCTGCGCGGCCATCGCGCCCGTCTCCCAGAACTTCACCACCGAGGGGCGCACGCGCGAGAGGGACTTGAAGGCGCGCTCGACGTCGATCGGGTAGAGCTTGTCGGGTGCCACGCCGTCGGCCAGCAGCGCGAATTCGAGGTTGGGGACGCCGGCCTGCATGTCCGAGAGGCCGCGCGGCCCGGGGAAGGCCTTGGCGTCCCAGAACTCGGCCCAGCTGCGCGGAATCTTGTCGGCGCTGTAGCTCGTGGTGTTGTAGCCGAGCACGTCGGCGTAGGAGGTCATCGCCACGTGGTAGGACCTGCGCGCCCAGGCTTCGACGTCCTCGGGGTCCGTGTACTTGAACTCCTTGTACGGGATCGGCGCAAGAGCACCGGCATCCTCGAGCAGCCAGAGGATGTCGTCGCCGGTCTCGATGAGGTCGAGGTCGGGACGGCCGGCCTTGAACATCGCGACCAGCTTGCCCGCGCTGCTGGGCACCGGAACGACCTCGATGCCCGTCTCCTTGCGGAAGGGCTCGTAGACCGTCTTCACGCGCTTCTCGTCGTAGCTGCCGCCGGGCGTGCGCAGCATCAGCTGCTCGGCCGCGCGCGCGCCGCGCAGCCACAGCGCGGGCACGGCAAGTGCGGCGCAGCCGCTGCCGACGACGCGGCGGCGACGGGGATCGAAGCGATCACTGGACTTCATGGATCGTGCCTCCTCGTGGGCTGGGGCCGCGGGTGACAAGGCCTGCGGTGCCTGCCAGGCTAGCCACGCAGCCCCGGCCATGAAAGCTCAAAATACTGCTGGGCAACATCGATCGCCATGGGCCTGGGCTACGGCTGGCTGCCCACGCACCTGATCGACGAGGAGCTGCGCGACAGCCGCCTGCTGCCGGTGGAGTTCGTCAACGGCAACGCCTACGCCTTCGCGCCGCGCCTGGTGACGCGCCTGAACCGCCACCGCGGACGCGCGGTCGAACTGCTCGAGCGCGAGCTGCTGGCGCGCTTCGGTGCCGTGGCGGTGGGTGCCGCCCCGGCCGAGCGTCCGCAGCTCACGCCGGCACCGGCCGTGCCGCGAAGGGGCGGCGCCCCGGGCGCGCCGCCGCCCTGCGCAGTTGATGTGGAAGACACCTGTCGCCGCACGCAGCAACGCCTGACCCGACGCTGGCCGGGGCGTGCAGACACAGCGGCAGGGATGACTCAGGCGGTGGCTTGCTCACCAGCGCTCAGGAAGCCTTCGGGAGGTGTGGAATACCCGCAGGATCTCGATGGTCTGGCCACGGACCCGGTACGGCACGATGTAGCGCGTCTCGAGCACGACGAGCTCGCGCGTTCCCGAGACCCGGCCTGGGCGGCCCATGCCAGGTTGCTGCGCCAACATGGCAACGGCTTCGAGAACGCGCTGGACCACGAGCTGCGCGGCGTCCGGGCTGTCGGCTGCGATGTAGCTCGCTTCGTCGTCGAGGTTGCGCAGCGCCTTGCGCAACCACCTAACGCGCATTCACTTTCCACTTCTTGGACAGCGCGGCAAGGTCTTTGTCGCTTGCGAAGTCGCCGGCGTCGGCTTCCTCGAGCGCCTCACGGATCTCGGCGATCTGCCACTCGTTGGTTTCGACGAACTCGCGGATTGCCTCGGCCGCAAGGTAGGACTTGCTGCGGTTGGTCGACTCGGCCAGGCGATCGAGGCGATCCTTGACCTCGTCTTCGAGCCGGATGGTCATGGTGGTGGACATGGGACGAGGATAGCGCAACGTGCTGAGATGTGTACAAGGTAGCACGCGCTTGGTCGGGCCAGCCAGGCCGCAGACGCTGAGCTGAGCTGTCCTGACTGTGCCCGGAGCCAGGCTTCCAGTCTCGGGAATGCGGCGCGCTTGCGTCACCGCCGCACCGTGAGCCGGCTCGTGCGCACAGATCGGGCGACCGCTTCGGCAAGGTCGAGGGGCGCATACAAGAGGAAGGCGCCAGGAAAGGCAAGTTGGAATCCTGCCGGCTTCTGGGGGCGTTTACCGGCATCTTCCCGACGAGCGTGCGCCCCCGCTCAACCCGGCACCAGCAGGGCGGTCAGTTCGCGCACGTCGGCCAGCCGCTCGACGTGGCGCAGCAGGTTCCACAGGCGCTGCGTCCGCGCGCGCGACAGGCGGGCCTGTTCGGCGAGGGCGAAGAGCTTGTCGCGGTGGTCCTGCTCGGTGAAGGGCCAGCCGGCGGCGCCCTTGGGGGCCCCGACGTGCGAGCGCAGGTGGCCGCCGCCCTCGGTCTGCACCTCGATCGTGCCGGCGTAGCGCTTCTCGACGTCGTAGTGCCGCTGCGCCTGGGCGTCGTGCACCATCTCCACGCGCTCGCGCAGCGCGCGGGCCTGCTGGCCGAAGAGCGCCTCCTCGCTGTACCAGGCGGGGCCCGGCGGCAGGCCCAGCATCACCATCGCCAGCGCGTGCGCCATCGAAAACTGGGCGCCGATCATGTGCTGCGGATGCACGATGGCGAGGTTCTCGTGCGTCCACATGTGCGCCAGCACGCGCACGCGCGCAAGGCTTGGCAGGTCGACGCCGTGCTCGTCGCGCAGCTTCGCCAGCGCGTCGGCAAAGGCGCTGATGTGGCGGCAGCAGGGTTGCGCCTTGAAGCCTATGCCCAGCAGCAGATACTCGCCCTCGCGCCCGCGCTCGAGCGGCGCGCTGTCGTAGCGGTCCGAGCCCACGTGCGCGGCGTAGCAGCGGTCCTGGTCGAAGATCGTGCGGTCGCCCTCGATGCCCTGCTGCGCCAGCAGTGCGGCCTGCATGCCGGCGACGACGGTGTCGCCCTGCGTGATCTTGAACCAGCGCGACATGCCGTGCGTGCTCATCGGCGGCGAGGTGACGTGCCAGGGCCGCAGGTGCCCGGTGAGGCCGAGCGCGTCGGCCATGCCGGTGGCGTCCAGGCCGAGCAGCCGCGCGGTGGCCACCGTCGCGCAGAAGTGCACGCCGCTGTCCACGCGCTCGAAGTTCGCGCGAAAGGCCTCGAGCGTCGGGTTCACCGCCAGGCGCAGGCGCAGCGGCATCTCGTAGGCCAGCGCCAGCGCCGTCAGCAGTGCGCGACCGTCGGCCTGCACCTGCTCGCCGATGGCCAGTGCCGCGGCCACCGCCACCGAGCTCATGTGACCGGTGCCGATCACCGTGTCGTCGTAGTCGAGGATGTTGATCAGCACGCGGTTGGCCTGCGCCGCCTGCAGCAGGCCGAAGTCCTGCGCCTCGCCGAAGATGGTGTGCGTGCCTCCCGTGCCGCCCGTGCCGCCGGTGCGGCGCGAGAGCGCGACCAGGGCGTCGGCGTCCGCCGTGCGCCGCCCGCCCAGGCCGCAGGCGAGGGTGTCGATGAGGCAGCACTTGACATGCTCGACGACCTCGGGAGGCAGGTCCTCCAGGCGCAGCCCGGCCATCCAGCGGGCGAGCGTGGCGGTGGCGCCGGCACCGGCGCTCGGGTTCTCGACAGGTTTCATGGTGGGCCTCGGTTCAGCGGTGAGCATCGTGCGCGCGGGCAGCGGGACTTGCGTGCGCGCGGCTGCGGCGCAGCGTGGCCTCGCCCAGCAGCACGAGGCCGGTGACGCCGATGAGGAAGGCGTTGACGGCGGCGATGGTCGGTTGCACGTCGAGCTGCAGGCTGTTCCAGATGCGCACGGGCAGCGTCTGCATGCGCACGTCGGCGAGGAAGAGCGAGATCAGCAGTTCGTCGAACGAGGTCAGGAAGGCGAACAGCGCTGCCGAGGCCAGCCCCGGCGCGGCCAGCGGCACGACGATGCGCGTGAAGATGCGCCAGCGACTCGCACCCAGGCTGGCCGCTGCGCGCTCCAGGTTCACGTCGACGCCGTTGAGCGTGGAGAGCAGGATCAGCACCACCACCGGCAGCGCCATCACCGCGTGGCAGAAGCCCAGCCACAGCGTGCTGCCGATCAGGCCGACGGCCGCCGACATGAAGTACATGGCGATCGCGGTGACGACCGAGGGCACGATCATCGGCATCAGCAGCAGCGACAGCACCAGCGTCTTGGCGCGCAGGCGGCTGCGCACCAGCGCATAGGCGGCGAGGAAGCCGATCACCGTGGCGAAGGCGCAGGCGATGGCCGCGATGCGCAGGCTGAAGACGATCGACTCGCGCCAGCGCGGATCGCCGAGGAAGGTGCGGACCCAGCGCAGCGACAGCGAGTCGGGCGGGAACTTCAGGAACTCGCCGCCGGAGAAGGCGAGGACGACGACGATGGCGATCGGCGCGATGAGCACGAGGCTGGCGATCCAGACGATCGCGCGCAGCCACCAGCGGGCGCCGCCCTGCACCTCAGATCCCCTGCAGCAGCCGCTTCGCGTCGGCGAAGCGGAAGTAGAGCGCGTACAGCAGCAGCGTGGCCGCCAGCAGCACGAGCGAGAGGATGGCGGCCAGCCGCCAGTCGAGCGTGACCTCGGCGGCGCGCTCGATGAGCATGGCGATCATCACGTCCGAGGGGCCGCCCATCAGCGCGGGCGTGATGAAGAAGCCCAGCGCCAGGATGTAGACGATCAGGCAGGCCGCCAGCACGCCGTGCATCGACAGCGGCAGGAAGACGTGACGAAAGGCGTAGCGGCCGCTGGCGCCAAGGCTTGCCGCGGCGCGCATCAGCGAAGGGTCGATCGCGCGCATCGCGGCAAAGAGCGTGAGCACCATGTAGGGCAGCAGCACGTAGGCCATGGCCAGCACGATCGCCGGCTTGTTGTACATGAGCGGCAGGGGTTTCTCGACCAGCCCGGTTTCGAGCAGCGCACGGTTGATGACGCCGTTGCGCCCGAGCAGCACCATCCACGAGTAGGTGCGCACGATGACGCTGGTGAAGTAGGGCACGACGATGCAGAAGATGACGAGCGAGAAGCGCCAGCTGCGGTCGACCGAGAGGAAGTAGGCCACCGGGTAGCCGACCAGCAGCGTGGCCAGCGTGACGACCAGGGCGATGCCGTTGGTCACCAGCATCGCGCTGCGCATGACGGGCGAACCGAGCACCTCGGCAAAGGCGCCGAGCATCTCGCCCGCGGGGTTGTCGATCAGGAAGACGCGAACGAAGAAGGAGGCCAGCGGCAGGCCGAAGCCCAGCAGCAGCATCGCCGCGGCCGGCAGCAGCAGCCAGCGCGCATCCAGCCGCGCGCCAAGGCCCGCTCGGGCGAGCGGCACCGCGGCGGGGTCGCCCAGGCCGGCTGCGTTCACCGGGCTCATGAGGAAGCGGGCAGCAGCGAGAGGTCGGCCTCGCGCCAGCGCACGCCCACCGCCTCGCCGACCTGTGGGCGCAGCGCGTGCGCGGCGTTGGGGACGTCGACCACGAGCTCGGGCCCGCTGCCCCCGCGGGAGGCGCAGTGCAGGCGGCAGCGCAGCACGCCGCCGAGGAATGAGCGCCGCTGCACCCGCGCGTGCAGCAGGGCCTCGTCGTCGTGGCAGAGCACGAGCTTCTCCGGCCGCACGAAGAGCAGGGCTTCGCGCCCGGCGGTCCACTCGAGCGCGGCCGGCACCATCACCTGCAGGCCGCTGGCCGATTCGAAGCGCGCGCGCTCGCCCTCGCGTGCGGTGACGCGGCCTTCGATCAGGTTGGCTTCGCCGAGGAACTGCGCGACGAAGCCGCTGCTCGGCCGCTCGTAGACCTCGACCGGCTGCCCGAGCTGGGCGATGCGGCCGCGGTCGAGGATGGCGATGCGGTCCGACATGTTCAGCGCCTCCTCCTGGTCGTGCGTGACGTAGACCACCGTCATGCCCAGGCGCCGCTGGATCTCGCGGATCTCGGCCTGCATGTCGTAGCGCAGGTTCTTGTCGAGCGCGCCCAGCGGCTCGTCCATCAGCACCACCGGCGGCGAGTAGACGATGGCCCGCGCGATCGCCACCCGCTGCTGCTGGCCGCCCGAAAGCTGGCGCGAGAACTTGTCGGCGTGGCGCTCGAGCTGCACCAGCGCGAGCGCGCGCTCGACCTCGGCGCGCACCCGATCGCGCGGCAGGCCGCGCGCGCGCAGCGGGAAGGCGATGTTGTCGAACACGCTCATGTGCGGGAACACGGCGTAGTTCTGGAACACCATGCCCAGGCCCCGGCGCTTCGGCGGGATGCGCGCCACGTCCTGCCCGTCGATGCGGATCTCGCCCGCGTCGGCCGGCGTGAAGCCGGCAAGCATCATCAGCGTCGTCGTCTTGCCCGAGCCCGAGGGCCCGAGCAGCGAGAAGAACTCGCCCGGCGCGATGCTGAGCGCAAGCCGGTCGACCACGCACTCGTCGCCGTAGCGCTTGGTGACGCCGCGCAGCTCGATGGCGCCGCGCGCGGCGGCGGGCGCCGCGGCGCTTGCGGGCGCCGATGCGGGCGCGGAAGGAGTCTCGGTCACGCGGGCGTCCACCTCCGGCGCGTCCGTCAGCACCTCAACCCATGACCCAGCGCTGCCAGCGGTCGGCCACGCGCTGCCGGTTGTCGGCCCACCAGACGTAATCGCGCATGAAGCCGTGCGAGTTCACCCACAGCTTGCCGCTGGCCGGGTCGCGCAGCGAGGGCGAGGCCGCGGCCTGCGCCTTGCGGTTGGCCGGCATCGCCGTCACCGCCTGCATCCAGCGGGTCTGCGTCGGCGCGCTCAGGCAGTAGTCGACGAAGACGCGTGCGGACTCCGGATTGCGTGCCTTGGCGTTGATGCCGAAGGCCACGAGCGCGGCCTGGTTCTGGTTCCACTGCGCCTCGACCGGCGCGCCCTTGCCGCGCGCCTCGTAGAGCCGGGTGTTCCACAGGCCGACCAGCGTCGCCTCGGCGTCGACGAGCAACTGCACCGACATCGCGCCGGCTTCCCAGAACTTGACGACGGAGCCGCGGATCTCGGCCAGCTTCTTCAGCGCGCGCTCGACGTCCAGCGGGTAGAGCTTGTCCATCGGCACGCCGTCGGCGAGCAGCGCGAACTCGAGCGTCGGCTCGCCCAGCGCCGGGTTGGGCAGGGCGCGCGGGCCGGGAAAGCGCTTGAGGTCCCAGAACTCGGCCCAGGACTTGGGTTCGCTGCCCGGCGCGAAGTGCTTCGTGTTGTAGCCCAGCAGCGTGGCGAAATAGGAGTGGCCGACGAAGGCGGGCTTGCGCAGCACCGCGTCGAGATCGTTCGGGTCGGTGTAGCGCAAGGACGCGTAGGCGATGGGCGCCAGGGCCCCCCGCGCGCTCGAGCTGCAGCAGCGTCTCGTCGTTGGTGTCGTAGACGTCGATGTCGGAGGCGCCCGAGCGCGCCAGCGCCAGCATCTTTGTCTGATTGGCAGCGACCAGCACGATCTCGATGCCGGTCTCCTTGGTGAAGGGCTCGTAGACCGAGGCGCGCTTGGCCTCGTCGTAGCCGCCGCCGCCCGTGCGCACCACCACCTGCTTGCCCTGGGCGCGTGCCGCCAGCCAGGGCAGGGTGAGGGTGGCCGCGGTGGCCGCGGTGGCGGCGATCAGCGCGCGGCGGCGCCGCGCCGACTTCGGGAGCCTGTCTGCCTGCTGCTGGTGCATGCCGCCTCCTGCATTCGCCCGGGGAATGCAGCGATCCTATTGAAGCGGCAGGCCGATGGAAACCGCAAAAGTTCGTTCGGTCCCATCGGCGAATTCGATGATCGCGCCGGGGCGGGGCCCGGCGCGGCGGCGCCTCTCAGGGCTTGGGCAGGTTGCGCAGGTCGCGCACGCGCACCGCCTTGCCCTGCGAGCGCGGGATCGCGCCGGGCGCCAGCACGTCGACGTGGGCCGAGATGCCGACGATGGCCTTGATGTGGTGCGCGGCGTCGGCGGCCAGCAGCGGGTACTGCTCGGTCGGCACCGTGGGCAGCGCCTCGATCTCCATGCGCACCGTGTCGAGCACGCCTTCGCGCATCAGCACGAGCTGGTAGTGCGGCGAGATTCCCGGGCGGCCGACCAGCACCGCCTCCAGCTGCGAGGGATAGACGTTGACGCCGCGGATGATCAGCATGTCGTCGTTGCGGCCGGTCACGCGCAGGATGCGCACGTGCGTGCGCCCGCAAGCGCAGGTCTCGCGCGCCAGCCGCGTGATGTCGCGCGTGCGGTAGCGCAGCATCGGCAGCGCCTGCTTGGTCAGCGTGGTGATGACGAGCTCGCCGGGCTCGCCTTCGGGAACGCGCTTGCCGGTGTCCGGGTCGATCGTCTCGAAGATGAAATGGTCCTCCCAGCCGTGCAGGCCGCTGCGGTGCTCGCACTCGCAGGCCACACCCGGGCCCATGATCTCGGAGAGGCCGTAGATGTCGCGCGCCTTCAGCCCGATGCGTGCCTCGATCTCCGAACGCATGGCTTCGCTCCAGGGTTCGGCGCCGAAGACGCCCACGCCCAGGCCGCACTGGCGCAGGTCCACGCCCTGCTGCTCGGCGACCTCGGCGATGGCCAGCGCGTAGGACGGCGTCGAGCACAGCACGCGCGGGCGGAAGTCGGCCATCAGCGTGACCTGGCGCTCGGTGCCGCCGCCGGACACCGGCACCACCGTGGCGCCCAGGCGTGTCGCGCCGTCGTGCGCGCCCAGGCCCCCGGTGAAGAGGCCGTAGCCGTAGGCGTTGTGGACGATGTCGCCCGGCCGCGCGCCAGCCGCGAAGAGCGACCGCGCCACCAGGTCGGCCCAGTTGGAGAGGTCCTGCGCCGTGTAGCCGACGACGGTGGCCTTGCCCGTGGTGCCCGAGGAGGCATGGATGCGCGCAAGCTGGGTGCGCGGACGCGCGAAGAGGCCGAAGGGGTAGTTGTCGCGCAGGTCGGTCTTGACCGTGAAGGGCAGCTTCTGCAGGTCGTCGAGCGAGCCGATGTCGTCGGCGCTCTTCAGGCCCGTGGCCTGCAGGCGCGGCTTGTGCCAGGGCACGTTCTCCCAGGCGTTGCGGACGGACTCGCGCAGGCGCTGCAGCTGCAGTTGCTCGAGCTTCTCGCGCGGCATCGTCTCGATGTCGGCGTGCAGGTAATCGGAGGGCTTCTGGTTCTGGGCGACGGTCTCGGCCATGGGGCGTCCTCGGGTCGTGGGGCGGCGTGGAGGTGGATTCGTGGGGAGCGGCAGATCGGCCGCGACCGTCGCCCCGGGGCGGGTCTCGTGGAGCCGAGGCGGGCGACGGTGACGGCGAGGGCGTTAACTTACCTGCCGCCGCGCACGGGCAGATGCGGTAGCGCAAATCCCTGGTTGAATGCCGCGCGCGTGATGAGCATGAACTTGAAGAAGGAGCCCGCCGCGGTCGAGAGCAGGCCGGTCAGCACCTGCAGCGGCAGCTTCACCGCCGCGGGCAGCGGCGCCAGCCAGACGATCAGCACCAGCGCCAGCGGCAGCAGGCTTCCGGCGACGTAGCCAGGCTTGGTGCGGTCGACCGCGCGCAGCGAGGCCGGCCGCTTCTGCAGCGAGGCCGCGAGCTTGCCGTACCAGGCGTTGCCGGCGACGAAGCGCAGCAGCAGCAGCACGCCCAGCGCCGGCCAGGCCCAGGCCGGCCCCTGCCCCCACCAGGGCGCAAGCGCCCAGTACAGGCCCGCGCCTTCTGCAAGCCCGGTGGCGATGATGAGCGGCACGACGCGCGGCTCGCGCCAGGACGGGATGCCCTTGCTCGCCTTCAGGATGCGCCCCTGGCAGTAGAGGAAGGCGATGGCGAAGACGGCGGCCAGCGGCTGCACCTGCGGCCACAGCAGGCTGGCCGCGCCGCTGGCCATGAGCAGCGGGGCAACGGCCGCCTCGCGCGACATCCACGAGGTGTGCGGGTGGAAGAAGACGTTGATCGCGCGCAGCGGACGCCCGATTTCGGCCCACACGCAAAGCAGCCCGGTGCCGATCAGCGCGAGTGCCAGGAAGACGAGCACCAGGCGCAGCATGCCGTCGGCGCCCGCGAAGGTCGCGAACAGCAGCAGGCCGCAGCCCGCGCCGCCGCCCATGAAGTTGCCGGCGGCGCGCTCGTCCCAGTGCAACTGCTGCCAGGGCTTGGGACCGTAGCTCATCGGCTCTTCTCCTTGTCGTCGTCCGCGCCGTCCTTGGCGTCCTTGGCATCCCACAGGTAGTAGAAGTTCGGCTTGGTGCCGAGCTCCTCGTGCATGCGGAAGTGCTTGTTCTCGGCCAGCAGTTGCGAGACGTTGCTCTGTGGATCCTCGACGTCGCCGAAGGCCAGCGCCTGCGCGAGGCACGAGTTGACGCAGGCCGGCGTAGCCGCCGGGTCGACGCCGGGCGTGAGGCCGTTCTCGAGGCCGTAGTCGATGCGGTCGACGCAGAAGGTGCACTTGGTGGCCACCCCGATGCGCTCCTCGTCGAAGCGCGCCTGCTCGTGCTCGCTCATCTTGCCGTAGGCGAAGGTCGGCTTCTCGGTCTTGTAGCGCGCCTGGTAGGGGCAGGCCACCGCGCAGTAGGCGCAGCCGATGCACAGGTCGTAGTCGATCGTGACGATGCCGTCGGGCCGCTTCTTCGTCGCCGTGCTCGGGCAGACCTCCATGCACGGCGGGTCGTCGCAGTGCTGGCAGCCGGTGGGCACGAAGACGCGCTGCACGTTCGGGAATTCGCCGACCTCCATGTCCAGCACGCGGCGCCACTGCACGCCCGGCGGCGTGGCGTTGGCGTGCTTGCACGAGGCCGTGCAGGTCTGGCAGCCCACGCAACGGCGCAGGTCCGCCACCATCGTCCAGCGCGTCATGCCGGCACCCTCCGTCGGCCCGCCGGGGCCTTGCTGACTTTCACGCGCACGAGGTCGGCGCCGGAGCCGGTGGCATCCGTCAGGTCCAGCGACATCTCGGCCAGGGTGTTCAGGCTCGGCACGCCGAAGTCCTTGGCCAGCGGGGTCGCCCAGTGGTCGAACTGGCCGACGAGCAGCAGCGTGTCGGGGCGGATGCCCTGGCGCAGCACGACGAGGCCGCGCGTGCTGCGCCGCGGCGTCGCGATGTCGACCCAGTCGCCTTCGTCGACGCCCAGCTTCTCCGCCGCGGCCGGGTTCATGACGACACCGTTGTGCCCGGCGATGTTGCCGGCGACCTCGCGGATCATCTGCATGGCGACGTTGCCGCCCCAGGCGTACTGCATGCTGCGCGCGGTGACGAGCCAGAACGGGTAGTCGGCCGGATTGCCGCCGGCCTTGCTGACCGCGGCCTCCCACAGGCCGGGGAAGTCCTTCCAGGGCGGCAGCGCCTGGTACTCCTCGAGCTGCTTGTCCCACCAGTGCATGTCGTTCTCGTGCAGGCGGCGGCCGAGTTCGGCACCCACGCGCTTGAGCCGCTCCTGGTAGGGCATCTCGAAGCGCAGGCCCCGCTCGACCACGGTCGGGTAGAGGTACCACTGGTCGCGCGGGAAGGGCCGCGTCTTGAAGCCGTTCTCCTTCCACCACGCGAGGCCCAGCACCTCGGCGCCTTCGGTCAGCTCGGCGGTGGCTGCCTTGCACGCGGCATCCCAGATCTGCTCGCGCGTGTGCGCCACCGTGGGTTCGAGCGAAAAGTCGCCCCATTCCCCGCTCAGCTTGACGCCGCAGGTGCCGCGGTTGATCGCCGCGTTGTACTTCTCGAGCAGGCCGCAGCGGCGGGCCAGCTCGGTGCAGATGTCGGTGAAATCACGCGCCTCGCCGCGTGTCTGGATGGCGGGCTGGCGCAGTGCGAAGCCCTCGTGGTCCCAGAACTGTTCCTGGTACTTGGTCGCGGCCAGGCGCAGCAGCTGCAGGCCCTCGAGGTCGGTCGCGTCGGGCAGCAGGACGTCGGCAAAGTGGTTGCTCTCGTCGTGCGTGTAGGCGAAGGCGACGACGAAGGGGAAGCGCGCGATCTTGTCGGTCACGCCCTGGGTGTCCCAGAACGAGATCGCCGGGTTGGTGCGGTAGACGAACCAGACGTCCGGCGGATTCACCTTGGGCAGGCCCTTCGGGGTGTTGTCGAGGAACATCCACGAGAAGTGCGTGGGCCCGAGGGCCTGCGCCCAGGCGTTGTTGCCGGTCAGCGGCACCATCGTCTTGTAGGCGTTGCGGATGTTGGGCTGTGCCGACCACTTCTCCTTGGAGGTCGGGTTGAACGGGTAGTCCATCAGCCCGTCGGGACCGGGCTTCACGCTCTCGTGGCGCTCGGCCATCGGGCGCACCAGGCGCACGGTCGTGCCGATGGTGCCGCCGGGCACCTCGAGCGCGCCGACGAGGGTGGCCAGCAGCGTGCGCGCCCAGCAGCACTCGTAGCCGCCCCAGCCGTTGTTGACGGTCTTGCCGAGCGTCACCGCCACCGGGCGGAAGGGCATGGTCTTGCCGTTGATCTCGATGGTCTGGCCGACGCAGGCGTGGTCCAGGTACTCGTTGGCGATCTTGCGCATGTCGCCTGCGGGTACGTCGCAGATGCCCTGCGCCCACTCGGGCGAGTAGGGCTTCATGTGCGCGAGCAGCTTGTCGAAGGCGGTCTCGCCGGCCAGCATGCCGTCGCCGATCACGTCCTGGTCGGCGCCGATCTCGACGGCATCGACCTCGACCCTGGCCGACAGCGCCTCGCGGATGCCCGGGGTGTCGTGCGGCACCGCGCGCTGGCTGATCTCGTCCCACACCAGCGGCTTGCGCGTGGCGCGGTCGCGCAGGTAGTAGCCGTTGGCGCCGACGAGGTAGGGCGAACTGGTGTGGCGCGCGAGGTGCGGCAGGTCCAGCTTCTCGCGCGGCGCCTCGTGCAGCATGACGTGGATCAGCGCGTAGAGGAAGGCCGGGTCGGTCTTCGGGCGGATCGGCACCCACTGGGCCGAGCAGGCGCCGGTCACCGAGAGATGCGGCTCGACCTGCACGCGCTTCATGCCGCGGATGCGCGCGTCCGAATGCCGCCAGATGCCGACGACGCCGCCGGCCGCCTCGATGTTGTTGCCGCAGGAGATCAGGTAGTTGCAGCTGGGCGTGTCGGGCGCCACGATGAAGGCGCGGTGCCAGAGCTCGCCGTAGAGGTGCTCCGAGTGGTAGCACTTGACGCCCTGGCCCGAGCCGAAGCCCATGTCCACTGGCCCCCAGGCGGCGAGGAAGGCCGGGAAGGTGCCCATGTAGAACTGCGGCGTGCCGCCGCCGCCGAAGCTCGCCGCCAGGCGCGGGTAGCCCGAGGCGTCGGTCAGGCCTTCGGCGCGCAGGCGGTTGAGCTGCGCGGCGATGAGGTCGAAGGCCTCGTCCCAGCCGATCGGCACGAAGCCCGGGTCCTCGTCGCGCCCCTTCTTCGGATTGCTGCGCTTCATCGGCGTCAGGATCCGGTTCGGGTTGTAGGTCTTCTGGACGAGGCCGAAGGCCTTGACGCAGACCTTGCCGCCGCCGGGGTGCACGGCGGCGGCGCAGAAGTTGGGCTCGACCTCGGTGGCGACGCCGTTCTCGACCTTGACGGTGAGCAGGTCGGGGCCGGCGACGCACTGGTAGCAGTAGGTCGGGACGCGCTTGACGCCCTCGGGGTCGCGCGGCTTGATCGCGCGCGTCGTCTTGCCGATCGGATCAGGGGCGTTCATGAGCGCTTGGCCTCCTGCGTGTGCTTCATGGTGTCGAATCCTCGAAAGACATGGATCGGGCGATCGTCCTGCGACGGTTCACGCGAGGCAATACTGGAACTTTGGTACCCGAATGCAGGTTATCGCTTGACCTGCAGCAAACGGGAAGTCTTGCATAAGGGTAAGCCCTAGGTTTGGCCGATCGCGCGGAGCGCAGGCGATCAGGCGCGCCGCGTCGCGAAGTGGATGCTTGGCAGGATCAGCAGCGCGCCGATGCCGTGATAGGCCTGCGGCGCCTCGCCCAGCAGCAGCCAGGCCAGGCCCGCGGCGTAGATCGGCGCGAGGTAGATCACGAGCCCGGCGCGCGCCACGCCGAGTTCGCGCTGCAGGAAGTCGTAGCAGAGGTAGGACAGCAGCCCCGGCAGCAGCGCGGCCAGCACGATCAGCTGCCAGGCCCGCGCATCCAGCGGCGCGGCAAGTGTCGCCAGCTCCCAGGCCACGAAGGGCAGCATCACCACCAGACCCCCGGCGGCCATCGAGCAAAGGCGCTCGGTCGGCGAGAGCCGCGTCTTCCAGTACTGCTGCAGCACCGAGTAGCCGATCCACGACAGCGTCGCCGCCAGCACCCAGAGGTCGCCCACCACGAAGCGCACCGACAGCAGCGAGGCCGGATCGCCTCTGAGCACGACGTAGAGCACGCCGGCCAGCGACAGCAGCATCGCCGCGCGCTGCGCGCCGCCCAGGCGCTCGCCGAGCAGTCGCTGCCCGGCGATGGCGATGCCCACCGGCGCCGCCGCGTAGATCAGGCCGAGGTTGGTCGTCGAGGTCGTATGCCCGGCCAGGTAGACCCAGGCGCCGCAGATCCACATCCCCAGCGCCCCCAGCACCAGCGACTGCCGCCACTCGGCCAGCAGCCGCCCGGGATGGGCCGCGACCGAGCGCGCGTTGAAGGCCAGCAGCAGCGCGAACACGATCCCCCAGCGCCCGAAGGCCAGCACGTGCGGCGGCACATGCGGCCCGGCCACGCGCGCGATCAGGTAGTTCGACGACCAGATCGCCGGCAGCAGCCACAGCAGCACGAGCGCCACACGGCGGCGGGAGGAGGCAGGCGCGCCCGTGGCGGCGGGCGAGGCGATGGCAGGGGCGTCGGGCATCACCGGCGAGTATGGAGGGAGCGCGTCGATCGGAAGGCGGGAGGGGGAAGGGGGAAGGGGCGGAGCAGGGTGCATCAGGGGTGGCGGATCGCCCATCGTGGCCCGCCCGACGCCGCGCATTGCACCAGATCAAAGCCAATTCGGGTATTGCGGTACCAAATTGAACCTTTGCAAGTGAAGCATTCCCCTCGAAGCACTCGATCGGTCCCACCGACGCCAAGGAGACAAGCCCGTGAGCAACCGCATCGTCCGTCGCGAACAATTCTCTGACCTCACCTTCCTCTGGGAGATCGAGGCCCCCGACGTCGCGCAGGCGGCCGAGCCGGGGCACTTCGTGATGGTGCGGCTGCACGAGGACGGCGAGCGCATTCCGCTCACCGTGGCCGACTTCGACCGCGAGCGCGGCACCATCACCGTCGTCGTGCAGGCGCTGGGCAAGACCACGGCGGCGATGCGCGACCAGTACGTCGAAGGCGACGAGGTGCTCGACTTCGTCGGCCCGCTCGGGCTGCCGCAGCACATCGAGCGGGCCGGCCACGTCGTGCTGGTCGGCGGCGGCCTGGGCGTGGCGCCGGTGTTCCCGCAGCTGCGCGCGTTCAAGGAGGCGGGCAACCGCACCACCTGCATCGTCGGCTTTCGCGACGCCTCGCGCCGCTTCTGGCTGGAGAAGCTGGGGCAGTGGGCCGACGAGCTGATCGTCTGCACCGACGACGGCAGCGCCGGGCGCGCCGGCTACGTCGACGCCGCGCTCACCGAGCTGCTGCAGCGCGACCCGGCCGACCTCGTCGTGGCGATCGGCCCGATGCCGATGATGCGCGCCTGCTCCGAGGCCTCGCGCCCCTTCGGCGTGCGCACCATGGTCTCGCTCAACACCATCATGGTCGACGGCACCGGCATGTGCGGCTCCTGTCGCGTCACCGTGGGCGGCAAGGTGCAGTTCGCCTGCGTCGACGGCCCCGACTTCGACGCCCACCAGATCGACTTCGACGAGCTGATCGCGCGCCAGCGCCGCTTCAAGCAGCAGGAGGAGCAGGCCAACGCCGACCACGCGCATGTCTGCAGTCTCGAGGAGCTGCTCGTCAAGCAGGGCAAGCGCACCTACAAGAAGTACGCCGCGCTCGAGCGCACGCAGGTGCCGATGCCCGAGCGCGACCCCGAGGAGCGCTCGGGCAGCTTCGACGAAGTCAACCTCGGCTACGCGCAGATCGACGCGCTGCGCGAGGCCGAGCGCTGCATCCAGTGCGCCAAGCCGACCTGCGTCGAGGGCTGCCCGGTGCGCATCGACATCCCGCGCTTCATCCGCCACCTGCTGCTGCGCGACCTGCCCTCGGCGCTGTCGGCGATCCACGACTCCAGCCCCTTCCCCTCGATCTGCGGCCGCGTCTGCCCGCAGGAGAGCCAGTGCGAGGCGCAGTGCATCCTCGTCAAGGCGAAGATGGAGCCGGTGGCCATCGGGCGGCTCGAGCGCTTCGTCGGCGACCACGCGCCGGTGCCGGCGGTGAAGCCGCCGCCCACCGAGCCGGGGCAGGGCGCCCGCGTGGCCATCGTCGGCTCCGGCCCGGGCGGCCTCGCCGCGGCGGCCGACCTCGTCAAGCTCGGCGCCGACGTGACGGTGTTCGAGGCGCTGCACGTCGTCGGCGGCGTGCTGCGCTACGGCATTCCCTCCTTCCGGCTGCCGCGCAGCATCATCGACCGCGAGCTTAAGCAGTTGCGCGACGCCGGCGTCAAGTTCCAGACCAACAAGGTCATCGGCAAGACCTTCCGCATCGACCTGCTGATGGACAAGTTGGGCTTCGATGCCGTCTTCATCGCCGCCGGGGCCGGCGCGCCGACCTTCCTCGGCATCCCCGGCGAATCGGCCGGGCAGGTGTTCTCGGCCAACGAGTTCCTGACGCGCGTGAACCTGATGGGCGGCGACCGCTTCCCCTACCGCGACACGCCGGTGGGCGTGGGGCAGCGCGTGGCGGTGATCGGCGCCGGCAACACGGCGATGGACTGCCTGCGCACGGCGCGGCGCCTGGGCGCGCAGGTACGCTGCGTCTACCGCCGCTCCGAGGCCGAGGCGCCCGCGCGCGTCGAGGAGCTGCGCCATGCGCGCGAGGAGGGCGTCGACTTCTCCTTCCTGCACGCGCCGGTGGCCATCCTGCTCGACGACAAGGGCGACGTGCGCGGCCTGCGCGCGCAGAAGATGATGCTCGGCGAACCCGACGCGCGCGGCCGCCGCCAGCCGGTGCCGCTGGACGAGTTCGTCGAGTGGCCTTGCGACAGCGTGATCTACGCGCTGGGCACGCAGGCCAACCCCATCGTCGGGCGCTCGACGCCGGGCCTCGAGCTCGACAAGCGCGGCTTCATCGCCGCCGACGGCCAGACGCAGGCCACCAGCATGCGCGGCGTCTTTGCCGGCGGCGACATCGTCACCGGCGGCGCGACGGTGATCCTGGCCATGGCCGCGGGCCGGCGCGCCGCGCGCGCGATCGGCCACTGGCTGCACAACGAACGCGTCGAATGGCCGCCGCAGGTGCCGCCGCCGCCCGAGTACGTCGACGCCGACGCCCCGGCCACCGCCGCCGCCTGACCGGAGCCTGCCGCCATGTTGTGCCCCAAGTGCCACCGACCCCTGGCCGACGACAGCGAAGGCCCCTACATCTGCTGCGCCGACGCGCCCAGCGAGTGGAAGTGCAGCGGCTGCGGCAACGTCAGCGAAGGCTTCGCGCTGCCCTATGGCCGCTGCCCCGACTGCGGCGGCGAGCTGCAGTTGTGCGAGGGCGAGCGCGCCAGCCCCGCCGGGCAGGCGCTGCACGCGCTGCGCATGGCCTTCGAGATCGAGCTCGGCGGGCGCGCCTTCTACCAGCGGGCCGCGGCGGCGACGACCGACCCGGTGCTGAACGCGCTCTTTTCCCGCTTCGCGGTGATGGAGGGCGAGCACATGGAGACGCTCTCGCGCCGCTACCACATCGACGTGCCCAACCCGTCGCCGGACTTCCGGCTCGAGGTCGCCGCGCTCTTTGCCGACGTCGCGCACCGGCCCGAGGATCCGGAGAACCTGTTCGCCATCGCCATTGGCCTCGAGCAGCGCGCCGCGGCCTTCTTCACCGAGCACGCGCACGCCGCGCCCGAGGGCTCGCCCGAGCGCGCGCTCTTTCGCGAGCTGGCGGCCGAGGAGCGCGAGCACGCGCACACGCTGCAGACCGAGTTCGAGCGCTGGCGCCAGGGTCGCCCGGGCCTCTTCGGCACGACCGAGGGCATCCAGGCGACCTCGGCCGACGGCCTCATCAACGCCGCCGCGCTGCTGCTGCAGGGGCATGACCCGGATCGCATCGCGCTCGTCTGCGGCGAGCACCAGCTCACGCACGGCGAGCTGCGCGACCGCGTCGCGCGCGCCGCCGCCTTGTGGCGCCAGCGCGGCCTGGCGCGCGGGCACCGCGTGGCGATCAAGCTGCCCGACGGGCTGGACTGGGTGGTCGCCTTCCTCGCGACGATCTGGGCCGGCGGCACCGCGGTCGCCGTCAACCCCAAGGTGCCGGCGCCGGAGTGGGAGTACATCCTCGAGGAGGCCGGCTTCACCGTCATCCTCGCCGAGAGCGCCGAGGACACGCCCGCGCCCTGGCGCGAGCGCGTCGTGCTGGTCGACGAAGGCCGGCGCCTCGTCTCGACCATGGACCCGATCCCGCCGCGCCTGGTCGACCCCGACACGCCGGCCTTCTGGGTGCACTCCTCGGGCACCTCGGGCAAGCCCAAGGCGGTGGTGCATGGCCACCGCTTCGCGCGCGAGATCGAGCGCGTCTCCCGCGAGCGGCTGGGCCTCACCGCCGACGATCGCCTCTTCGCCAGCTCGCGCCTCTTTTTCTCCTACCCGCAGACGAACAGCCTGTGGGCGGGCCTGAAGATCGGCGCGACCATCGTGCTCGACCCGCAGTGGCCGACGCCGCAGGGCGTGGCCGACATCGTCGCCGCGGCGCGGCCGACCGTGCTCTTCAGCGTGCCCTCGCTCTATCGCCTGCTGCTGGCCGAAGGCCTGGCCGAGGGCATCAGGCAAGCCGGCGTGCGCCTGTGCGTCTCGGCCGGCGAGGCGCTGCCGCAGAGCCTGCGCGACGCCTGGCGCCAGGCCACGGGCCTCTCGATGGTCGACGGCTACGGCGCCTCCGAGACCCTGGTGCTCGTGCTCACCGCGCGCGAGGGCGACGACGGCCTGCAGCCCTCGCCGGGCGTGAAGGTGAGCGCGCTCGACCCCGACAGCGCCGCCGACGGCCGGCCCACGCGCCTGCGCTTTCGCCTGGACTGCCAGGCGCTGGGCTACCTGGACCGCCCGGCCTCGCAGGCCGACAGCTTCCGCGACGGCGCCTTCTGCCCGGCCGACCTGTTCGTCGCCACCGAAGGCGGCGGCTGGCGCTTCGCCGGGCGCGAGGACACGCTGCTGAAGATCAAGGGCCGCTGGGTCAACCTCAACGACGTCGAGGAACGCCTGAGCGCGGGCACGCCCGGCTTCGTCGAAGGCGCTGCGGTGCGCATCACCGACGCCGACGGCTTCGACTCGCTGGCCTACTTCTACGTCGCCCGCGAGGGCCAGCGCGAGGAGGTCGAGCGCGAACTCGCCGCGCGCAGCCAGACGCTGCCGCAGTACCAGCGCCCGCGCTGGCTGCAGCCGGTCGAGAGCATTCCGCGCACGGCCACCGGCAAGCTGCTGCGGCGCAAGCTCGCCGAGCTGCTCGGGGAGGAGACGGCATGAACGGCCAGCGCCTGTCCACGCGGCGCGAGGGCGCAGCCCTCGTCGTCACGCTCGAGCGTGCGCCGGTGAACGCGGTCGACGACCGCCTGCTCGTCGAGCTGGACGAAGCCATCGACCTCGCCGAGGCCGACCAAAAGGTGTGCGTGCTGCACCTGAGGAGCGCGCACAAGGTCTTCTGCGCCGGCGCGGACCTGGACCTGATGCGCTCGTCCATCGCCACGCCCGAAGGCCGCAACCGCATGGTCGGCGTCGTGCTGGAGATGCAGCGCGTGTTCGCGCGCCTCGAGAACCTCTCCTGCGTGACGATGGCCGAGATCGGCGGCGCGGCCCTGGGCGGTGGCTTCGAGCTGGCGCTGGCCTGCGACTGGCGCATCGCCGCCGACGAGGCGCGCGTGGGCCTGCCCGAGGCGGGCCTCGGGCTGCTGGCCGCCGCCGGCGGTACGCAGCGCCTCACGCAGCTCGTGGGCGTGGGGGTGGCGCGGCGCCTCATCCTCGGCAGCGAGACCGTCACCGGGCAGGAGGCGCTTCGGCTTGGCCTCGTGCAGTGGTCGCTGCCGCGCGCCGGGCTGGCCGAGGCCGCGCGCGCGCTGGCCGAACGCTGCGGCAGCCTGCCGCGGCACACGCTGGCCGAGACCAAGCGCTGCATCGCGCTGGCCGCCGCGTCGCGCGGCGACGGCTTCGCCGCCGAGATCGCCGCCACCCGTAGACTCTATGACCACCCCGAGACGCGGCGCCGCGTCTCGTCCTTCCTCGACAAGAGCACCCCCACCCCCAAGGAGAAATCATGACGCTGAAGAACAAGCTCGCGGTCGTCACCGGTGCCGCCTCCGGCATCGGTCGCGCCACCGCCACCGCTCTTGCCGCCGCCGGCGCGAAGGTGATCGTCGCCGACATCGCCGCCGAGCCGGGCGAGAAGGCCGCCGCCGAACTGCGTGCCGCCGGCCACCAGGCCGAGTACCTGGGCGTCGACATGACCTCGACCGATTCGATCAACGCCTTCGCCGAGGCCCTGAAGAACAAGCACGGCGGCGCCGACATCCTCGTCAACGCCGCCGGCTGGGGCCGCACCGCGCCCTTCCTGGAAGGCACGCCCGACTTCTGGGACAAGGTGATCGCGCTCAATTTCGTGGGGCCCATGACGCTCGCCAAGGCGCTGCTGCCGGCGATGATCGAGCGCGGCGCCGGCAAGATCGTCAACGTGGCCAGCGACGCCGGCCGTGTCGGCAGCCTGGGCGAGACGGTGTACTCCGGCGCCAAGGGCGGCCTGATCGCCTTCACCAAGTCGCTCGCGCGCGAGGTCGCGCGCTACAAGATCAGCGTCAACTGCGTCTGCCCGGGGCCGACCGACACGCCGCTGATGGCCGCCGTGCCCGACAAGGTGAAGGACGCGCTGACCAAGGCGATCCCGATGCGGCGCCTGGGGCAGCCGCAGGAGGTGGCCGACGCCATCGTCTTCTTCAGCGGCGCGGGCGCGGACTACGTCACCGGCCAGGTGCTGAGCGTCAGCGGCGGCCTGACGATGGTCGGGTGAGGCGGCCATGAGCTACTCGCTGCCCGAATTCCTCGCGCACGCCATCGCCGTCGAGCGCGAAGCCGCCGAGCGCTACCTCGAACTCGCGGACATGATGGAGTCCTACCGCAACGACGAGGTGTCGCAGCTCTTCCGCGACATGGTGCGCTACTCCAACCTGCACCACGACTCGATCGTCGAGCGCGCCAAGGGCATCGCGCTGCCGACGCTGCGCAGCTGGCAGTACCGCTGGCGCCAGCCGCCCGAGGTCGGCGGCGACGAAGCCTTCGACCCGGGCCTCAACGCCTACGACGCGCTGCGCTACGCCCGCGAGAACGAGGTGCGCGCGCACGACTACTATGCGCAGGCGGGCAAGGAGTCGAGCGACCCCGAGGTCCAGCGCCTGGCCGCCGAGTTCGCCGCCGAGGAGGCCGAGCACGTGCAGGCGCTGGACGAGTGGCTCGCACGCACGCCGCGCCCCTCGGCGACCTGGTCGCACGACCCCGACCGCAGCGGCGCCGCCTGAAGCGCAGGTCCACCCCTCCCGACATTTCCCGCGAACCGTTTCCATCCCCAGGAGAACCATGATGAAGCGACTGCAGCTCGCCGGCTACCAGGCCAAGCACTTCGGCTACTCGGTCAACGGCAAGGTGGCCACCATCCGCCTCAACCGCCCGGAGCGCAAGAACCCGCTCACCTTCGATTCCTACGGTGAACTGCGCGACCTCTTCCGCGAGATGTGCTACGCCACCGACATCAAGGCCATCGTCTTCACCGGCGAGGGCGGCAACTTCTGCAGCGGCGGCGATGTGCACGAGATCATCGGCCCGCTGGTGAAGATGGACATGCCCGAGCTGCTCGAGTTCACGCGCATGACGGGCGACCTGGTGAAGGCCATGCGCGCCTGCCCGCAGCCCATCATCGCCGCCATCGACGGCATCTGCACCGGGGCCGGCGCGATGATCGCCTGCGGCTCCGACATGCGCCTGTCGACCGCGCGCAGCAAGCTCGCCTTCCTCTTCGTGCGCGTGGGCCTGGCCGGCGCCGACATGGGCGCCTGCACGCTGCTGCCGCGCATGATCGGCCTCTCGCGCGCGGCCGACCTGCTCTACACCGGCCGCACCGTCGGCGGCGAAGAGGCGGCGATGATGGGCTTCTACAACCGCCTCGTCGAGCCCGAGCAGCTGCTGTCCGAAGCGCAGGCGCTGGCGCAGAGCCTGGCCGAGGGCCCGACCTTCGGCCACGCGATGACCAAGACCATGCTCTGGCAGGAGTGGAACTCGGGCCTGGGCGAGTGCATCGAGGCCGAGGCGCAGGCGCAGGCGATCTGCATGCAGACCAAGGACTTCGAGCGCGCCTATCACGCCTTCGCGGCCAAGCAGAAGCCCGTCTTCGAAGGCAACTGAAGCGCCATGCCCGCCACGCCCGCCGACCTCGCCTGGCCCTTCTTCGACGAAGGCCACCGCGCCTACGTGCCGCAGCTCGAGCGCTGGATCGCCGACGAACTGCCGGCGCTGCTCGAAGGCTCCGAGGACAGCCTCGACGCCTGCTACGCCTGCGTGCAGCGCCTCGTGCGTTCGCTCGGGCAGGCGGGCCTGCTGCGCGCCTGCGTCCCCGCCGCCTACGGCGGCCTGCGCGAGAACTTCGACGTGCGCAGCCTCGCGCTTGCGCGCGAGACGCTGGCGCGCGCCTCGGGCCTGGCGGACTTCGCCCTGGCCATGCAGGGCCTGGGCAGCGCCCCGGTCACGCTGTTCGGCAACGCGGCGCAGAAGGCCGCCCTGCTGCCGGGCGTGGCCGAGGGGCGCACCATCACCGCGTTCGCCCTCTCCGAGCCCGATGCCGGCTCGGACGTGGCGGCGATGAGCGCGACCGCAAAGCGCCTGCCCGGGGGCGGCTGGCGGCTGGATGGCGTGAAGACCTGGATCTCCAACGCCGGCATCGCCGACCACTACGTGATCTTCGCGCGCAGCGGCGAGGCGCCCGGCGCGCGCGGCATCTCGGCCTTCATGGTCGACGCCAAGACGCCGGGCCTGGACGCCAGCGAACGCATCCCGGTCATCGCGCCGCACCCGCTGGGCCTCGTCAAGCTGGACGACTGTCGCGTTCCCGACGAGGCGCTGCTCGGCGAGCCGGGGCAGGGCTTCAAGATCGCCATGGGCACGCTCGACAGCTTCCGCACCACCGTCGGCGCGGCAGCCCTCGGCTTTGCGCGGCGCGCGCTCGACGAGGCGCTGCGCCGCGCCCACGCGCGGCAGATGTTCGGCAAGACGCTCGCCGACTTCCAGATGACGCAGCAGAAGGTCGGCCAGATGGCCGTCTCCATCGACGCCTCGGCGCTGATGGTCTACCGCGCCGCCTGGACCAAGGACGTGCAGCAGGTCCGCGTCACCCGCGAAGCCTCGATGGCCAAGCTCTACGCCACCGAGGCCGCGCAGAAGGTGATCGACGGCGCCGTGCAGCTCTTCGGCGGCCTGGGCGTCGTGCACGGCTCGGTGGTCGAGCGCCTCTACCGCGAAGTCCGCGCGCTGCGCATCTACGAAGGCGCCAGCGAAGTGCTCGAACTCATCGTCGGCGCGCGCGTGCTGCAGGACGCCAAGGGGTAGGCGC
>CAUJJO010000264.1 GCA_963205125.1 Pseudomonadota bacterium | reverse complement strand
GGGTGGGGGGTGTGGTGGTCTGTTTTTCCGATTTCTTATTTGCCCAAACCCCATTGACCTGACCCCTATGCGCATGCGTGACCCCCATGCGTATCAGGGGACCACGACATCCATCCCCGGGTGGCGGCGGCGCAGTTCCTCGGCGAGGGACTGCTTGGCGGCGGCGTCGCCGTGGACGAGGCGGACCTGGCGCGGCGGGAAGCGCATGCGGCCGATGAAGTCGAGCAGGTTGCGGCGGTCGGCGTGGGCCGAGAAGCCGCCCAGGGTGTGGATGCCGGCGCGGATGTCGATGCGCTGGCCGTCGAGTTCGACCCAGCCGCCCTTGGGGCCGTGCTGCTGGATCGCCCGGCCCGGCGTGCCCGCGGCCTGGTAGCCGCAGAAGAGCACGTCGTGGCGCGGGTCGGGCAGCATCGCCTTCAGGTAGTCGACGATGCGCCCGCCGCTGCACATGCCGCTGGCGGCGATGACGATGGCCGGGCGCGCGCTCTGCGCCAGCGCCTGCACCAGGCGCAGGTGGTTCTCGTGTTCGGAGACGGCCACCAGGCGCTCGAAGGCCAGCGGCTGCCGCCCTGCGGCGAGCTTGCGCCGCGCCTGCTTGTCCCATTGCCCGCGCAGCTGCAGGTAGGCGGCGTTGAAGGCGGTGGCCAGGGGTGAATCGACGATGACGTCCAGCTCGCCCCAGGGCACGCCCGCGGCGGCGGGCTCCTTGCGGTGGCGGTGGATGATCTCCTCCAGCTCGTAGAGCAGTTCCTGCGTGCGGCCGATGCTGAAGGCCGGCACCAGCACCGTGCCGCGGTCGCGCAGCGCGCGCTCGACGATGGCCTGCAGGCGCTGCGTGCGGGTGCGGCGGTCCTCGTGCTCGCGGTCGCCGTAGGTGCTCTCCAGCACCACCACGTCGGCGCGCAGCGGCGCGCGCGGCGCGGCCAGCAGCGGCGTCCAGGGCGCGCCGAGGTCGCCGGAGAAGACGATGCGCCGCCGGTCGGCCGCGGCGCGCCCGGGTGCCAAGCGCAGGTCGAGCTCGACGTAGGCCGAGCCCAGGATATGCCCCGCCGGCTGCAGCCGCACCCGCAGCGTGGGCAAGGCGCTGGGGAGTGGGTGCCACTGGCCGTAGTCGATCGGCACGAGCTGGCGGCGCATCCGGTCGAGCACGCGCTCGATCAGCCGGCGCTCGCGCGTGACACCGACCTCGAGCGCGTCGGCGATCACCAGCGGCAGCAACTGCGCCGAGGCCAGCGAGCAGACGATCGGCCCCTCATAGCCCGCCGCCAGCAGGAAGGGCAGCCGCCCGACGTGGTCGACGTGCACATGCGTGAGCACGAGTGCGCGCACGCCCTCGATCGCAAAGCCGATCTCGAGCCACTGCGCCGCCGCGCGCCCGTCCGCCGAGGTCTCCGCGCCCTGGAACAGCCCGCAGTCCACCAGCACCGACTCGCCACCGGGCAGGTGCAACTGGTGGCACGAACCCGTCACCCCGTCGACCGCACCGTGATGGCTGATCTCCATGCTTGAGCGTCGGACGCGTCGGTCGGGGTCAGGTCTTGCCTTTTGCCTGCCGCGCGCGGCGCGCGACCGTGTCCGGTGTCTCCACCGTCTCCGCCGCCGCCGCCGCCTCGGGCCCGGCCGCTGCGCCCTCGGCGCGCGCGATCAGCCGGCTGACGCGCGAGACCGAGAGCCCGAGCCCCGCGGCGATGCGCGTCATCGTCAGGCCGCCCTCGGCATGGGCGCGGCGGATGGCCTCGTCGCGCGTGGGCGCCTCGCGCAGGTAGTGCTCGAGCCCGCGCCCGGCGCGGCGCTGCGCCGCAGGCACGTCGGCGGTCGTGCGCCGCGCCGGCTGCACCTGCGCCTGCATGCGTTCGACGAAGGCCTCGTCGCCGAGGTAGATCTGCTGGCGCAGCGCGCGATCCCACAGCGGCACGCCCTGCCCCGCGGCCAGCAGCTCCGCGTAGCGCGCGGCGGCGCGGCGGCGGTCGGCGGCGTGGCGCGGCTCGCGCCCGAGCAACTGCCCCTGCAGCCGCGCCCCGTCCAGCCAGGGCGGCATCGGCGCCTGGCCCAGGTGCGCGCGCGCGCTCGACCAGGCCCAGGCCTCGGGCCGCGCGACCAGGCCCGCGCGCACCGGGTTCAGCTCGACGTAGCGGCAGGCTTCCAGCAGGTAGGCGTCGCGGTCGACCAGCACCGCCTTGAAGCGGCCCTGGAAGAGGTGCCCGACCTTGCCGTGGCGGCGGTTGAAATCCTGCGTGTAGACGCCGTTGATCTGGCGCATCAGCCGCGAGAGGTTGGGCTCGTTCGTGCAGAGCACGAAGTGGTAGTGGTTGCCCATCAGGCAGTAGGCCAGCACCCGCGCGTCGAAGCGCTCCATCGCACGCTCGACGACGCCAAGCAGGCGCCTGCGGTCGAGGTCGTCGACGAAGATCGGCTCCTGCCGGTCGCCACGCGCGGTGACGTGGTAGACCGCGCCTTCGAACTCGATGCGCAGGGGGCGGGACATGCGGCCAGTGTCCTCGTCGCCGAGGCAAAAGGCAAGACCTGACCCCGAGGCTTCTTTACCAGCGGTCGCTGCGCAGCTGCGGCTGCCAGACGCCCTTGCGCAGCAGGTAGACGGCGACAGGCGAGTAGCGCTGCTCGCCGTCGGGGCCGAAGCGCATCGAGCGCGTCACCGGCGCGTTGCCGTCGAACTGCGGGCTCTTCAGCCGCTCGAGCAGCTTGGCGCGGTCGGCGCTCTTGTTGCGCATGATCGCGTCGGCGACGACGTAGACGGTGTCGTAGGCGTAGTGCGCGCCGTAGACCGGCGTTCCCTTGTAGAGCTTGCGGAAGTTCTCGAGGAAGACGCCGCCCGAGGGGAACTCGCCGGCCTCGATGATCGGCGAGGTGGCGTAGATCGCCGCCACCTTGTCGGCCACCGCGGCGAGCTTGTTGGTCTTCAGGGTATCGCCGCCGATGATGCGCAGGCGCGAGTAGCCCGCCTTGGCGGCGAGCTCGACGATGGCCTCGATCTGGAAGTCGTTGAGAGCGGCCACCAGCACATCGACCTTGCCCTTGGCCATCTCGTCGACGATGGCGCCGAAGTCGGTCGTCTTGTCGTCGGTCGTCTTGCGCAGCAGCACCTGCTTCTTGGCCGCCACCAGCTCCTTGGCGGCGTCGTCGGCCAGGCCCTTGCCGTAGGGCGTGCCGTCGTCGACGACCGCAAAGCGCTCGGCGCCGGCAAGCTGCGCCGCGTAGGAGCCCAGCGCCTTGGCCTGCAGGTTGTCGTTGGCCACCAGGCGCAGCGTCGTCGGCACGCCCTGCTTGGTGTAGGCCGGGTTGGTCGAGATCGCCAGCTGCGGGATGCCGGCGTCGGCATAGATCTTCGCCGAACCGATGCTCACGCCCGAGTTCAGGTGCGCGATGGCCACCGTCACCCCGGCATCGACGAGCGCGCGCGCAGCGACCTTGCCGGCCTCGACGTCCGACTTGTCGTCGGCGCTGACCACTTCCAGCTTGATGCGCTTGCCGCCCACGCGCACCCCGCCGCGAGCATTGATCTCGTCGACGGCCATCTTCGTGCCGTTGACCATGTCCTGCCCAAGTGCTGCCAGCGGCCCGCTGAGCGGCTGCCCCACCCCGATCTTGATCACGTCCGGCTCACGCGAGCAGCCGCCAAGCCCAAGCAGGGCCGCAGCCGCCACCGTCACCGCCAGCGCCAACCCGCGGCGGCGCCCGGCCACGCCGGGGGAGCTGGGCGAGGAAGACGAGGTGGGCAAGGTGGACGGATCGGAAAGGCGCGCAGTCACCATCATCGGGTCTCCGAGGCGAGTTCACCGCCCCATCCGACGACCCGGGGCGCACCCCGCGAAAGGCAAGGTGCCGAATCTTGCCAGCATCGCCGCGCCGCGCTGCAACTCGTTACACCCCGGATCGTGAGCGATGCCGCACTCGCCCCCCATCAGTGGGGTCAGGTCTTGCCTTTTGCCTCACGCCGCCGCAATCGACACAGCGCCCGACGGAGCCCGGAACGGCCGCTGCAGCGTCGCCTGGCACGCGGCGTCGCCGTGCAGCATCGTGATGCGAAGGAGGGGGCAAAAGGCAAGACCCCAACCGACGCGCAGACCTCCATCCAAGTGTGGCCCACGTTGCTGGTTCTCGACGATGAGATCGCGGACACGCTCGTACTCAGCAAGAAACGCCGTGGCGATTGCAGTGGTGGCATTCGTTGCGTAGTACACCGCAGCATCGCCAAGTTCTGCCTCAGCGTCTGGATGGATCCAATGGGTCATGCGATGCGAGCACGCACCCTTGCCAGCGCCTCGTCGCCCGGAACCATCGCGACCTTGCCTGACTTGACGTCGGCTTGCCGGCGCAGCGCAAGCTCCAACCATGCACGCTGGGCCGAGGACCTTGGCTCGAAACTGGCGATCAGGCGCTCGAGGAGGCGTGCCCGGTCCTCCGGCGGAAGGCCGAGAACTTGGGCTTCGAGGTCATGCACAGGTGTGGACACAGAGACCCGAGCATGCATCATCCGTCACGGCGCAAGCATGCCACGGGTCCGGAGCGTGCGCCCGAGGGGTCTACGCCCGAAGGGGTCACGCCCGAAGGGGTCAGGTCTTGCCTTTTGCCTCCCGCGGCCAAGTGACCCAGCAGGCGATGGACCGAAGGGAGGCACAAGGCGAGACCTGACCCCGAGCGCACGCCACCGATGCCCCCTGCGCCCTCGAACCCCTGCTCAACGCCAAGCAAGTCAGTCCCACCATGCACCCACTCGTCGAATCCCGCCGCGCCCAGATGACCGCCCTGTGCCGCCGCTTCGGTGTGGCTCGGCTGGATCTCATCGGCTCCGCCGCCCACGACGACTTCGATGCCGCCCGCAACGACCTCGACTTCCTCGTCGATCTCGGCGCCAACCCGCAGCCCTGTCCGCTGGACGCCTACTTCGGGCTGAAGGACGCGCTGCAAGCCCTCTTCAACCGCCCCGTCGACCTGATCTCGGCAGCCTCGCTGCGCAAGCCCTACATCGCCGCCGGCATCGAACACGTCCGACAGCCGATCTACATCGCGCCCGAAGCCGGCACTTGCGCCGCCCCTCGACCCTCGCCGCTGCTGGCCGAAACGCGCATCGTGGGTGAGATCATGCTGCCGGCCGTGCCACCAGAGGACTGGGAGGCCCTGAGCTGAGCAGACTCGCAGCCCAAAACTCCCAGCCCGCCGCAGCCCGAGGGGCCACAGCCCGAGGGGTCAGGTCTTGCCTTTTGCCTCCCGCGGGCAGGTAGCGCAGCTGGCGCTGGATCGAAGGGAGGCACAAGGCGAGACCTGACCCCGAGCGCACGCGAACAACAGCTTGTTTCACCTCCGGTGGGATCTGCTGCCGTCGTCGCAACGGTTCTCGCGCCTGCGCATCGGTTCGGGACACCCTGCTCCACCTTGGCAGGCATCATTCAACCCCTGACGGGAGGGGAGGAGGCATGATCACCGCCACGCACGCAAAGCGGATCGAGATGATGGGTTGCATCATCGACAACCTGTCGATGGAAGAAACGCTGCAAACCATCGAAGGCTTCATCGCCAGCGGCAAGCCGCACCAGCACGTCGTCGTCAACGTCGACAAGCTTGTCAAGGCGCAGAAGGATCCGGAACTGCGCCGGATCATCAATGACTGCGCGCTGATCAACGCAGACGGCATGCCGGTGGTCTGGGCCTCACGCCTGCTGGGCAAGCGCCTCAAGGAGCGCGTCGCCGGTGTCGACCTGTTCGACGCCCTGATGGGCCGTGCCGCTGTGAAAGGCTGGCGCGTCTTTCTCCTCGGTGCCAAGGAGGAAGTCGTCGCGCAGGTCCGCGCGCTCTATACCGAGCGCTATCCGGCGCTCGTCATTGCCGGGCATCGCAACGGCTACTGGAAGCCCGAAGAGGAGCAGCAGGTCGTCGACGAGATCACGGCCGCCCGCGCCGATCTGCTGTTCGTGGCCATCAGTTCGCCGAAGAAGGAGCAATTCCTCGGCACCTATCAGGCTCGCATGCGCATCCCGTTCGCGATGGGGGTCGGCGGCACCTTCGACGTCTTCGCGGGCAAGGTCAAGCGTGCGCCGCTCTGGATGCAGAGGGCAGGGCTTGAGTGGTTCTTCCGCTTCCTGCAAGAACCACGCAGGATGTTTCGACGCTATTTCATCGAAGACGCGGCCTTCATCGGGATCCTTGCGCGCGAGATGCGTCGTACTCGGGAGGGATAGACGTCAAGGCGCCGACCGAGCCGGAAACAGTGCTTCGCGCAACAGACTGAAACCACGTCAGTTCCAGTACCTCCTCATCCGCTCCCTTTGCACTCCGCATCCGTTGTCGCCGATGCGCGCCAAAGGCAAGTAGAGCCCCGTCGCTTCAGTTCCGAGCCCCCTACGAGTCAGGCCCGCGCAAGCTGTCGGCGCACCTCGCCAAACGCCCCCTCCAGCCAAGCCCGGCGACGATGGACCGCCAACCTGGTCGCCGAGGCGACAAGATGTTCGCCTTCGGAGGCGGCTCTTTCGATGGCCGCCGCAAGCGCAATCGGATCGTCGGACGCCACCATGACCGCTGCCTCGGAGAACATCGCGCGCAGCAATGGCGTGTCGGACAACACCATCGGCTTCCCGAAACCCAGGGCCTCATTGCACACGCTGAGTTGGATGCCGTCGAAGCGGGTCAGAGCGAGGACGACATCACACGCCTTCAGCAGCGCGTCGAAGTCCTCGACGCTCAGAAAGCCGGGAAGCAGGACGTTTGGCGGGACCCGACTGAGGTCATGGCCGTTGCGCGCCGCCCTCTGCGTCCGGCCCGTCATCACGATGGTTCCACCATGAAGCAGCCGTGCCGCTTCCAGCAATTGAGCGACCGGTTCATCGGCGCTGAAGGAACCAGGGAACAGCACCCAGGGGCGCGGCATGCCCACCAAGGCCGCTGGCAGCGCACCCTCCGCAGCGCCCGTCGTCGAAGGAGGCACGTCTTCAAGCACCAAGGTGCGATCGCGCGGCAAGCCCATGGACAAGGCCGTCGTGAGGATGGCGTCGTTGTGGACCAGGATGAGATCGCAACGCGAGAGCAGCCGGATTCCAGCCGGTACGCGTGACCAGGGCGGGCGGAACATCGAGTTGTGGCAATCCGCGACCAGCTTGGTGTTCTTCGCGAAAAGGAAGCGGTAGGCCAGTGCAGCCCAGAGCAGCGGCACCTGGGGCAGTTGCACCCACACGACCGAAGGTCTGCGCGTACGAAGGTAGCCAAGCGTGCGGAAGAACTGCCGGACGTACTCGTAGGCCTTGCGCAAGCGGCTCCCAGTGCCCGGCCGCAATGGCATGAAGACGCACTCGAATCCGGCGAGCGGCGCCATCGATACCTGGCGACGCTGAAAGCTCGTCCAGGCAATGTGCACGGCGCCGGACTGTTGATGCTGGGCGGCGACTTCAACCATCGACGACATGTCGTACGCGAGCAAGAAGGAACAGTCCCGCGACCGCAGTCACGCTGTACCCCAGGGCAACTGCCAGAACAGCTCCTGGCACGCCCCAAGCGCTGATCGACAACCAGGCGACCAGAAGACTGATTGCGGCAGCGAAGGCACGACCGAAAAACATCTGTCGGGTCATTCGTGCAACGTACAGCCCGGACTCGACCGGCTGGGCAACGATCATACCCAGCGCCACCACACACCAAGCAAGAACCGAACTCGATTGCCCCGCGTAGCGATCCTTGTAGACCCAGGCCAGCAGAGGCTCCGCGAAGCAGGCGACGAGAGCCACGTATGGAAGCGCGATCACGGCAATGGCGCGCAAGGAGCGAAACAAGGCCTGCCGCATGGCGCTGGCGCCGCCGCTGCCCAGCGCTGCCGCCGCGCGGGGCTTGTCCACGGTGTCCATGGCGCCGATTGCGACCGAGACGGGCTGGAGAAAGGCGCGACAGGCATGGAAGATGCCGAGTGCCGACGGGCCTGCGAGTGCACCCAGAAGCGTCTGAACGCCGAAGTTGTAGCCGCTGAAGCCGAGATGACTCAGCGAGGCCCAGCGCACGAACTCGATGAAGCTCGGCTGACGAAGGAGGCTCAAGCGCGCGGGGCTGCCCTCGGTTCGTCGTCTCGTGCGCCACAGAAAGACAAGATACGCACTCGACGCGGCTATGGTGACTGCGACGGCAGGCAGCCAGCCGTGAAGTTCGCGTCTCAGTCCAACTGCGGCGATCGCCGTCAACGCCAGGGCGTAGATCAGGCCCATTGCCGCCAGCAATCCCATGCGCTTCTCGAGCACAACCGCGCGACGGCCGTACTCGTACAGGACCATGGGCGCCGCCATCACCGCGGCCATCGCAGTGGCGCGACCGACCCAGGCCACGCCAAACAAGACCGCTGCCCCGGCTCCAAGCCCGAACAGGCCAACGACAATGAGCGCCAGCATCGAGTTCAGGCGCGACCAGGTGGCCTGCTCTTGCGCCCAGCGTCCTGCGGCGGCCGAGAAGGAGATCATCGGGATCGTGACCCAGGCCCGCTGAAACCCTTGCGCGAACACGGCCAGCGCGTAGGCGAAGCCGAACTCCCCCCAGGTTGCCTGCGGGAGGAAACGTGCGAACAGCAGAAAGGCGACGAAATTCGCACCCGAAATCATCGCCTGCTCGGCAAGCGCCGCGACCCGCGAAGCGGGGTGCGCGCGTGCCGGAGTGCCCCCGGGCGTCAAGGCCACAGGCGGATCGCCCCGCGCCATGGGCCGACGCCGCATTTCCCGCAGCCCAGCCCCCTTGGTGATGCAGCAAACTGCTTGCCTCGCCTGCAGGAATTCGAGGACGCTTGCGACACGCGCAGCCTTCGCCACCAGGGCGGCGCCCAACAAGCCGACGCCGTCATGGGCGTGCGCGACTCGGCGTGGCCGCTGCCAGTCCCTGACGATGCGGCTGCGCGAACCCCGCTGCTCGCGCGCCCGCCGGCCCTTGCTGTCCTGCGCCCTCGGATCGCTGTCCGGTGATCCAGACCGCCCAGATCACGCTGAGGATGCTGGGCGCAGCACTCAGATGCGAGGCTTCGGCCATGCCGTAGACGAAGACGAAGGCAAGAACCATGAGACTCGCGAGGTCACGGGTTCGCAGGCAATACCGCAACTGCAGCAACATGGTGCTTGCGAGAAGGGCGACCCCGACAATCCCCGCGCCGAACCAAGTCTGCAACCACATGTTGTGAGCGTGTGTAGATGTCCAACCCCAGAAGGTTCGGTAAAGCTGCGGAATCAGAAGCTTGCTGGAGCCGTGACCGTAGCCGAAGTAGGGCTGCTCCAGGGTGGCGGCCCATACAGCCGACCAGATCTCCGTGCGACCCGTCATCGTCGTCAACTCGCTCACACGCCCCGTTCGCGAAATGATCGCGGCCAGATCGCTCAGGTTGAGGTCAAAGACCGAAAACGCCAAGCCGGTCAGCGCCAAGGCCGCGGCGAGCAGCAAGCCCCGGGCCGGCCGTTTCACCGCGTAGACCATGGCGAGCGCGACGACAAGGGCTGCCAGTGCCGTTCGACTCTGCGAGAGGTAAAGGCAGGCGAGCGCGACCGGCACCGCGATCCACAACAGGACCGAACGCGGGCCGACATCACGCCGGATCCAACCCATGGCCATGAGCATGAGCATGATCGCCGCAGCGCGGCCAAGCTGATTCGGCGTGCCAAAAGGCGCAGCCAAGCGAAGGATCGTCCCGCCTTCGGTCCTTGCCAACGCACGCTCGGGCGCCACGACATAGAGGGCGAGCCCGAGCAGAAGAAGCAGCGTCAGCGCGACTGCGGGGCCTTTGATCAGAAGCGGCTCGTTGATCGAGCGGCGGGCCACGGCGCCAAAGATCACCACCGCGAACAGCGAGACTGCCGACCCGAAGGTGTAGAGCGGAATCGGCGAGTAGATCGCGGTGACGCCAAACCACACCGTCGTCAGCAT
>CAUJJO010000263.1 GCA_963205125.1 Pseudomonadota bacterium | reverse complement strand
TCGGCGAGTTCGCGCTTGTCGTGGTGCAGGGCGACGATGCGCTCCTCGATCGAGCCGGCGGTGACCAGCCGGTAGACCGTCACCGGGCGCTGCTGGCCCATGCGGTGGGCGCGGCCCATGGCCTGGTCTTCGGCGGCCGGGTTCCACCAGGGGTCGGCGATGACGACGTAGTCGGCCGCGGTCAGGTTCAGGCCGAAGCCGCCGGCCTTCAGGCTGATGAGGAAGAGGTCGGCCTCGCCGCGCTGGAACTCGGCCACGCGCACGGCGCGCGCAGCGGCGGGCGTGCTGCCGTCGAGCACGCGGTAGCGCAGGCCGCAAGCGTCCAGCCGCTCGGCGAGCAGCTTCAGGAAGTCGGTGAACTGGCTGAACACCAGCGCCTGGTGGCGCGACTCCACCAGTTCGGTGGCCAGCTGCTCGAAGGCGCGCAGCTTGGCGCCCACGCGGCCGAGTTCCGGCGCGGCCAGGCGCGGGTCGCAGGCGGCGCGGCGCAGCCGCGTGAGTTCGGCCAGCACGTTGAAGCGGTTGCGGCCGGGGTCCGCCGGGTCGAGCTGCGCGATGCGCGCCAGCGCCTCGCGGCGCATGGCCTCCAGGAAGGCGCGCTCGTCCTCGTCGGGCTCGATGCGCTGCACGATCTCGGTGCGCGGAGGCAGGTCGGTGAGCACCTGCGCCTTGGTCCGCCGCAGCAGGAAGGGCGAGACCAGGCGCCGCAGGCGCGCGCGGGCGGCATCGTTGCGCTGGCGCTCGATGGGGCCGGCGAAGCGCTCGCCAAAGCGCGCCGCGCTGCCCAGCAGGCCGGGGTTGAGCAGGTTCATGATCGACCACAGGTCGGCCAGTCGGTTCTCCACCGGCGTGCCCGACAGCGCCAGGCGAAAGCCCGCCTGCAGCGTGGCGACCGCCTGCACGCGCTGGGTGGCGGCGTTCTTCAGCGCCTGCGCCTCGTCCAGCACCAGCGTGGCCCACGCGCGCGCGGCGAAGTGCTCGGCGTCGCGCAGCAGCAGCGCGTAGGAGACGACGATCACCCCGCCCGCTGCGGCCGCCTGCAGCTGCGCCGCACGCTCGCCTTCGCCGCGCCCGTAGACATGGGCGCGCAGGCCGGGCGCAAAGCGCGCCGTCTCGTCGGCCCAGTTGTCGCACACGCTGGTGGGCGCCACCACCAGCGCCGGGCCTTCGGCCGCGCGCGCCAGCAGCAGCGCCAGCGTCTGCACGGTCTTGCCCAGGCCCATGTCGTCGGCGAGGATGGCGCCGAAGCCCGCTTCGGCCAGCCGCCGCATCCACACGTAGCCTTCGTGCTGATAGGGCCGCAGCGTGGCCTGAAGCGTGGGCGGCAGCGCGGGCTCGAGCGTGGCGGCGCGCTCCAACTCGGCGGCGCGGCGACGCCAGGCGGCGTCGCCCTTGACGGACAAATCCTCGGCGGCATCGGCCAGCCAGGCGCCGGCGGTGAGCCCCAGCTCGAGCCCTTCGCCCTTGGCCTGCCCCAGCGCGTCGAGCTCGGCCAGACGCTGGCGGAGTTGATCGGCCAGGCGCAGGTACTGCCCCTCGCCCAGGGCGATGTAGCGGCTGCCGCCGGCCTCGCGCAGCAGCGTCAGCAACTGCTGCAGCGACAGCACGCGCGCCTCGTCCAGCCGCAGCTCGCCGGTGAGCCCGAACCAGTCCCGCCCGCTGGCGAGCTTGGCCGAGAAGGCCCGCGCGTCCGGCACCAGCACGCGCACGGGCCGGCCCTGCGGCCATTCGAGCGCGCACAGCGCCTGGCCCTCGCTCGTCAGGCCGCCGAGCGCGTGCACCGCGCCAAGCGCCTGCTCGGGGTCGTCGAGCAGCCAGCGGCCGTCGGCGGGCAGATCGTCGGCGGCGTCGGCCAGGAAGGGCAGGCGATCGAGCACGGCAGCCAGGTGGTGGCGCTCCCGCTCGAGATCGCGCTCGGTCGCCAGGTTCAGGCCGCGGTGCACGGTCATCAGCCGCGCGCGCCCCTGCCCGGGCATCAGCAAGGGCCCGAAGTCGCCGAAGGGCCGCACGGCCAGCACCACTTCGAGCGCCTCGCCGCGCGGACGCAGTTGCGCCACCAGCCGCGCCTGGGCGGCCACCGGCTCGCCGGCCGTGGCGTCGCTGTGCAGGACGAAGTGGCCGGCCAGAACGCGCAGCGCGGCGTCGAGCTCGGCGCTGGCCTGCACCGGCACCGTCCAGCGCTGCGACACCAGCTCGGCCACGCGGCGCTGCGCGGGCGTGACGCGGATCAGCCGCGCGCGCTGCGCGCCCTCGCGCACGATGCGCAGGTTGTTGCGGCGCTCGACCTCGGCCTCGAACTGGTCGTCGTCGCCGGCATGATGCGAGAGGTCGGGTTTGGTCTGCGGCAGCAGCACGTCATGCAGGCGAAAGACGAAATGCTCCTCCGCGGACGCGGCGGACGCGGCGGCGCCGGTCGCCGTGCCTTGCGCGGCCGACGCCATCGGCGCGCCGCTCGTGTCGCGTTCACGTCGCTCGCGCCGCTCGCGGCGAACCTCCAGCACGGGCAGGGACTCGACCAGCTCGACCGGGCTTGCCGGCGCATCGGCGAAGCAAAGCGCAGGGTGGCCGAGCAGCGCCTGCGCCGCCTGCACGAGGTCGAAGTCGACGTCGTTGCGGTAGCTGCTGGTCTGGCGCAGGCAGCGCGCCACCGCGGCATCGCGCGCGTGCAGGCGGCTGCGCTTCCTCAGCTGCAGCGGCGAGACGGGCTTGGGCTTGCCGCGCGCACTGGCCGCCGGCTCGAAGGCCTGCAGGTCGCGCACGCGGCCTTCGGCGTCCAGGTGCAGCACCCAGTGCAGCGTCGTCTGCGGCTCGGCCACGCCCGCGCCCTGGCCGCTGCCGAGCGCGGTGATGGCCGTCAGCGCCTCGCGCCAGGCGTCCTGCGGCGGCGCGAAGTACACCACCGGCCAGGGCGGCGGCGCGTCCGCGGGCCGCTTCGGTGCGGGCCAGCCCAGGCGCTCGCAGGCCTG
>CAUJJO010000262.1 GCA_963205125.1 Pseudomonadota bacterium | reverse complement strand
CGCGAGGCGGGCCCTGGGCCAGACGCCGGGTCAGGCCGGGCGCTCCCCGAGCCTGCGGTCCTCGGTGCTCAGTAGCCGCAGCGGCCACCGCCGCCGCTGCCGCCGCGGCCACCGCCGCCGTAGGGGCTGCGGCCACCGCCGCCGCCGTAACCACCGCCGCCGCCGCCACCGTAGCCGCCACCACCACCGCCGCCGTAGCCGCCGCGGCCACCGCCGCCGCCGCCGTAGCCGCCGCCCGGACGGTCTTCGCGCGGACGCGCTTCGTTGACGACGATGGCACGGCCTTCCAGCGGCTGGCCGTTCATGCCGTTGATCGCGGCCTGCGCCTCGGCATCCGAGCCCATCTCCACGAAGCCGAAGCCCTTGGAGCGACCGGTGTCGCGGTCCATCATGACCTTGGCGGAGGCCACGTGGCCGTACTGCGAGAACGCCTGCTGCAGCGATTCGTCGCGCACCGAGTACGCCAGGTTGCCGACATAGAGTTTGTTACCCACGAAAGAAGCCCTCAACAAAATAGCGATGAAACCATGTGGAGCTTCAACCCTGCGTGACCTCTTTTTCGGGGCGAAAGGCGCGGCATCCAGACACAGACCCGGCTATTAGAGCGTTCTCTTTGCTTGCCCGTAAAGCACCGCGTCGTCAAGTGTTGTTTTGTCGCTCCCAGGGAAAACCCTTGACGAAGCGCATGGCCACGCCTTCGTACCCCGCCGCGCAGGCGCAAGTGCAGGCGCATGAGCAGAAGTCCGCTGGCGCAGCGGTTGCCGCCGGTGCCAGCATCGCCCCAAGGAGGATGGCGCGTCGCAGGCGACGTGCGAAGCGGCAGAGCGGCCATGGGTTCGACGCAAGCATCGTGGGACTACATCATCGTCGGCGCCGGCACGGCCGGCTGCCTGCTGGCCAACCGGCTGAGCGCAGCGCCCGACGTCCGCGTGCTGCTGGTGGAAGCCGGCGGCCGCGACGACTACCTGTGGATCCACATCCCGGTGGGCTACCTCTACTGCATCGGCAACCCGCGCACCGACTGGCTCTACCACACCGAGCCCGACCCGGGGCTCAACGGCCGCTCGCTGCGCTACCCGCGCGGCAAGGTGCTCGGCGGCTGCTCGAGCATCAACGGCATGATCTACATGCGCGGCCAGGCGCGCGACTACGACCAGTGGGCGGAGATCACCGGCGACGCGCGCTGGCGCTGGGATTTCTGCCTGCCCTACTTCAAGCGCCACGAGGATCACTGGCGCGGTGCCGACCGGCTGCACGGCGGCGGCGGCTTCGACCCGCGCGGGCGGCACGCGGGCGCCGAGTGGCGCGTCGAGCGCCAGCGCCTGTCCTGGGACGTCCTGGACGCCTTTGCCACGGCGGCCCGGCAGGCCGGCGTGCCGCCGACCGAGGACTTCAACACCGGCGACAACGAGGGCGTGGGCTACTTCGAGGTCAACCAGCGCCGCGGCGTGCGCTGGAACGCCAGCAAGGCCTTCCTGCGCCCGGCGCGCGGGCGCGCCAACCTGGAAGTGCGCACCGGCTGGCAGACGACGCGGCTGCTGCTGCAGGACGGCTCGCCGCTGCGCGCTGAGGGCATCGAGGTGCAGCCCGCGGGCGGCGGCGCGCCGCAGCAGTGGCGCTGCCGGCGCGAGGTCATCCTCACGGCCGGGGCGATCGGCACGCCGCAGATCCTGCAGCTCTCGGGCATCGGCCCGGCGGCGGTGCTGCAGCAGGCCGGCATCGCGCCGCGGCTCGTGCTCCCGGGCGTGGGCGAGAACCTGCAGGACCACCTGCAGATCCGCGCGGTGTTCGGCGTGCAAGGGGTGCGCACGCTCAACACGATGGCGCATTCGCTCTGGGGCAAGGCGCTGATCGGCCTGGAGTACGCGCTGCTGAGGAGCGGGCCGATGAGCATGGCGCCCTCGCAGCTCGGCGCGTTCACGCGCTCCTCGCCGCGCCACCGCTGGCCCAACGTCGAGTTCCACGTGCAGCCGCTTTCGCTGGACGCCTTCGGCGAGCCGCTGCACCGCTTCGACGCCTTCACCGCCAGCGTCTGCAACCTCAACCCGAGCTCGCGCGGCTTCGTGCGCGTGCACTCGCCGCGGCCCGAGGAGGCGCCGCGCATCCTCGCCCACTACCTCTCGACGCCGGCCGACCGGCGCGTGGCCGCCGACTCGCTGCAGCTCGTGCGGCGCATCGTGGCGATGCCGGCGCTGGCCCACTGCCGCCCGCGCGAACTCAAGCCCGGCGTGCAGTACCAGAGCGAGGAGGAGCTGGCGCGGCTGGCCGGCGACATCGGCACCACCATCTTCCACCCGGTGGGCACCTGCCGCATGGGGCGGGCCGAGGACCCCGATGCCGTGGTCGACGCGCGCCTGCGCCTGCGCGGCGTGGCCGGCGTGCGCATTGCCGACGCGAGCGTGATGCCGACCATCACCAGCGGCAACACCAACGCGCCGACGCTGATGATCGCGGAGCGCGCCGCGGAGTGGGTGCTCGCCCCGTAGTCTGGACGGGAAAGTCCGGATACGGGCGTCCGGCGCAGCTCGCTACATTTGCGCCCACTCGCAGCGCCTGCCCCCGCAGGTCGGGCGCCTGGGCGGGGGCTCGAGGAGACATTCACAGCCATCACGGCCAACGAGAACGGTCAACGAAAACAACAACGTCCGGGCCCAGAGCCCGGCCTTGAAGGCGCCCCGCCCACCGGCGGTCGGCGCCTTTCCTTTTTCGCGGGGGTGTGGCCGATGTCGCGCCCGGCGCGGCTTCGTGCCGTCAGAGCGCCCGCAAGCCCGCAATTCGAGCGCTCGTCCGGCGCGCGCGCACCTAGGATCGCACCGGGGCCTCGCCGTGCCGGGCGTGGCCGCCGCCTGCGCGAGCCCGTCCCCGCCCCACGCGGGTCGTCCCGCGCCCAGCCAGCCGAGGCCGCCATGTCCGTCGATCCCGCACTCCGCACGCTCGATATCGCGATTCCCGCCCAGCCCGACAGCCTGGTGCGGCTGTCGCTGCTGATGGCCGACGACGAGCTCAACCTGGCGGCGATCGCGCAGCTCATCGAATCCGACATGGCGCTGGCCGCCGCGGTGATGAAGGCGGTCAACTCCTCGCTCTACGGACTCAAGGGCCGGGTGCAGAGCGTGCAGCAGGCGATCACCTACCTGGGCATGCGCGAGGTCGCCGGCATCACCTTCGAGATGGGCCTGCGCGCGGCCTTCCCGCCGGCCATCGAACTGGAGCCGCTGTGGTCGCGCGCGGCCACGCGCGGGCTGCTGATGGGCCGCCTGGCGCAGCGCCTGGCGCTGGACGCCTGGGCCGCGCACTCGGCCGGGCTGTTCGAGGAGTGCGGCAAGGCGGTGCTGTTCCGCCACGCGCCGGACCACTACCGCTCGATGCTGCGCGCGGCCAGCTCCGACGCCGAGCTGCTGACGCTCGAGCACGCCGGCTTCGGCGTCAGCCACGACGCGCTGGGGGCCGCGCTCTGCGAGAGCTGGGGCCTGGGCGCGGCGGCGGTGGCCAGCGTGCGCCACCACGTCGGCATGCAGGCCACGCTCGAGTTCCCCGCGGCGCTGCAGCGGCGCGGCATCCTCGCGCTGTCGGCGATCGTCGCGGCGCTGATGGCGCCCGACTCGCCAACCCGGCCCGCGCGGCTGGACGCCGTGGTGGCCGCCCTGGCGCCGCAGGTCGACCTCGACACCACGCTCGTGCTGCGCACCGCGCGCCAACTCGAGGACGAGATGCAGCAGGCGCACAAGCGCGCGCAGGCGGCCTGAGCGGGGCAGCAGCCTCCGGCCGCCGGGTCGGGCCGCGTCCGTGCGTCTCGGGCGGTCTCGGGGGGTATCGGGTGGTAAGGGACCGTGCCGCGGGGTGTCCTCGCGTGTCGAAGTGCGTCGCTAGAATGATCCGCACCCTCACCGCGGCGGCCGCAGGCGCCCGCCCTCCCCCATGAAGCTGATCGGCTCGCTCACCAGTCCCTACGTGCGCAAGGTGCGCGTCGTGCTGGCCGAGAAGAAGCTCGATTACCACTTCGTGCCCGAGGACCCCTGGGCCAGCGACGAGGTGATGGCCTCCAACCCGCTGGGCAAGGTGCCTTGCCTGGTGATGGAGGGCAGCGAGGCGATCTTCGACTCGCGCGTGATCGTCGAGCACCTGGACATGCTCTCGCCGGTGGGACGGCTGATCCCGCCCGCGGGGCGCCAGCGCACCGAGGTGCGCACCTGGGAGGCGCTGGCCGACGGCGTGCTGGACGCCGCCGTCGCGGCGCGACTCGAGCAGTGGTGGCCCGGGCGCAGCGCCGAGCAGCGCTGCCAGGCCTGGATCGACCGCCAGATGTCGCGCGTGCAGGCTGCGCTCGACTCGATGGCGCAGGGCCTGGCCGACAAGCCCTGGTGCGCAGGCGGCCAGTTCTCGCTGGCCGACATCGCCGTGGGCAGCGCGCTGTCCTACCTGGACTTCCGCTTCGCCGAGCTCGACTGGCGCGCCCAGCGCGCCAACCTCGGCCGCCTGCTGGACAAGCTGGCCGCGCGCCCGAGCTTCATCGACAGCGCCCCGCCGCGCGCCTGACCCCCGGACGGGGGAGCGCCCCAGGGTGCCCCCTTCGACCCAACCGGGCAGGTGATGGTCGAAGGCCGCGCGCGCCCCGAGCATGCGCTCCAGGCAAGCCCCATCCCGCGGGGCGGCAGGAGGCGAGGATGCGACAAGGGATCAGGCGATGGATGCGGTCCTGCCGGACCAGGTGGTGGCCGCGGCGCGGCAGCACGCCCTCGGGGGAGGGCCAGGCACCGGCTGCCGCGCCTGCAGGCGGGACGGCGCCGCACGCTGCCGCGGGCGAGGCGCCCTGCGCCTGCGGCTGGTTCGACTCCAGCTTCGAGCTGCGCGAAGGGCTGGCGGTGATCGAGCACCGCGAGCTGCCGCTCGAGCTCGCGGTGCAGGCGCTGCTCGGCCTGGACCCCGACGCCTCGGCCTCGCGGCTGTCGTCCTAGCCCGCCCTGCCGCCTTCGCCGCCTTCGCCGCTGCGGGCCCTGCACGCGCAGAGCCGGGCCGGACGCCGGACAATGCGGAGCATGCGAAGCACCAGCCCAAGAAACTTCCTTGCGAGCGCGCTCGTCGTCTCGATCGGCTGGGCCGCCCTCGGCGCGCCCGCTGCGCTGGCGGCGACCCCCTCGACGCAGGTCGCCTGGGTGCCGGCCGCCACGCCGGCCGAGGTCGAGCGCGCCTTCGGACGCGCGCGCGGCGAGGGCAAGCCGCTGCTGCTCTACTGGGGCGCGACCTGGTGCCCGCCGTGCAACCAGCTCAAGGCCACGCTCTTCAACCGGCAGGATTTCGCCGCCCTCTCGCGCAGCTTCGTCGCGGTGCACGTCGACGGCGACCGCCCGGGCGCGCAGAAGCTCGGCCAGCAGTTCAAGGTGTCCGGCTACCCGACGCTCGTCCTCCTGCGGCCCGACGGCCGCGAGATCACCCGCCTGCCCGGCGAAGCCGAGGCCGCGCAGGTGATGGAGCTGCTGCGGCTGGGCCTGGCCGGCGGACGCCCCGCGGACGAGGTGCTGCGCGACGCGCGCAGCGGGCGCAGCCTCGGCGCGGCAGAGTGGCGCATGCTCGCCTTCTACAGCTGGGAGACCGACGACGAACAGCTGCTCACCGACGCCGATGCCGCCGGAATCCTCGCCGAGCTGGCGATCGCCGCCTCGCGCAACGGCAGCGCGGCCGCCCCGGAGACGGTGGCGCGGCTGTGGCTGCGCGCGCTGGCCGCCAGCGACGAGGGCAAGGGCCTGAAGGCCGACGAGCCGCTGCGCGCGCGCGTACGCGCGCTGCTGGCCGACGCCGCGCAGGCGCGCGCGCTGGCCGACGTGATCGCCAACGGGGCGCCCGCGATGGTGCGCGCGCTGGCCGACACGCCCGAGGCGCGCGCTCCCTGGCTGCAGGCTTTCGACCCGGTGCTGCGCACGCTGCAGGCCGACCCCGGGCTGTCGCGGGCGGACCGCCTCGCGGCGCTGGCCTCGCGCGTCGAGCTGGCGCGGCTCGAGCTGCCGCGCGCCGAGCTGCAGCCGGCGCTGCCGGCCGCACTGGTGGCCGAACTGCGCGAGCATGTCGAGGCCGCCGACCGCGGCATCGGCGACGGCTACGAGCGGCAGGCGGTGATCCCCTATGCCGCCTACGTGCTGGAGCGCGCCGGCCTGTGGGACGAGGCCCGCGCGCTGCTGCAGGCCAACCTCGCGCGCAGCGTCTGGCCCTACTACCTGATGAGCCAGCTCGGCGGACTCGAGCGCCGGCTCGGGCGCAAGGACGAGGCGCTGCGCTGGTACGCACAGGCCTTCGAGAAGAGCCAGGGCCCGGCGACGCGGCTGCAATGGGGCGCGGGCTACCTGCGCGCGCTGGTCGACCTCGCGCCCGCGCAGGGCGCGCGCATCGAGGCCACGGCGCGCCAGCTCCTCGCCGAGGCGGGGCAGGACAGCGGCGCCTTCTACAAGCGCAGCGGGCGCTCGCTGCAGCGCGCCGGCCGCGCGCTGCAGGACTGGAACAAGGACGGCCGCGAGGCCGCCCGCATGAAGCGCCTTGGCGCGCAGCTGCAGACGCTGTGCCGGCGCGTGGAGGCGGCCGACGGCCAGCAGGAGCGCTGCCGCGGCCTGCTCGGCGCAGGCCCCAAGGCCGCGGGCTGAGGCGCGCCGCCACGCGCGACAAGGCGAGCGGCAAGGAGGCAGCGAAGCCGCGGCAGGGGCCGGCCCCGCCGCGCGCCGCTCACAGCGTCTTCAGCAGCTTGGCGACCTCGTCCTGGTTGGGGTACTTGCGGCCCATGCGCTCGATCTTCTCGAGCTCGCTGCGCGCCATGCCCTTCTGCTCGCTGGCGAGGTAGAGCCGCGCCAGGTTCATGCGCAGCGCGCCATCCTCGGGGGCGCGCTCGACCGCCTGCTTCTGGATCTCGAGCGCCCGCGGCAGCTGCTTCTCCGCCGCCAGCGCGCTGGCCAGCGTGTCCATCAGCGGCGGGCGGCCCGGCAGCAGGCGGTTGGCCTTCTCCGCGAACTCGACGGCGCCGGGCTTGGACTGCTGCACCAGCAGCCAGGCGATGTTGTTGAGCGCCAGCGCGTTGTTGGGCTGCAGTTGCACGACCTGGCGGTAGCGCTGCTCGGCCACCGCGAAGTCGCGCGCGGCCAGCGCGCGGTCGGCGAGGTAGAAGGGGAAGATCGCGTCCTGCGGGTGCTCGCCGATCCAGCGCTGCGCGAACAGCTCGGCCTCGCCGGTCTGGCCGAGCGCCACCATCGTGTTGTGCACGCGCGTGGCCGCCTCCTGGGCGCCGTTCTTCTTCAGCCCCTGCTGGAAGGCGGCAAGGGCCGCCTTCAGGTTGTTGCGCGAGACCTCGACGTCGCCTTCGAGCACGAAGCCGACCGCTTCGCCGGGCAGGTCCTTCTGCACCGCGCGCGCCAGCTCGAGCGCCTCGGCGGGCTTCTTCTCGGCCAGCGCGATCGCCACCAGGCCGCGCCGCGCCTGCACCAGCCGCGGCTCGAGTTCGAGCGCGCGCTGCAGGTTGCGCGTGGCCGCGGCGCGATCCTTCAGCGCCAGGTTGGCGTCGGCCAGGCCCAGGTAGGGCTGCGGCGACTGCGGCTGCGCCGCGGCCAGGCGGTTGAAGGTCGAGACCGCCTGCTGCAGGTCGCTGGCGGCGAGGTAGGCGCGGCCCAGCGCCATCAGGATGTCGGGCTGCTCGCCCAGCGCCTGCTGCGCGTCCTGCGCGGCCTTGATGGCCTCGGCGTTCTCGCGCCGCTCGAGGTGGAAGTTGATGAGCATGAGCCGCGCCCGCACGTCCGCCGGCTGCAGCTTGACGGCCTCGGTGAGCTGCTTGACGACCTCGTCACCGGTGTTGCCGGTGCGCGTGAGCAGCGTGGCCAGCGCCATGCGCGCGCTGGCGTTGCCGGGGTCGGCCTCGAGCAGCTTGTCGAAATGCTTGCGCGCCTCCTCGGGCTTGTTCTGCGCCATGTCGAGCGCAGCAAGCCCGGCCACCGCCGGGAAGTAGAGCTTGTCCAGCGCCAGCGCCTTCTGGAACTGCGCGCGCGCGCCCTCGGGGTCGTTCTTCAGCGCCAGCACGCGGGCGCGCAGCATCGGCGCCAGCGGCTTGTCGGGCTGCTTCTTCTCGAGCGCGTCGATCGTCTTCAGCGCCTTGTCGACCTCGCGCTTGCGCAGGTGGGCGCTGACCAGCGCGAGGTCGGCCAGCGCGCCGCTGTCGCTGCTGGCGATCTGCTCGAGCTCGGCGATCGCGGCGTCGGTCTTGCCCTGGCCGAACTGCGTCAGCGCCAGCGCCGTGCGGATGCGCGGATCGTTGGGCGTGAGCTTGGCCGCGCGCTGGTAGAGCTCCTCGGCCTTCTTGGTGTCGCCGCTCTGCAGATGGGCCTCGGCGGCGAGCTGCAGCGCCGACGGGCCGGGGTTCCTCTGCAGCAGCGGCGCCAGCGTCGACAAGGTCTTCTGCGGCTGCCCGGTGCGCAGGTAGATCTGCGCGAGCATGCCGCGCGCCAGCACCAGCTCGGGCGCCTGCTGCAGCGCCTTGCCGAGGTAGGTCTCGGCCTGGGCGATGTTGCCCAGGCGAAACTCGGCCGCGCCTGCCAGCTGCAGCACCAGCGGGTTGCCCGGCATCGCCTGCACGACCGGGCGCATGTGCTCCTGCGCGGCCTTGAAGTCCCGGGCGTTGTAGGCCAGCTCGGCCTCGAAGAAGCGCGTGCGCGGGTGGTTCGGGAACACCTTCTTCAGCTCGGCCACGGCGGTGGCGGCGGCCGCGGCGTCGCCGTCCTGGAACAGCGTCGTGACGCGCGCCACATGGGCCGCCAGCAGCTTGGGGTTGGCCGCCACCGCCTTGGCGAAGGCCTCGCCCGCGGCCTTGCGGTCCTTGTCGATCTTCAGCGCCAGCTCGCCCTTGAGCAGCCAGGCGTCGGCCGCCTTGGGGTCGGCGGCAAGCACCTGGTCGACCAGGGCCTGCGCGTCCCCGGCCTGGCCCTTGTCGGCGAGCATGCGCGCCTGCAGCAGCCGCGCCTGCACGTGCTGGGGCATGGCCTTCAGCGCGTCGGCCAGCGCCTCCTCGGCCTGCTCGGTCTGCTTCTGCGCCAGGTGCGCGACGGCGAGGGCGACCGAGAGCTCGGCCTGCGCCGCCGGATCGGGCAGCCGCGTGCCGCCGAACTGGCCGGTCAGCTCGCTGTACTCGCCTTCGGCCTGCATCGCCCGCGCCAGCAGCGGCACCAGCCTGCCCTGGTCGAAGCGCAGGTCCGAGGCCTTGCGCAGCTCGAGCAGCGCGCCCTTGCTGTCGCCCTGTTCGAGCAGGGCCTTGCCCAGCAGGAAGCGCGCCTCGGCGTTCTGCGCGTTCTGCTGCAGCACCGACTTGAGCTGCACGACGGCGCCGCGGTAGTCGTGCTGCGCGTCGAGCTCGCGGGCCTTGCCCAGCAGCTCGGCCTCCGAGGGGCCGCCGCAGGCAGCAAGAAGCAGGGCAGCCGCCAGGGCCGTGGTGCAAAGCGGTCGGATCATGGTCGAGTGGCGTGACGTGAGGGGCGTGCAGGCCCGGTCCGCGCCGCGCGCGGATACGGATACGGATGCGAAGACCGCGATCATGCCCCCGCGATGACGCGCCACGGCCACAGGCTCACCCGCGCAGGCGGGTGCGACGGCGGCAATTGATCACGCGGACCCGCGCTGCAGCGCCTGCGCGCAGGCCCGGGCCGCGCGGCATGGGCGGGCGGCGCCGCCGCGGCTGCTAGGCTCGTCGCCAAGCGCTGCGCCGGCATGAGTCCTTCTCGATCCTCACCGCCCCACGTCCTGCTGCGGGCCGCCGCACGGGCGGCGCTGCGGGCGGGCCTGTTGACGGCGCTGCTGTCCGCGAGCCTGGCGCAGGCCGCGCCGCCGGGGCTGCAGGATTGCCGCCTGCGCGGCGTCGAGACGCCGGCCTGGTGCGGCACGCTGAAGCGGCCGCTGGCCGCCGACGCCCCGGCCGGGCCGACGATCGAGCTGCACTTTGCCGTGCTGCCGGCGCTGTCGCGCCAGCGCAAGCCCGACCCGCTGTTCTTCTTCGCGGGCGGCCCCGGGCAGAGCGCGATCGACCTTGCCGGCCCGGTGTCGCAACTGCTCGCGCGCTTCTCCAATCGCCGCGACCTGGTGCTGATCGACCAACGCGGCACCGGGCGCAGCGCCGCGCTGAGCTGCGAGGACGACGACGCGCCGACGCGGCCGCTGCGCGCGATGCTCGACGACGCGCTCGTGCTGCGCGAGCTGGCGCGCTGCCGCGAAAGACTGCAGGCGCTGCCGCACGGCGACCTGCGCCGCTACACCACCGTCGACGCGGTGCAGGACGCCGAGGCGGTGCGCCGCGCGCTCGGCGTCGCGCAGGTCAACCTGGTCGGCGTGTCCTACGGCACGCGGGTGGCGCTCGACTACCTGCGCCAGGCGCCGCAGGCGGTGCGCCGCGTCGTGCTCGACGGCGTGGCGCCGCCGGACATGGCGCTGCCGAGCTCCTTCGCGCGCGACGCGCAGGCCGCCTTCGACGCCCTGCTCGCCTGGTGCGAGGGTGACGCCGCCTGCGGCAGGCGCCATCCGCGCCTGCGCGCGCACTGGCAGGCGTTGCAGGCCGCGCTGCCGCGCGAGGCCACGCTGGTGCAGCCGGTCACGGGGCGGCCCGAGCGCATCACGCTCAGGCACGAGACGCTGGCGGGCCTTGCCCGCGCGCCGCTCTACACGCCGCTGCTGGCAAGCGCGCTGCCGCAGGCGATCGACGAGGCCGCGGCCGGGCGCTGGGAGCCGCTGCTGGGGCTGGCCAGCGCGCTGGACGGCTCGCGCCACGGGCGCATCGCGCAGGGCGAGCACTTCGCCGTCATCTGCAGCGAGGACATGCCGCGCGTGGCGACCGAGCCGCCGCCGCAGGGCGACTTCGCAAGCCTTGCCGAGCGCTACCGCTCAGCTTGCGCCGGCTGGCCGCGCGCGACGCTGCCCGATGCGTTCTACCGCATCGGCCCCGCCGCGGCGTCGGTGCTGCTGCTGTCCGGCGCCATCGACCCGGTGACGCCGCCGCGCCACGCCGAGCGCGTCGCCGCGCAACTGGGCACGCGCGCCCGCCACGTCGTCGTGCCCGCGGCCGGGCACGGTCAGCTCGCGCTGCCCTGCGTGCGCGAGCTGGTGCATCGCTTCGTTGATACCGAGGACGAGGCCGCCGCGCTGGCCGTCGACGCCGGCTGCGTCAAGCAGCGCCCGCGCCCGCCGCTGTTCGTGCCGCCCGGGGCGGCGGAGACCGCCGAGTGATCGAAGTCCAGGGCGTGCAACGCCGCTTCGTGCAGGGGCGCGGGCGGCGCGCGCGCGTGGTGCAGGCGGTGGCCGGCGCCGACTTCGTCGCCGCCGACGGCTGCATCACCGGTCTCCTGGGCAGCAACGGCGCGGGCAAGACGACGACGCTGCGCATGGTCGCCGCGCTGCTGGGCGCCGACGCGGGGCAGATCCGGGTCGACGGCATCGACGTGGCGAAGCAGCCTGCCGCGGCGCTGGCCCGGCTTGGCGTGCTCAGCGACGCGCGCGGCCTCTACCCGCGGCTGACGGCGCGCGAGAACATCGTCTACTTCGCGCGCCTGCACGGCCTTTCGGACGAGGCGGCGCAGCAGCGCACAGAGGCGCTGGCGCGCACGCTCGAGCTGCAGCCGCTGCTGGACCGGCGCACCGAGGGCTTCAGCCAGGGCGAGCGCATGAAGACGGCGCTGGCGCGCGCGCTCGTGCACGACCCGCCCAACATCATCCTCGACGAGCCGACCAACGGCCTGGACGTGATGGCCACGCGCGCGCTGCGCCGCGCGCTGCAGCGCCTGCGCGACGACGAGGGCAAGTGCATCGTCTTCTCCACCCACGTGATGCAGGAGGTCGAGCGCCTGTGCGACCACGTGGTGGTGATGGCCGCCGGCCGCACGGTGGCGCAGGGCCGCGTGGGCGAACTCTGCGCGCGCTGCGGCACGCCGGATTTCGAGCAGGCCTTCGTCGCGCTGGCCTTTGCCGCACCGCTGGATGCGGACCCGGCGACGGAAATCGCGTCATGAAACAGGCCTGGATCGTCTTTCGCAAGGAACTGCTGGACGCGCTGCGCGACCGACGCACGCTGCTCGTGGTGCTGCTCAGCTCGGTGGCGATGGGGCCGCTGGTGCTGGTGCTGCTGTCGACGCTGGTCGCCGACGCCGAGCGGCGCGCCGACGCGCGCGAGCTGCAGGTGGTCGGCATCGAGCATGCGCCAAGCCTTGCCAACTACTTCGCCAGGCAGACCTACACGCTGCGGCCGGCGCCCGCCGACTGGGAGGCGCGGATCCTCGCCGAGCAGCTCGACGACCCGGTGCTGCGCGTGCCGGCGGGCTTCGAGGCGGAGCTCGCCGCTGCCCGCCAGCCGCTGCTCGAAGTCGTCAGCAGCAGCGCAAGCCCGCGCGCGCAGGCGGCGGTGTCGCGCGTGCTCGCGCTGCTGGCGGGCTTCAACCAGGAGCAGGCCACGCTGCGCCTGGCGCTGCGCGGCGTCTCGCCCGCGCTCGTGCAGGCGGTGCAGATCGAGCAGCGCGACCTCGCCGACGCCGCGGCGCGCGGCGCGCAGCTCACCGGCATCATTCCCTTCTTCGTGCTGATGGCCGTGCTCTACGGCGCGCTCAACGCGGCGCTGGACAGCACCGCGGGCGAGCGCGAGCGCGGCTCGCTCGAGCCGCTGCTGATGAACCCGGTGCGCCACGGCGCGCTGGCCGCGGGCAAGTGGGCGGCGGTGGCGGCGGTGGCGATGCTGATCGCCGTGCTCTGTTGCCTGAGCTTCCTGCCCGGGCAGTGGCTGATGCGAAGCGAATCGCTGGCCGCGCTGTTTCGCTACGGGCCGCGCGAGGCGCTCTTCTTCGCTGCGCTGCTGCTGCCGCTGGCCGGCGCGCTCTCGGCGCTGCTGATGGCCGTGGCGATCCGCAGCCGCAGCGTCAAGGAGGCGCAGGCCAACGCCTCGGGCGTCATCCTGCTCGTCTCGCTGGTGCCGCTGGCGACGATCTTCGGCCAGCAGGGCCGCGCCGAGTGGCAGCTCTGGGTGCCGGCGCTGGCGCAGGTCGAGCTGATGACGCGCGTGCTCAAGGGCGAGGCGCCTGGGGCCGGCGAGCTGGCGATCGCGCTGCTCGTCAGCGCCGTGGTCGCCGCACTCGGCGTGGCCTACGTCGCGCGCCAGTTGCGCCAGCGCGCGCTCGCCTGAGCCGCCGCGTTCAGCCGCTCTTTCAGCGCCTCAGTGCCTCAGTGCCGCGTGGCCAGCGCGCGACCGACCTCGTGCTGCCAGGGCAGCGCATGCACGATCTCGTTGAGCACGAGCGCGGCTTCGGCCGAGGTGAGCACCTGGCCCTCGCGCCCGAGCACGCGCAGGTTGGTGATGACCGACATCGGGTCGGCCATCGCCAGCACGCCGCGGGTGAGCTCGACCCAGTCCCAGGCCATGCCGGCCTCGCAGCCGGCCACGGTGCCGGCCCAGATCGTCTGCCCCGAGGCGCGGCAGGCGCGGCCTCCGCCCGCGTCGGCGTCCACGTGCGTGCTGAGGTGGTGGAAATCGGCCAGCGGCGCCTGGGCAGCCTGCCACAATAGCGGCGGCCAGGCGCGCAGCGACCACGGCATGATGGCGGGCCCGGCCTGCCGTGCCCATGAGACTGTGGTGTGTTGCATGCCGCCATCGTTGACCAAGTGCGCGCACGGCGGAGCTGTAATCCTTGTCAGGGCTGTAAGTCCTGTCAGGTTTGACCGTGAAGGCCGCCACGCTGCACGCCATCGGAGAAGGAATCGATGCTGCCGGGCGGGTATTCGGCCGTGATGCAGGCCCACAGTCGCGAGACGTTCCGCGACGAGGTGGTCGGCTTCGCCCGCACGCTCGGCTTCGACCTGGTGTCGGCGATGACGGTGGTCGACCACGGCCTCAACCGCAGCGAGTTCTTCGTCGTCGCGAATGCGCCCGCGGACTACGTCGAGGCGGCCGACGACGCCGGGATGGCGCGCCGCGACCCGGTGATGCAGCACTGCCGGCGCCAGACGGTGCCGATCATCTGGGACCAGGGCACCTACGTCGAGCAGGGGGCGGGCGAGATCTGGGAGCACATGGCCGGCTTCGGCTACCGCACCGGGATCGCGCTGGCGCTGCACCTGCCCGAGGGGCGGCACTTCCAGCTCGGCGTCGACCGCGACCAGGCCCTGCCGGCCGACCCGCGCGAGCTGCAGCGCCTCGTGGCCGACCTGCAGCTCTTCGCCGTGCACGCGCAGGAGGCGGCGCTGCGCCTGTTCGTGCCCGGCGTGCTGCAGCAGGAACGCCCGGCGCTGACGCCGCGCGAGCTGGAAGCGCTGCGCTGGACGATGGAGGGCAAGACGGCGTGGGAGGTCGGCACCATCCTCGGCATCAGCGAGCGCACGGCGGTGCTGCACGTCAACAACGCCATGCACAAGCTCGGCTGCGTCAACAAGCACCAGGCGGTGCTGAAGGCGCTGCGCCTGGGCCTCATCCATTGAGCCCGCGCAAGCTTGCCGCACGCGCGGGCCTGGAAAGCGTGGCCGTGCGTGCCTACCTGTAAGGGCTGACAGTGGCCGGTCCGGCGTGCGCCTGCTCCAATCGTTCGCAGTGTGCTGTCCGGCACCCTTGCAACGAGGAGACTCATCATGACGCTGATCCAGAGCCTGTTCCGTCGCCTTTCGTCCAAGCCGGCCGCGGCCCCCACGAGCCCGGTGCCGCTGCAGCCCGAACAACTGAAGGCGGTCAGCGGCGGCTCGCCGTTCCATCGCTGGTGATTTCAGGTCCGTGCGCAGGCTTGCGCCCGCGCACGGCAGACGCCGGGCTCGTTCGCATCGTTCGAGCCCGGCGGTGCTTTTTGCACGCCCGCACCGGCAGACCCTCGCCCCCGCCGGGGTCCGCCGGTCTTCAAAGCGGGCGTGATTTTGTTTTCGCCGGCCCGGTGCCGGCGCTGCGGTCGTGACGCGGCCGCTCTTTCGCGACGAGGTGCTGCAGGCGCAGCAGGGCGCGTGGCTTGGCCGCGTGCAGATCGTGCGCCCGCTGTCGATGGACCTCATCACGGTCGGCGTGCTGGCGATGGTGCTGCTGGCCGCGGCCTTCCTGGCGCTTGGCCACTACACGCGCAAGACGACGATCGAAGGCGTGCTGGCGCCCGACCGCGGCGTGATCCGCCTCGTGCCCCCGGAAGCGGCGACGGTGATCGAGCGCCGCGCGAGCGAAGGGCAGCAAGTCCAGGCCGGCGACATCCTCTTCGTCCTCGCGCAGGAGCGCCCGCGTCTGCTGGCCACCGCCCAGGCCGAGGTGCAGCGCAGTCTGCAGGAGCGCAGGCAAAGCCTGCAGGAGACCGCGCGCCAGCAGGACGCGCTGGCCGCCGCCCAGGAGCAGGCGCTCGACCGCCGCCTGCGCGCGCTGCGCGCCGAGCAGGCGCAGGCCGACGGCGAAGTGACGCTGCAGCAGCAGCGGCTGGCGCTGGCGCAGCAGGCGCTTGCGCGCCTGCAGGCCCTGCAGCGGGACAACTTCATCTCCGAAGCGCAGGTGCTGGCCAAGCAGGAAGAGGTGCTCGGCCTGCAATCGCAGCTGCAAGGCCTGCAGCGCGAGCGCCTGCGCCTGCAACGCGAGCGCGAGCAGCTCGAAGGCGAGCGCCGCAGCCTGCCGCTGAGTGCGCGCAGCACCCAGGGCGGCCTCGAACGCGATCTGGCCGAAGTCAGCCGCGAGGCGGCCGAACAGGACAGCGAGCGCCAACTCATCGTGCGTGCACCCCAGGCCGGCGTACTCACCGCCGTGCTCTCGGAGCCGGGCCAGGCGGTGTCGCCGGCCGCGGCGCTGGCCAGCCTCGTCCCGCAGGGCGCCACGCTGCAGGCGCAGCTCTACGCGCCCAGCAGCGCGGTCGGCTTCATCCGCCCGGGGCAGGCGGTGCGGCTGCGCCTGGAGGCCTTCCCCTACCAGAAGTACGGCCCGCTCGAAGGGCAGGTGCTGCAGGTTTCGCGCACGCCGCTGGCGGCCGGCGAGCTGGCCGCGCAGTCGCTGGCCGGCCTTGCGCCGCTGCGGCCGGGCGAGGCCTTGTTTCGCATCACCGTCGCGCTCGACGCCGCGGCGCTGGCGCGCTGGAGGCAACCGCTGGCCGCCGGCATGCGCCTGCAGGCCGACGTGCTGCTCGAGCGGCGGCGCCTGATCGAATGGCTGTTCGAGCCGCTGCTGGGCCTGCGGGAGCGGCTGTGAGGCCACCGCGATGAGCCCTGCGACGCTCGATCTGGGCCTGCGCCGTCGGCACGTGCCGGTGATCCTGCAGACCGAGGCCGCCGAGTGCGGCCTGGCGTGCCTGGCGATGATCGCGGCCACGTACGGCCTGCAGACGGACCTGACGGCGCTGCGCCAGCGCTTCTCGCTCTCGCTCAAGGGCGTGACGATGGTCGACCTGGTGCGCATGGCCGACGCCATGCACCTGAGCTCGCGCGCGCTGCGCGCCGAACTCGACGAGCTCGCGCAGCTGCAGACGCCCTGCATCCTGCACTGGGACCTGAACCACTTCGTCGTGCTGGTGTCGGTCAAGCGCGGCATCGCGACGATTCACGACCCCGCGCATGGGGAGCGCCGCCTGAAGCTCGCCGAGCTCTCGCCGCATTTCACCGGGGTGGCGCTCGAGCTCGCGCCCGGGGCGGGCTTCAAGGCGCGGCAGGAGAAGCACCCGGTGCGCTGGCGCGACCTGCTCGGCCCGGTCAGCGGCCTCAAGCGGGCGCTCGCGCAGGTGCTGCTGCTGGCGGTGGCGCTCGAGCTCTTCGTGCTGCTGACGCCCTTCTTCATGCAGTGGGTGGTCGACGACGTGCTGGTGAGCGGCGACCGCGACCTGCTGCTGACCCTGGGCGTGGGCTTTGCGCTGCTGGTGGTGATCCAGGTGCTGACCGCGGGCGCGCGCGCCTGGGCGGTGCTGGCGCTGTCGGCGACGCTGAACCTGCAGTGGCTGCTCAACGTCTTCGCGCATCTGCTGCGCCTGCCGGTGGCCTGGTTCGAGAAGCGCTTCCTCGGCGACATCTGGTCGCGCTTCGGTGCCGTGGCGCAGATCCAGAAGGCGCTCACCACCAGCTTCGTCGAGGCCGTGCTCGACGGCGCGCTGGTCGTGCTGACGCTGGCGATGATGCTGCTCTACAGCCTGCGCCTGACCGCCATCGCCCTGCTGGCGGTGGCCGCCTACGGGCTGCTGCGCTGGGCCTTCATGCGCCCGCTGCGCGCCTTCACCGAAGAGCAGCTGATCCACGAGGCGCGGCAGAACAGCCACTTCATCGAGTCGCTGCGCGGCGTGCAGGCGATCAAGCTCTTCGGCGTCCAGGTCGACCGCCGCAACCGCTTCGCCAGCCTGGTGGCCGACACCATGAACGCCGACATCGCCACCCGGCGCCTGGAGCTGTGGATGGCGCTGGCCAACCGCGCGCTGTTCGGCTTCGAGCGCGTGGCGGTGATCTGGCTGGGCGCGCTGCTGGTGCTCGAACGCTCGCTCTCGGTGGGCATGCTGTTCGCGTTCTTCGCCTACAAGGAGCAGTTCGCCACGCGCGTGAGCGGCCTCATCGACAAGCTGGTGGCGCTGCGCATGCTGCGCCTGCAGGGCGAGCGGCTGGCCGACATCGTGCTCACGCCGCCCGAGGACGAGCAGGGCGCCGGCCTGCCGGCGATCGACCTGCCCGCGGGCCTCGAGCTCGTCGACGTGAGCTTTCGCTACGCCGACACCGAGCCCGAGGTGCTGCGCGGCGTGAGCCTGCGCATCGAGCCCGGCGAGTCGGTGGCCATCACCGGGCCTTCGGGCTGCGGCAAGACGACGCTGCTGAAGATCATGCTGGGCGTGCTCGAGCCGACGCGCGGCCAGATGCGCATCGGCGGGCGCCTGGGCAAGGGCGACGGCGTGCCGCTGCCGCAGCTCGGGCTGCAGCGCTGGCGCCAGATGGTCGGCGTGGTGATGCAGGACGAGCCGCTCTTCTCGGGATCGGTCGCCGACAACATCTGCTTCTTCGACCCGCGCCCGGACCGCGCCTGGATCGCGCACTGCGCCCGCGTGGCCGCGGTGCACGAGGAGATCGAGGCCATGCCCATGGGCTACCACACGCTGATCGGCGAGCTCGGCACCGCGCTCTCGGGCGGGCAGAAGCAGCGCATCCTTCTTGCCCGCGCGCTCTACAAGCGCCCGCGCATCCTGCTGCTGGACGAGGCGACGAGCGCGCTCGACGTCGAGCGCGAGCGCGTCGTCAACCAGGCCGTGCGCCAGCTCGCGCTCACGCGAATCATCGTCGCGCACCGGCCGGAGACGATCGCCTCGGCCACCCGCGTGATCGCGCTCAGCGAAGGTCGCGTGACGCAGGACCTGCGCGCAGTGCCGCCCTCGTCGAGCCTGAACTGAACGCGCCGGAACGGAGGGCCAGCGCGCGCTTGGGCGGCGCCGTCAGTCCACGCCGCGCGCGCGGTCGGCGTGGAACTGCGCGCGCCAGGCGGCGAAGCGGCCGGCGTCCAGCGCCTCGCGCACTTCGCGCATGAGCTGCAGGTAGTAGTGCAGGTTGTGGATGCTGGCGAGCATCGGCCCGAGCATCTCGCCGCAGCGGTCCAGATGGTGCAGGTAGGCGCGGCTGAAGCGCGCGCAGGTGGCGCAGCCGCAGCTCTCATCCAGCGGACGCTCGTCCTGCCGATAGCGCGCGTTGCGCAGGCGCAGGTCTCCAAAGCGCGTGAAGAGGTGGCCGTTGCGCGCATTGCGCGTGGGCATCACGCAGTCGAAGAGGTCGACGCCGCAGGCCACGCCTTCGACCAGGTCCTCGGGCGTGCCCACGCCCATCAGGTAGCGCGGCTTGTGCGCGGGCAGGAGGCGCGGTGTGTGCGCCATGATGCGGCGCATGTCCTCCTTGGGTTCGCCCACGCTGACGCCGCCCACCGCGTAGCCGGGCAGCTCGAGCTCGGCGAGTGCTGAGGCCGACTCCGCGCGCAGCGCCTCGAACATGCCGCCCTGCACGATGCCGAAGAGCGCGTTCGGGTTGGCCAGGCGCGCGAACTCGTCGCGGCTGCGCCGCGCCCAGCGCAGGCTCAGCTCCATCGAGGCGCGCGCCTCGCGCTCGGTGGTGATGCGGCCCGCCGTCTGGTAGGGCGTGCACTCGTCGAACTGCATGACGATGTCGGAGTCCAGCACGGCCTGGATCTGCATGCTGATCTCGGGCGTCAGCAGCAGCTTGTCGCCGTTGACCGGAGACGCGAAGCGCACGCCTTCCTCGCTGATCTTTCGCCCCTTGCCGTCCGCCCCGGCCAGGCTCCAGACCTGGAAGCCGCCGCTGTCGGTGAGGATGGGCCGGCGCCAGCCCTCGAATCGGTGCAGCCCGCCGAAGCGCTGGATGACCTCGAGCCCCGGCCGCAGCCAGAGGTGGAAGGTGTTGCCGAGGATGATCTGCGCATCCATCGCTTCCAGGCTCTCCGGCAGCACGCCCTTGACCGTGCCGTAGGTGCCCACGGGCATGAAGATCGGCGTCTGCACGACGCCGTGATTGAGCCTCAGCCGGCCGCGGCGCGCCAGGCCCTCGGTCTTCAGCAGTTCGAATTCGAGCATGCGCCGATTGTCCTTCGCCGAGTCGCGCGTCCTCCGGCTTCTGCACTCCCTCTCCCACCCCGTGGGAGAGGGCCGGGGTGAGGGTGCCCGCGCACCCCTCACGCCCGCGCAAGCAGCATCGCGTCCCCGTAGCTGAAGAAGCGGTAACGCGCCGCGATCGCGTGGCCGTAAAGGGCCCGGATGCGCTCCATGCCGGCAAAGGCGCTGACCAGCATCAGCAGCGTGCTGCGCGGCAGGTGGAAGTTGGTGAGCAGCAGGTCGGCGACGCGAAAGCCGAAGCCCGGCGTGATGAAGATGTCGGTCTCGCCGCGCATCGCCTGCAGCGTGCCGCCGCGTGCCGCCGATTCGAGCGCGCGCAGCGCCGTCGTGCCGACGACGACGATGCGCCCGCCGGCCGCGCGGGTGGTCTCGATCGCCGCCACCGCTTCGCTGCCGACCTCGAACCACTCGGCGTGCATGCGGTGCTCCGCGATGCGCTCGACGCGCACCGGCTGGAAGGTGCCGGCGCCCACGTGCAGCGTCACCTGCGTGCGCCTGATGCCGCGCGCGGCCAGGGCCTGCAGCAGCGCCTCGTCGAAGTGCAGCGCCGCCGTCGGCGCGGCGACGGCGCCGGGCCGCGCGGCGAACACCGTCTGATAGCGCGCCTCGTCCTCGGGCGCGTCGGCGTGGCGGATGTAGGGCGGCAGCGGTACGTGGCCGTGGCGCTGCAGCAGCACGAGCGGATCGTCGGGAAAGCGCAGCCGGAAGAGCCCGCCCTCGGGCCCGGCGCGGCCCAGCACCTCGGCGTCGAAAGCCTCGGCCAGACGAAGGACGCTGCCGGCCTTGGGCGACTTGCTCGCGCGCAGGTGCGCAAGGACCTCGTGGTCCGGCAGGAT
>CAUJJO010000261.1 GCA_963205125.1 Pseudomonadota bacterium | reverse complement strand
CTCGCACCAGTCGTGGCGGTAGAGGTCGGCGCGCCGTCGGCAACCCCAGTAGAGCGAGGTCGGCCGCGCGATGCCCTTGTCCTGCATGTGCTGCAGGATCGCCTGCACCGGCGCGAAGCCCGTGCCGCTGGCCAGCAGGACGACGGGCCTGGCACTGTCCTCGCGCAGGAAGAAGCTGCCGAAGGGGCCTTCGGCGCGCAGGATGTCGCGTTCCTTCAGCGTCGTGAACACCTGCTCGGTGAAGAGGCCGCCGGGCATGCGGCGCAGGTGCAGCTCGACCTGCGGCGGGCTGCCCAGGCGCGAGGGGGCGCTGGCCAAGCTGTAGCTGCGGCGCGCGCCGTCCTTCAGGATGAACTCGAGGTACTGGCCGGCGAAGAACTGGAAGTTCTGGTTCGCCGGAAGTTGCAGGCGCAGGATGGCGACGTCGCCGGCTGCGCGCTCGATCGCCAGCACGCGCGTGGGCATCTTCTGCACCGGATGCTCGCCCGCACCCGGCACCATGCGCGCCTCGACCACGCAGTCCGTCAGCGCGCGCGCACAGCAGGTGAGGATGAGCCCGGCCTGCTTCTCGGCCTCGGGCAGCGCCTTTTGCTGGTGCGGGCCGTGCACGACCTCGCCCTCCAGCAGGCGGCTCTTGCACGAGCCGCAGGCGCCGTCGCGACAGCCGTAGGGCATGCCTATGCCTTGCCGGATGGCGGCGGCGAGGATCGGTTCGTCGTCTTCGACGGTGAAGCTGCGCCCTGCGGGCTTGAGGGTGACTTGATGGCTCACGTTCGAGGCGGTGCGGTGGCTGCGGGATGCGGGAGAAGCTCTGTCTACACTCGGGCGCGGATTGTGCCTGCGCCGTCCGGTGCGCCGGCCGGCTGCCATCGATGACCTCCCTCGCATCCTCCCTTCGCCGACCGCGCCTTCTCATCGTCGGCTGCGGCGACATCGGGCTGCGCGTGCTGCGCCTGCTGCGCCCGCGCTGGCGGGTGATCGTGCTCAGCTCCACGCCCGCGCGCGTGCCCGAGCTGCGCGCGGCAGGCGCCCTGCCGGTGCTCGGCGACCTGGACGACGCGGCCACGCTCGGCCGGCTGGGCGCGCTTGCGCATTGCGTGCTGCACCTTGCACCACCGCCGGGCGAAGGCCCCGAGGACGCGCGCACGCGCCGACTCGTCGGCGCCCTCGCGCGCGGCGGCAGCGTGCGGCGGCTCGTCTACGTCGGCACGAGCGGCGTCTACGGCGACTGCGGCGGCGCGCGCGTGCTCGAGACCCGCGCCCTTGCGCCGACGAGCGCACGCGCGCTGCGGCGCGCCGATGCCGAAGCGGTGCTGCGCGGCTACGGCCTGCGCAGCGGCGTGTGCGTGAGCATCCTGCGCGTGCCAGGCATCTACGCGCTCGATCGCGTCGGCGGCAATCCGCGCGAGCGCCTGCTGCGCGGCACGCCGGTGCTCTGCCGCGAGGACGACGTCTACACCAGCCACATCCACGCCGACGACCTCGCGCGCGCCTGCGTCGCGGCCCTGGTTCGCGGGCGGCCGCAGCGCGTCGTCAACGCCTGTGACGACACCGAGCTGCGCATGGGCGACTACTTCGACCTTGCCGCCGACCTGCTGGCCTGTGCGCGACCCCCGCGCATCACGCGCCAGGAGGCGCAGGCGAGGCTCCCCGCGCTGACCTTGAGCTTCATGAGCGAATCGCGCCGCCTCGTCAACGCGCGGCTGCGGCAGGAACTGCGGCTGCGCCTGCGCTACCCGACGGTGGCCGAGGGCCTGCAGCCGCGCGACCGTGACTGTGAAGGCGACCGCGACGGCGCACCGGTGGCCCGGCCGCTCAGCGACGCGAGCGCGTGAACGGCGGCTGCCCGCGCCAGTAGCGGATCATCAGCCAGCCGCCGAGCATGCCGCCCAGGTGCGCGAAGTGCGCGACTCCGCTGGCCCCCGAGAGCCCCAGCAGCAGTTCCAGGCCGCCGAAGATCAGCACGAAGGTCTTGGCCTTCATCGGGATCGGCGGGAACAGCGGCATGATGGTGCGGTTCGGGAACAGCATGCCGAAGGCCAGCAGCAGCGCGTAGAGGCTGCCCGAGGCGCCCACCGTCGGCGCCATCGAGCCGGTGACGAGCGTGAAGACGATCTGCGAGGCGGCCGCGGCAAGTGCCCCCGCGAGCAGGAAGTTGATGTAGCGCTTGGGGCCCCACAAGCGCTCGAGCTCCGAGCCGAACATCCACAGGCCCAGCATGTTGAAGAAGAGGTGCCCCATGCCGCCGTGCAGGAAGGCGTAGCTGAGCACCTGCCAGGGCATGAAGCGCCCCGAGTCCAGCGGCCAGAGCGCGAACCAGGCCGTCAGCGGCACGAACAGCGAAAGGCAGAACAGCGCCGTGCAGATCAGCATCAGCGCCTTGGTGATCGGTGGAATCGGCGGCATGAAGAAGAAGGCGGGAGGACGGCGCGCTGCGGCGACAAGGTCGGCGTGTCGAGGTGGCTTGCCGCCTGGTCGAGGGCGCAGCCTTGTGACCGGGTACGGCGCCCGGAGTGTAAAGGGGCGCGCCGCAATTGCTGATCGACGATGCCGGCGTCTCGTTCCTCCAGGCGGCATGCCCAATCGTTCTTGTCCCGCCGCCGTTGCGGGACGATTGCGCAGACTGCCGGACGAAACGTTTGGCGTTTAACGTGAAGCGTAATAACATGCGCGGGTGATCAAGACGTTCAAGTGCAAGGACACGGCGGCGCTGTTCGGCGGCAAGGTCGTGGTGCGCTGGGCCAATGTGCGGCAGGTTGCAGAGCGCAAGCTGCAGATGCTGCACCGCGCGGTGCGCCTGGAAGACCTGCGCGTGCCGCCGGGCAACCGACTGGAACGGCTCGAAGGCGACAGGGCTGGCCGGTACAGCATTCGCGTGAACGACCAATGGCGCGTGTGCTTTCGCTTCGAGAGCGGCGATGCCTTCGACGTCGAGGTCGTGGATTACCACTGAAGGAGCGAGAGACATGGACGCGCCAACCAACGGCATGCGCCCCATTCACCCGGGCGAGGTGCTGCGCGAGGAGTTCCTGGTGCCGATGGGCCTGAGCGCGCACGCGCTGGCGATGGCGCTGCATGTACCTGCGCCGCGCATCAACGACATCGTGCGCGAACGCAGGGCTGTGACGGCCGACACCGCCATGCGCCTGGCGCGGGCACTGGGCACCAGCGCGGAGTTCTGGATGGGCCTGCAGGCGGACTACGAAATGGCGCGTGTGCGCGAGGCGCTTGCCGTGGACTTGGCGGCCATCAAACCGCTCGTGGCGGTTTGATTCGATATCGGCGGCAGCCGGCGGCTGGAACTGGCCGTCAAGCTGGTGCCCGGGGCCGGACTCGAACCGGCACGCCTTGCGGCGGGGGATTTTGAGTCCCCTGCGTCTACCGATTTCGCCACCCGGGCCTCGTGGGTGCTGCCGACGGCACGCATGAAGCGGGCGATTATGTCATGCGGGTCTTTGGCTTCGGCGGCGCTGGCGGCGACAATCCGCGCCAGCAAGGACGCATCGATGAGCAGCGCACAGGCCCCGCACTACCCGACCCTCGAAGAGACGATAGGCCGCACGCCGCTCGTGCAGTTGCAGCGTCTGCCCGGCGCGGCGGGGCGCGCGCGCGGCAACGTCGTGCTGGCCAAGCTCGAAGGCAACAACCCGGCCGGATCGGTGAAGGACCGCCCGGCCATCAGCATGATCCGCCGCGCCGAGGAGCGCGGCGAGATCCGCCCCGGCGACACGCTGATCGAGGCCACCAGCGGCAACACCGGCATCGCGCTGGCGATGGCCGCGGCGATCCGCGGCTACCGCATGGTGCTGGTGATGCCCGAGGACCTCTCGGTCGAGCGCGCGCAGACGATGAAGGCCTACGGCGCCGAGCTCGTGCTGACGCCGCGCTCGGGCGGCATGGAGTACGCGCGCGACCTTGCCGAGCAGATGCACCGCGACGGCAAGGGCCACGTGCTCGACCAGTTCGCCAATGCCGACAACCCGCGCGTGCACGAGGAGACGACCGGCCCCGAGCTCTGGGAGCAGACCGCCGGCCGCATCACGCACTTCGTGAGCGCCATGGGCACGACCGGCACCATCACCGGCGTCGCGCGCTTCCTCAAGGCGCGCCGGCCCGAGGTGCGCGTCGTCGGTGCGCAGCCGGCCGAGGGCTCGCGCATCCCGGGCATCCGCAAGTGGCCGCAGGCCTACCTGCCGCGCATCTACGATCCGGCCCAGGTCGACGAGATGGTCAGCGTCAGCCAGGCCGACGCCGAGGACACCGCGCGGCGCCTCGCGCGCGAGGAGGGCCTCTTTGCCGGCATCTCGAGCGGCGGCGCCTGCTGGGTCGCGCTGCAGCTTGCGGCGCAGCTCGAAGGCGCGACCATCGTCTTCATCGCCTGCGACCGCGGCGACCGCTACCTCTCCACCGGCGTCTTCCCTGCCTGATCGGCGCGCCCGCGCCGGCTTCAACCGCATCCTTGCCATGGCCTACGAGCACCGCTACTGCCCGAACTGCGCGACGCCGCTGCAGATGATCGTCGCCGCCGAGGATAGCGGCGACAAGGAGCGCCTGCGCTGCCCCGCCTGCGCCTGGACGCACTGGAACAACCCGGTGCCCGTGCTCGCCGCGGTGATCGAATGCACCGACCGCGACGGCCAGATCCTGCTGGCGCGCAACGCCTTCTGGACGCAGCGCATGTTCGGGCTCATCACCGGCTTCATGGAGGCGGGCGAGTCTCCCGAGGAAGGCATCGCGCGCGAGGTCGCCGAGGAGACCTCGCTGCAGGTCAGCTCGCTGTCGCTGATCGGCGTCTACGACTTCCAGCGCATGAACCAGCTCATCGTCGCCTACCACGCGCAGGCGCAGGGCGAGATCCGGCTGTCGCCGGAGCTTGCCGAGTACAAGCTCTTCACGCCGGAGACGGTGCGCTGCTGGCGCGCGGGAACCGGGTTCGCGCTCGCCGACTGGCTGCGCTCGCGCGGCCACGAGCCGCAATTCATCGACTGGCCGCGCCGGACCGGCTGAGCCAAGCCTTCAGGGAACCCCAAGATGACCCCTCAGCGAGAACTCGACACGCGCGGGCTGAACTGCCCGCTGCCCATCCTCAAGACCAAGAAGACCCTCTCCGAGATGCAGGCCGGCGAAGTGCTGCGCGTGGTCTCGACCGACCCCGGCTCGATGCGCGACTTCCAGGCCTT
>CAUJJO010000260.1 GCA_963205125.1 Pseudomonadota bacterium | reverse complement strand
GATGAACGAAGGCGAATCGGTGTCAGCCCTCCCGGCGGGAGGCATGGGATAGGCCGTACAGGAGCACGTCCTCGTAGCGGCCGTTTTTGCGGATGTGCGCTTGAAGATGCCCCTCGCGCAGTAGGCCGGCCTTCTCCATCACGCGTGCGGATGCCGGGTTGCGAGCCATGCAGCGCGCAACGATTCGGGTCAAGCCCCAGCTTTCGCCGGCGAACTCCATGACGCGGACCACTGCCTCCGTGCAGATTCCCTGGCCCCAGAACGGGACGCCGATCCGGTAACCCAGTTCGGCGCGCGTGTCTGGATCGGACACGTCCAAGAGGCTCACGGCGCCGACGAGCGCATTGTCTCCGCGGACGGTCACGGCGAACGTCGCTCCCTGCCGTGCCTTGAACGCTGCCGCGTGGCCGGCGATCCACTGCTCGGCGGCGCCATCCGGGTAAGGGTGCGGAATCGTGGTGGTGGTCGCCGCGATTCGCGGGTCGCTGGCCAAGCTTTGCACTTCCGGAGCATCAGCTGCCCAGAAAAGCCGCAGGATCAGACGGCGGGAGTGAAGGACAGGCTGCAATCGCGGGCTCGCCGATGATCAGTCGCCGCAGACGGTGACCGGCGGGATCGAGTGGGTAGACCGATGCATCGATGTGGACGACCGCGGCCAGCCCCTGCCTCAGCCGCCCTTGCCCTGACCGGCCACCGCCGCGGCGGCCCGGGCTGCGGCCTCGGCGTCGCCGAGGTAGTAGTGGCGCAGCGGCTTCAAGTCGTCGTCGAGTTCGTAGACCAGCGGGATGCCGTTGGGGATGTTGAGGCCGACGATCTCGGCGTCGCCGATGCCGTCGAGGTACTTGACGAGCGCGCGGATGCTGTTGCCGTGCGCCACCAGCAGCACGCGCTGGCCGCTGCGCAGCGCCGGGGCCAGGCGCTCGTGCCAGCAGGGCAGCACGCGTGCGACGGTGTCCTTCAGGCACTCGGTGAGCGGAACCTGCTCGCGCGAAAGGCCTGCATAGCGTGGGTCGCCGTGCTCGCTGCGCGGGTCGCCGGCCTGCAGCGCGGGTGGCGGCGTGTCGTAGCTGCGGCGCCAGACGAGCACCTGCTCGTCGCCGTACTGGCGCGCGGTCTCGGCCTTGTTCAGGCCCTGCAGCGCGCCGTAGTGGCGCTCGTTGAGACGCCAGTCGTTGACGATCGGCAGCCAGGTGCGCTCCATCGCGTCCAGGCTGTGCCACAGCGTCCAGATCGCGCGCTTGAGCACCGAGGTGTAGGCGACGTCGAATGCCCAGCCCTGGGCCGCCAGCAGCCGGCCGGCCTCGCGCGCCTGCTGCACGCCGGTCTCGGTCAGCGGCACGTCGGTCCAGCCGGTGAAGCGGTTCTCCAGGTTCCAGGTCGATTCACCGTGGCGGATCAGGACGAGCTTGGGCATGGGGCGTGGCGCTGGGCAGGAATTGCGGCAATTCTATAATTCGCGGTCCTCTTGCCCCTGGGCCGCGCGCCCGTTCGCACCGTGAGCTTCATCCTCGAGAACTGGCCCCTGATCCTGCTTGCGCTCGTTTCCGGCGGCATGCTGGCCTGGCCTGCGCTCGGCAAGAGCGGGGTCGCGCGCGTCACGCCGGCCGAGGCGGTGCAGCTCATCAACCGCGAGAAGGGCGTGCTGATCGACGTCTGCGAGCCCGCCGAGTACGCCAGCGGCCACGCCGCCGGGGCGCGCAACGTGCCGATGTCGGCGCTGGCCGGCGCCAAGGAGCTGCCAGGCAACAAGGCGCTGCCGGTGATCGTGCTGTGCGCCTCGGGTGTGCGCGCCGGTCGCGCCGCGGCGATGCTGCGCCGGGCCGGCCACGAACGCGCGGTGGCGGTGGCCGGCGGCAACGGCGCCTGGCGCGAGGCCAACCTGCCGATCGAAAAGTCCGCGCGCAGCGGCTGAGTGCCGTTGCCGCGGCTGCGGTGGGCGCCCAGGCCTGCGCCTGCCCGGGCGCCGGCAAGGACTTGTCCGCGCCGCGAGAATGCGCGCCATCCCGCGTTTCGAGGAGTCCGGCATGAACGCCGTCCGCATGTACACGACCGAGGTCTGTCCCTACTGCCAGCGCGCCAAGGCGCTGCTGCGCCAGCGCGGCGTCGCGCAGATCGAGGAGATCCGCATCGACCTCGACGCAGCACAGCGCGACCACATGATCCAGCTCACCGGTCGCCGCACGGTGCCGCAGATCTTCATCGGCGACACCCATGTCGGGGGGTGCGACGACCTGATCGCGCTCGACCGTGCCGGCGGCCTGCTGCCGCTGCTGGGTGCGGCCTCATAATCGCCCGTTTGCCCGCCGCCTCCTCCGCTCTTGCGGCGAGCTTCTTCCTCTCGAAAGATCCACGATGGCCGACGACGCGAACCCCGTGTTCAACATCCAGCGCATGTACCTGAAGGACTTGTCGCTGGAGCAGCCCAATTCGCCGCAGATCCTGCTCGAGCAGCAGCAGCCGCAGGTCGACATCCAGCTCGCCGTCGGCGCCGGGCAGATCGCCGACGGCGTCTTCGAGGTCACCGTCACCGCCACCGTGACGACCAAGGTCGGCGAGAAGACGCTCTTCCTCGTCGAGGCCAAGCAGGCCGGGATCTTCGAGATCCGCAACCTGCCCGAGGACCAGGTGCAGAGCATCGTGGGCATCGTCTGCCCGCAGATGATCTACCCCTATCTGCGCGCCATCGTCTCGGACGTCTGCACGCGCGCGGGCTTCCCGCCGATCCTGCTCAACGAGGTCAACTTCCAGGCGATGTTCCAGGCCCAGCAGGAGCAGGCGGCGCAACAGGCGCAACAGGGCAACGGCTCGCGCATCATCACCGGCCTGAACTGAGGCCCGAGGCCTGGAGCCCGAGGCGCAGCGCGGCGCGTCCAACCCGGCGGCGCACGACGTGAAGATCGCGGTCCTCGGTGCCGGCGCCTGGGGCACGGCGATGGCGGCCGCACTCGCCACCCGGCACGACACCGTGCTGTGGGCGCGCGACGCCACGCAGGCGGAGGCGATGGCGCAGCAGCGGCGCAACGCGCGCTACCTGCCCGAAGTCGAGCTGCCGCAGGCCTTGCGCATCGAGGCCGATTTCGCCGCGGCCTGCGCCCACGCCGAAGGCGGCCTGCTGCTGCTGGCGCCGCCGATGGCGGGCCTGCGCGGCCTGCTGCAGGCGCTGCCTGCGCAGCAGCCGGCGCTGTGGCTGTGCAAGGGTTTCGAGGCCGGCAGCGGCCTGCTCGGGCACGAGATCGCGCGCAACCTGCGGCCCGATATCCCCGGCGGCGTGCTCTCGGGCCCGAGCTTCGCGCTCGAAGTCGCGCGCGCGCAGCCCACCGCGCTGGTGGCGGCAAGCGCAAGTGCCGCGCTTGCCGAGACCGCCGCCCGGGCGGCGCACGGCGAGGCGCTGCGCGTCTACACCTCGAGCGACGTCGTCGGCGTCGAGGTCGGCGGTGCGCTGAAGAACGTGCTGGCGATCGCCACCGGCATGCTCGACGGCCTGGCCGCGGCGGGCGAGCCCGGAGCGCCGGGGCTGAACGCGCGCGCCGCGCTGATCACGCGCGGCCTGGCCGAGATGACGCGCCTGGGCGTGGCGCTGGGTGCACGCGCCGAAACCTTCATGGGGCTCTCGGGCCTGGGCGACCTCGTGCTCACCGCCACCGGCGACCTCTCGCGCAACCGCAAGCTCGGCCTGCTGCTGGCGCAAGGCCTGGCCTTGCCCGAGGCGCTGGCGCGGCTCGGGCATGTCGCCGAGGGCGCCTACACCGCGCGCACCGCGGTCGAGCGTGCAAAGCGCCTGGGCGTCGAGATGCCGATCACGCAGGCCGTCGTCGCCGTGCTCGAAGGCCGCCTGCAGCCGCGCGCGGCGATGGCGCTGCTGATGGCGCGCCAGAGCCGCGCCGAAGGCTGAGAGGCCTCACGCCGCGCCTTCGAAGCCGTTCTGGCGCCAGGCCTCGAACACCGCCACCGCCACCGCGTTGCTCAGGTTGAGGCTGCGCTGCTGCGGGCGCATCGGCAGGCGCACGCGTTGCCCGGCGGCAAAGGTCTCGCGCAGCGCAGCCGGCAGCCCGGCGCTCTCGCTGCCGAAGATCAGCCAGTCACCGCGCTGCCAGCGGATCTCGTGGTGCGCGCGTGCGCCCTGCGTCGTGAAGGCGAAGCAGCGCGCCGGGTCGGGCGCGGCCTCGGCCAGCCATTGCGCCCAGCTCGCGTGACGGCGCAGCGGCGCGTACTCGTGGTAGTCCAGCCCGGCACGCCGCAGCAGCCGGTCCTCCATCGCAAAGCCCAGCGGCTCGATGAGGTGCAGCGCGCAGCCGGTGTTGGCGGCCAGGCGGATCACGTTGCCGGTGTTGGGCGGGATCTCCGGCTGCACGAGCACGATGCGGAACAAGGCGGCTCCTACGCGGGTGCGGCCGGGGCCGCCGGGGCCGGCGTGCGCGCGACGATCCACAGGTCGACGCGCGCAGCGCCCGCCTCGCGCAGCACGCGCGCGGCCTCGCGCGCGCTGGCGCCGGTGGTCATGACGTCGTCGACGAGGGCCAGGTGCCGGCCCTCGACGCGCAGCCGCTCGCCTGCCGCCACCGCGAACGCGCCCTGCAGGTTGCGCATGCGCTGCGCGCGCGAGGAACGGGCCTGCGCCGGGGCGTCGAATCGGCGTTCGAGCACGCGGGCGTGCGCCGGCAGCCCGGCCTCGCGCCCAAGCGCGCGCGCCAGTTCCCAGGCCTGGTCGTAGCCGCGCTCGGCCAGACGCCGCGGCGACAGGGGCAGGGCGACGAAGGCCTCTGGCGGCGGTGCGTCGTCGCGCGCGGCTGCTGCCAGCAAGGCCGTCGCCAGCAGCGCGGCGAGCTCCGGCGTCCGGCCGTACTTGAAGCGCGCGATCAGGCGCTGCCACGGGAAGCCGTAGTCGGCCACGCACAGGCTGCGCTCGAACGCGGGCGGTTCCTGCAGGCACTCGGTGCAGGTCTGCAGGCCCTCGGGCAAGGGCAGCGCGCAGCGGCGGCAGCGATCGACGCGCGGCGCGAAGCGCGTGCCGCAGGGGCCGCACAGGCCGGCCTGCGTCCAGGTGCCGCAGACCTCGCAGCCGCCCGGCAGCCGCGCGCGCCATCGAACCGCAAACCCCCAGCGCCCAGCCTCCTGCATCGGCTCAATATACTGCCCCGCATGCTGGCCGAGCCGCGCAAGGATCCGCAAGGCGCCGGACTCGACGGCGCGGCGCTGGCGCGCACGGCGGCACGTCTCTGCGCCGCGCCGCGCGCGCCGTGGCTGCACGAAGAGGCCGCGCGGCGCATGGCCGAGCGCCTGCCGCTCGTGCGGCGCCAGCCCGATCTGCTGCTCGACTGGAGCGGGCCGCTGGGCGGCAGCGCGGAGCTGCTGAAGACCGCCTACCCGAAGGCGCAACGGCACACGATCGGCATCGCCGACGCGCCGGTGGCGGCTCCTGCCGCACGCGCGCCGCGGCGTTGGCCGTGGCCGGCGCGCAAGAGCGGCGCGCCGCTGCTCGCGGAGGGCGAAGTGCCGGCCGGTGCGGCGCAGCTCGTGTGGTCGAACATGCTGCTGCAGGCCATTGCCGATCCGCGCCCGCTGCTGGCCCGGTGGCATGAGGCGCTGGCGGTCGACGGCTTTCTGATGTTCGCGACGCTCGGCCCCGGTTCGCTGCCCGAACTGCGCGCGATCTACCGCGCCGAGCGCTGGGGCGAGCCGATGCAGGCCTTCGTCGACATGCACGACCTGGGCGACATGCTCGTCTTCGCCGGCTTCGCCGACCCGGTGATGGACCAGGAGATCCTCACGCTGACCTGGCCCGACGTGCCGGCGCTGCTGGCCGAGCTGCGCGCGCTCGGCGCCAATCTTTCACCCCGCCGGCATCAGGGTCTGCGCACGCCGCGCTGGCGCGAGCGGCTGCAGCAGGCGCTGGCCACGACCGCGCAGGACGGGCGCCCGCGCCTGAGCTTCGAGCTCGTCTACGGCCACGCCTTCAAGGCGGCGCCACGAGCGCCGGTGCAGCTGAGCAAGCGCAAGCCCGACGCGCGCTGAGGCCGGGGCCTGGGCCGTGGCCCCGTGGCCCCGTGGCCCTTGGCCATTAGGCAAAACACTATCCCAGGCAAACGCCCAATCGAGGCATCTTCTAGCCGAGCTAGAATTTTCCTGCTTTGAGCCTGCTCAGATTCCTGGTGAATGGGCAGCGCCCGGCACCGATCCTTTTCCCGCATCGAACCCACGCGTCGTGAATCCTGCCACCTCTGCCCGAGCCTGGGGCTTCGAATCGTTGCACGCCCCGTCGTCGACGTTCGAGGCCGGGGCCGCGGGCGCGCGCGACGGCTTCGGCGCGGAGCAGGCGGCGACGGTCTGGCGCCTGCAGCGGCGCTGTGCGCTTTCGCCGGCCCAGTTTGCCGCCTGCCTGGGCTGCGTTGCCGCGCTGTCGCTGGTGCTGGCGCTGTTCTTCTGGTCGCTCGGCGCGCCCCTGATCAGCGGATTCCTCGCGGTCGAGGTGATCGTCGTCGCGGCCGCCTTTGCCCATCACGCGCTGCACGCGGCCGACGGCGAAGCGCTCTTCGTCGTCGATGGGCAGTTGCACCTCGAGGCGCGCGAGGGCCTGCGGCAGCGGCGCGCGCGCCTGGCGCTGGCCACGCTGCGCGTGGTGCAGGCCGAGGATGGGCTGATCGAGTTGCGTGCGCCGGGTCGCAGCCTCAGGGTCGGGCGTCATGCCGCGCCCGGGCAGCGCAGCCGGGTGTACGCCGAGTTGAAGCGTCTCGTGCCGGGCGGATGGGCGCGCTGATGCGAGCAGGCACGAATCGAAGTGGAGCCGACGTGACGATGAAGACGAAGAGCATGCTGCAGTCGCGCCTTGCCGCCAGCGCGGCGATGCTGGGTTCGACGCTGGCCACGCCCTGGGCGCTGGCCAAGGTCAACGACCTTCCCGGGGGCCCCGGGGTCAACCAGCTCAACCTGACCCCCGGCGCGACGGCGATGAGCCTGCACCTGCACGACCTGCACAACTTCGTGATGTGGGTCTGCCTGGTGATCTTCGTCGGCGTGTTCGGGGTCATGTTCTATTCGATCCTCAAGCACCGCAAGTCGCTGGGCTACAAGGCCGCGAGCTTCCACGAGAGCGTGACGATCGAGATCCTGTGGACGCTCGCGCCCTTCCTGATCGTCGTCGGCCTGGGGGCCATGGCCACGCGCGCGGTGGTGGCGCAGAAGGACACCTCCAACGCCGACATCACGATCAAGGCCACCGGCTACCAGTGGAAGTGGGGCTACGACTACCTGAACGGTCAGGGGCAGGGGATCCGCTTCCTCTCGACGCTGGACCCGGCGCAGCGCGCGCTGTCCGACGCCGGCACGCCCGAGGGCGACGACTACCTGCTCAAGGTCGACAACCCGCTGGTGGTGCCGGTGGACAAGAAGATCCGCATCGTCACCACCGCCAACGACGTGATCCACGCCTGGATGGTGCCGGCCTTCGGCGTCAAGCAGGACGCCATCCCCGGCTTCGTGCGCGACACCTGGTTCCGCGCCGAGCGCACGGGCGACTTCTACGGCCAGTGCGCCGAGCTCTGCGGCAAGGAGCACGCCTACATGCCCATCCACGTCAAGGTCCTGAGCCAGGAGGACTATGGCAAGTGGGTCGACGAGGAAATGAAGAAGATCGTTGCCGCGGCCGACGACCCGGGCAAGGTGTGGGAGCTGGACACGCTGCTGGCCCGCGGCGAGAAGGTCTACGCCGCCAACTGCGCCGTCTGCCACCGCCCCGACGGCAAGGGCGCGGCGCCGATCAAGCCGCTGGACGGCTCGGCCATCGTGCGCGACGCCGACAAGGGCAAGCAGATGGCGATCGTGCTCGGCGGTGCGGCCGGCGGCGCCATGCCCTCGTGGAAGCAGCTGAGCGACACCGAACTGGCCGCCGTCATCACCTACACCAAGAACGCGTGGAGCAACAAGACCGGCCAGCTGGTGCAGCCGGCCGAGGTGCTCGCCGCGCGCGGCAAGTGAGATCCTCCTTGCGAAGGAACCCGACATGAGTGCTGTCCTCGACCACCCCGCCGGCCACGCGCCAGGCCACGATCACGCCCACGACCACGAGCACGCGCGTCCGCACGGCTGGCGCCGCTGGCTCTTCGCCACCAACCACAAGGACATCGGCACGCTCTACCTGCTCTTCAGCTTCACCATGCTGATGGTGGGCGGCGTGCTGGCGCTGCTGATCCGCGCCGAGCTGTTCCGGCCCGGGCTGCAGTTCGTGAACCCCGAGCTGTTCAACCAGTTCACGACCATGCACGGCCTGATCATGGTCTTCGGCGCCATCATGCCGGCCTTCGTCGGCTTCGCGAACTGGATGATCCCGCTGCAGATCGGCGCGTCGGACATGGCCTTCGCGCGGATGAACAACCTCAGCTTCTGGCTGCTCATCCCCTCGGCGATCATGTTCGTCGGCTCCTTCTTCGTGCCCGGCGGCGCCACCGCCGCGGGCTGGACGCTGTATGCGCCGCTGACGCTGCAGATGGGCCCGGCGATGGACATGACCATCTTCGCCATGCACCTCTTCGGCGCCAGCTCGATCATGGGCGCGATCAACATCATCGTCACCGTGCTCAACATGCGCGCGCCCGGCATGACGCTGATGAAGATGCCGATGTTCTCCTGGACCTGGCTGATCACCGCCTACCTGCTGATCGCCGTCATCCCGGTGCTGGCCGGCGCGATCACGATGACGCTGACCGACCGCCACTTCGGCACCAGCTTCTTCAACCCGGCCGGCGGCGGCGACCCGGTGATGTACCAGCACATCTTCTGGTTCTTCGGCCACCCCGAGGTCTACATCATGATCCTGCCGGCCTTCGGCATGATCAGCCAGATCGTGCCGGCCTTCGCGCGCAAGAGGCTGTTCGGCTACACCTCGATGGTCTACGCCACCGCCTCGATCGCCATCCTCTCGATGATCGTCTGGGCGCACCACATGTTCACCACCGGCATGCCGGTGACGGGGCAGCTCTTCTTCATGTACGCGACCATGCTGATCGCGGTGCCCACCGGCGTGAAGGTCTTCAACTGGGTGGCCACGATGTGGCGCGGCTCCATGACCTTCGAGACGCCGATGCTGTGGGCCGTGGGCTTCATCTTCGTCTTCGTGATCGGCGGCTTCACCGGCGTCATCCCGGCGATGGCGCCCATCGACATCCAGCTGCAGGACACCTACTACATCGTCGCCCATTTCCACTACGTGCTCGTCGCCGGCTCGCTGTTCGCGATGTTCGCCGCCGTCTACTACTGGGGCCCGAAGTGGACCGGCGTGATGTATTCGGAAGCGCGCGGCAGGTTCCATTTCTGGGGCAGCATCATCACCTTCAACATCACCTTCTTCCCGATGCACTTCCTCGGCCTGGCCGGCATGCCGCGCCGCTATGCCGACTATCCGATGCAGTTCGCCGACTTCAACGCGATCGTCTCGGTAGGGGCGCTGGGCTTCGGGCTGATGCAGGTGTACTTCTTCTTCTTCGTCGTGCTGCCGATGATGCGCGGCAAGGGCGAGCCGGCGCCGCAGCGCCCCTGGGAAGGCGCCGAGGGCCTGGAGTGGGAGGTGCCTTCGCCCGCGCCCTGGCACACCTTCGAGACGCCGCCCAAGCTCGACGCCAGCGCCACGCGCGTGATCGGCTGACGACGAGCCCCGCCGACCCGACAAGCAGGAGACCGTGATGCCGCCGAGCGCCGAACAGCGCAAGTCCAACCTCCGTTTGGCGCTCATCCTCGCGAGCGTGGCGCTGGCCTTCGCGCTGGGCTTCGTCGCCAAGATCTGGCTGCTCGGCCCCTACTGAGCGCGCGCGGAGGGCTCCCCGATCATGCTCACGTCCCCCGGTGCGATGCTCAACCGACGCCTGCTCGGCAAGCTGCTGGTGATCGTCGCGCTGATGTTCGCCTTCGGCTATTCGCTGGTGCCGATGTACCGGGCGATCTGCCAGGCCCTGGGCATCAACGTGCTGTCGATCGCCGAGCAGCGCACGCAGTCGTGGCTGGGCCTGGGCAGTGCGGGTCGCAGCGACCGCAACACGCAGGTCGACACCACGCGCACCATCACCGTCGAGTTCGATGCCAACGCGCGCGGGCCCTGGGACTTCAAGCCGGCGCAGCGCTCGCTGCAGGTCCATCCGGGCCAGATGACGACGGTGATGTACGAGTTCCGCAACGTGCAGGACCGCACCATGTCGGCGCAGGCGATCCCGAGCTATGCGCCGCGCCAGGCGCAGCCGCACTTCAACAAGCTCGAGTGCTTCTGCTTCAGCGAGTACACGCTGGCGCCAGGCGAGAGCAGGCAGTGGCCGGTGGTGTTCGTGATCGATCCGCGCCTGCCCCGGGACGTGACGACGATCACCCTCTCCTACACCTTCTTCGAAGTCGGCGGCAAGGTGCCGGCCGCGCCGGCCGGGCAGCTCGAGCGCGCCGCGGCCAAGGCCGGTGCTGCCGCGGGCAGCAGCAGGCGCGAGGGGGGGCGGGCATGAACGCGCCGCAGCGCGTGGGGGCCTTGCAGGCGCTGCGCGCGGTAGTCTGGTCGTTCTGCGGCATCCGTGGCCGCGCCGCCTTCGAGCAGGACGTGCAGCGGCTCGGGCCGCTGCAGGTGATCTTCGCCGGCATCGTGGCGGCGCTGACCTTCATCGCGGTGCTGGTGCTTCTGGTGCGCTGGGTGGTCGGCAGCGGCGTGGCCGGCTGAGCGACGCCCCGGCACTTTTCATCCGACGCGAAAACCATCGAACCGAAGCAGGAGAACCCTTCCGATGTCAGCCGCAACGAAAGCGGGCAGCGCGCCCTACTACTTCGTCCCTTCGCCCTCGCGCTTTCCGGTGCAGGCGGCGTTCGGCCTGCTGCTCGTCATCATCGGCACGAGCGCGTGGTTCAACGACTACGACTGGGGCCGCTGGGTGTTCTTCGTCGGCCTCGCCGGGTGGCTGGTGGTGATCTACCAGTGGTTCCGCCAGTCGATCCAGGAAAGCGAGGGCGGCCTCTATTCCGATCGGGTGGATCTCTCCTACCGCTGGAGCATGAGCTGGTTCATCTTCTCGGAGGTGATGTTCTTCGCATCCTTCTTCGGGGCGCTGTACTACGCCCGCGTCCACACGCTGCCGATGCTCGGCGATCTGGACCACCAGCTGCTGTGGCCCGACTTCAAGGCGATCTGGCCGAGCGCCGGGGGCGGCGTCACCGCCTCGCCGGCCAACACGGTCGAACCCTTCTCCACGATCGGCCCGTTCTGGCTGCCGACGATCAACACCGCGCTGCTGCTGACCTCGGGCGTGACGCTGACCATCGCCCACCATGCGCTGCTCGACAACCGGCGCGGCACGACGATCTTCTGGATGTGGCTCACCGTGATCCTGGGCGCCACCTTCCTGTGCGTGCAGGCCTTCGAGTACATCCACGCCTACAGCGACCTCAACCTCAAGCTCAGCTCGGGGATCTACGGCTCGACCTTCTTCATGCTCACCGGCTTTCACGGTTTCCACGTCTTCGTGGGCATGCTGATGCTGCTGTTCATCACGCTGCGGCTGATGAAGGGACACTTCACGCCCAAGCGCCACTTCGGCTTCGAAGGCGCGGCCTGGTACTGGCACTTCGTCGACGTGGTCTGGCTGGGCCTGTACATGCTTGTCTACTGGCTCTGAAGCCGATGCGCCGCGCCGCCCCGCGCCGGCGGCGGCGCAGGAGCCTCGTCAGCCGCCGACGGGCAGGCCGCTGGGCGTGATCCAGCCCAGCATCCAGGCCAGCAGCACGAGCAGGAAGACGGCCACCGACAGGCCCACCCGCACGGCCAGCGCGCGTGCCATCTGGCGGTCCCGGTCGCCGCGGCCCCCGGGCCGCTCGCGCAGCATGAAGACCCCGGCGCTGGCGAGCGCAGCGACGATCAGGCCGAGCAGCAGGACGATGACGAGCTTCATGCGGCTAGCGTACTGCATCGTTCCGCCGGGCAGGCCCGGCCGCTGAGATGACCGTCCGCGAAGGCCTGTTGCTGATCTGCACGCTGCTGCTGGCTGCGCTGACGGCCAGCCTGGGCGTTTGGCAGCTCGGTCGCGCGCAGGAGAAGACCGCGCTGCAGCGCCTGCAGCAGGAGCGTGCCCGGCTGCCGCCGCTGACGCTTGCCGAGTTCGGCGCGGGCACGCAAGCCTCGCCGGCCTGGTGGCAGCGGCGCGCGCTGCTGGAGGGCCGCTGGCTGCCGGGCGATACGGTCTATCTCGAGAACCGGCCGATGGACGGTCGCGCCGGCTTCTACGTCGTCACGCCGCTGCTGCTGGACGACGGCCGCGCCGTGCTGGTGCAGCGCGGCTGGCTGCCGCGCGACGCGCGCGATCGCATGCGCATCGCCGCCTATGCCACCGAGCCGGCGCGGGTTCGCGTGGCCGGGCACATCGCCCCCGAGTTCGCGCGGCTGTACGAGCTGGGCGGGGCAGGCTCGGGGGCCATCCGGCAGAATCTCGACCTCGCGAGCTTCGCGCAGCAGACGCATCGTCGCCTGCTGCCGCTCGTGCTCATCCAGGACGAAGGCGGCGACGATGGCCTGCTGCGCCAGTGGCCGCGCCTTGCCTCCGACGTGCACAGGAACTATGGATATGCGCTGCAGTGGTTCGGGCTGTGCGCGCTGGTGATCGGCCTTTATGTCTGGTTTCGAATCGTCCAACCGCGACGCCGCGCCCGCCGCTGATCCGTTGGCCCTGACGGTCTACGAGCTCGCCGAGCCGCGCGGCGGCGGCCCGAGCAAGCGCGTGCGCAGCGGTCGCATCAAGCTGCTGCTGGTGCTGCTGGTCTGTGCCCTGCCGGTCATCGCCTCCTACTTCACCTACTACGTCCTGCGGCCGCAGGCGCGCACCAACTACGGGACGCTGATCGAGCCGTCGCGCGCGCTGCCCGATCTGACGGTGGCCACGCTGGACGGCGCGTCGGTGCCGCTGGCCTCGCTGCGTGGGCAATGGCTGCTGCTGGCCGTCGGCCCGTCCGCCTGCGATCGCGGCTGCGAGGCGCGGCTCTATGCCCAGCGCCAGCTGCGCGAGATGCTCGGGCGCGAGCGCGACCGGCTCGACAAGGTCTGGTTCGTCACCGACGCAGGCATGCCCAGCGGCGCGCTGCAGCAGGCGCTGGCGGCAGAGCCCGCCGTCACCGTGCTGCGCTTTCCCGAAGCGGAACTGGGCCGCTGGCTTGCTCCTGCGGCCGGCCATGCGCTGCAGGAGCACCTCTACCTGGTCGACCCGATGGGGCAGTGGATGATGCGATTCCCGGTCGATTTCGACCCGTCCAAGGTCAAGCGCGACATCGACCGCCTGCTGCGCGCCTCGGCGGCCTGGGATCGCCCCGGGCGCTGAGCCCACGCACGACGACGACCGATGAACACCGCCGCCGAGATCCGCGCCGCCATGCCCTCGCGCCTGGCCCAATACCTCGCGCTGACCAAGCCGCGCGTGGTGCAGTTGATCGTCTTCTGCGCCGTCATCGGCATGCTGCTGGCCGAGCCGGGCTGGCCGCGCCTGGCGCTGCTGCTGCCGGCCACCGCCGGCATCTGGCTGGTCGCGGCCGCGGCCGCGGCCTTCAACTGCCTGGTCGAGCAGCACATCGACGCGCGCATGCAGCGCACCGCCTGGCGCCCCACCGCCCGCGGCGAGCTGAGCCCGGCGCAGGCGCTGCTGTTCTCCAGCCTGCTGTGCGCGCTGGGCAGCGTCATCCTCTGGCTGTGGGTCAATGCGCTGACGATGGCGCTGACCTTTGCCACCTTCGTCGGCTACGCCATCGTCTACACCGTCGTGCTGAAGCCCTTGACGCCGCAGAACATCGTCATCGGCGGCGCCTCGGGCGCGATGCCGCCGGTGCTCGGCTGGGCGGCGATGACCGGAGAGGTCGGGCCCAAGGCGCTGATGCTCTTCCTCATCATCTTCCTGTGGACGCCACCGCACTTCTGGGCGCTGGCGCTCTACCGTGCCGAGGACTATCGCCGTGCCGGGCTGCCGATGCTGCCCGTCACGCACGGCTCCGAGTTCACGCGGCTGCAGGTGCTGCTCTACACGCTGGTGCTGTTCGCCGCCTCGCTGCTGCCCTTCGTCTACCGGCTAAGCGGCTGGATCTACTTCGTCGCCGCGATCCTGCTGGGCCTGCGCTTCATCCAGTACGCTTGGCGGCTCTGGCGCCAGTACAGCGACGGCCTGGCACGGCAGACCTTCCGCTTCTCGATCTGGCATCTTTCGCTGCTTTTCGCGGCCCTTCTCCTGGACCATTACCTCGAACCATGGCTGCACCGACTCGTCGCCTGATCCTCGCCGCCGCGGCGGCCACCCCGCTGCTGGCCGCCTGCGACCGCCTGGGCGGCGGCAAGCCGCAGTTCCAGGGCGTGGACATCACCGGGGCCGACTACGCGCAGCAGCTCGCGCTGCGCGACGGCGACGGCAAGCCGCGCACGCTGGCCGACTTCAAAGGCAAGGTGGTCGTCGTCTTCTTCGGCTACACGCAGTGCCCGGACGTCTGCCCGACGACGCTGCTGGAGCTGGCGCAGGCGCGCAAGCAACTCGGCGCCGACGGCGCGCGCGTGCAGGGCGTCTTCGTGAGCCTGGACCCCGAGCGCGACACGCCCGAAGTCCTGAAGGCCTACGTCGCCAACTTCGGCGCCGACTTCGTCGGCCTGCGCGGCGACGAGGAGGAGACGCGCGCGGCGGCCAAGGAGTTCAAGATCTTCTACGCCAAGGTGCCGGGCAAGACCGAGGGCAGCTACACGGTGGACCACACCGCGGGCTCCTACGTCATCGACGCGCAGGGCCGCGTGCGCCTGTTCGAGCGCTATGCGATCGGCCCGGAGAAGCTGGCCGCCGACCTCAGGATCCTGCTCGCCGAGCCTGCGGGCTGAGCGCCAGCGGCGCAGCCGATGCAAACGGCCCGCGCACAGGCGGGCCGCAGGCGGGCCGCAGGCCTAGGGGGCGCGGTGAGCGCCGTCGGCCGCAGGGGCCGCGTCGTTCAGGCGGCCGCTGCCTCCAGCGCCTTGCGCATCTTCTTCATCGACGCGACTTCGATCTGGCGGATGCGTTCGGCCGAGACGCCGTATTCCGCGGCCAGTTCGTGCAGCGTCATGCCGCCGCTGCCGTCGTCGTTGACGGCCAGCCAGCGCTGCTCGACGATGCGCCGGCTGCGTGCGTCCAGCGCCTGCAGCGCCTTTGCGATGCCGTCGCCGGCCAGCCAGTCGCGCCGCCGCGCCTCGAGCGCCCGCGTCGGCTCGTGCGTCTCGTCGGCGAGGTAGGCGATCGGCGCAAAGCTCTCCTCGCCGTCGTCGCCGGTCTGCGGCTCGAGCGCGAGGTCGCCGCCGGCCAGGCGCGTCTCCATCTCCACCACTTCGGCGGGCTTGACCGAAAGCTCGGCGGCCACTGCCTCGATCTCGGCGGCGGTCAGCGTGCTGCGGTGCGTCTGGCCGTCCTCGCCTTCGCCCTTGAAGCCCTGCTTCATCGAGCGCAGGTTGAAGAAGAGCTTGCGCTGCGCCTTGGTCGTCGCGACCTTGACCATGCGCCAGTTCTTCAGGATGTACTCGTGGATCTCGGCCTTGATCCAGTGCATGGCGTAGCTGACGAGCCGCACGCCCTGGCCCGGGTCGAAGCGCTTGACCGCCTTCATCAGGCCGACGTTGCCTTCCTGGATCAGGTCGCCCTGCGGCAGGCCGTAGCCCAGGTACTGACGCGAGATCGCCACCACCAGGCGCAGGTGCGAGAGCACGAGCCGCCCGGCGGCCTCGATGTCGCCGTGCTGCTGCAGGCGGCGCCCGAGGTCGGCCTCCTCGCCCTGGCTGAGCATCGGCAGGCGGTTGACGGCCGAGATGTAGGCGTCCAGGTTGCCAAGCGATGGCACCAGGGCCCAGGGGTCACGCAGCGTCAGGGCAGTCGATGAGGTGTGGTTCATGTCCCTTGGGATCAAGAGGCGGGGTTGAAGTTCCGGGGAATGTTAGCACTCCATGGCGACGAGTGCTAAATACTAGCGGCGCCCGTTCCCGCGACGCAAGTGGGCATGCGCACACTTGCGCAGGAAACGTCAGCAGCCTTCGGTCACACGCTGGGCCAGCGCCAGCCCCAGCGCCGTGGTGTCGGCGCTGCCGCCCAGGTCCGGCGTGCGCGGGCCGTCGCGCAGCACGATCTCGATCGCGCGCAGGATCGCGTCGTGCGCCTCGCGGTGGCCGAGGAAGTCCAGCATCATCGCCGCGCTCCAGACCATGGCCACCGGGTTGGCGATGTTGCGGCCGTAGATGTCGGGTGCCGAGCCGTGCACCGGCTCGAAGAGGCTCGGGAAGCGGCGCTCCGGGTTGAGGTTGGCGCTCGGTGCGATGCCGATGGTCCCGGTGCAGGCCGGGCCGAGGTCGGAGAGGATGTCGCCGAAGAGGTTGGTCGCCGCGACGACGTCGAAGCGCTGCGGCTGCAGCACGAAGCGCGCGGCGAGGATGTCGATGTGCTGCTTGTCCCAGCTCACGTCCGGGTGGCGCGCGGCGGCCTCGGCGGCACGCTCGTCCCACCAGGGCATGCTGATCGCGATGCCGTTGCTCTTGGTCGCGACGGTCACGTGCCGGCGCGCCCGGGTGCGCGCCAACTCGAAGGCGTAATCCAGCAGACGCTCGCTTCCCAGGCGAGTGAACACCGACTCCTGCAGGACGAACTCGCGCTCCGTGCCGGCGAACATCACGCCGCCGACGGCGCTGTACTCGCCCTCGGTGTTCTCGCGCACGATCAGCATGTCGATGTCGCCGGCCTTGCGCCCGGCCAGCGGGCAGGGCACGCCGTCGAACAGCCGCGCCGGCCGCAGGTTGACGTACTGGTCGAACTCGCGCCGGAACTTCAGCAGGCTGCCCCAGAGCGAGATGTGGTCCGGAACGCTCGCCGGCCAGCCGACGGCGCCGAAGAGCAGCGCATCCATGCCCTGCAGCTGCGCCTTCCAGTCGTCCGGCATCATCTGCCCGGTGCGGGCGTACCAGTCGCAGCTCGCCCAGGCGATCGGTGTCACCTCGATCTCTATGCAGAAGCGCCGCGCCGCCGCGTCGAGCACGCGCAGGCCTTCGGGCATCACCTCCTTGCCGATGCCGTCGCCGGGGATGGCGGCGATGCAGTGGGGTCTTTTCACGCTGGAACCTTGGCGATGATCGTCTTCGGTCCGTCGAAGCCATTGAGGAAGTGCGGCAAGCTCGGACAGCTCGTGAAACGCAGCGGGTCGCTCCGGCCGTCGCCGTTCACTGCGCGCTTGCCGCTTGCCGGATCGCCTCGCTTGCCCACTGATTGAGGCTCAGCCCCCGTGCGGCCGCCGCGATGACAGCGGCTTCGTGCAACTCAGGGTCGACGCGCAGGGAGAACTTGCCGGAGAAATGCTTGCGCGGATCGACGCCATCCTCGGTGCAGGCTTCGAGGAAGATCCGCAGCGAAATCTCGCCTTCGCGCCGCAGGCCGTCGACGTCCTTGGCATAGAAGTCCGCGCCGCCGTTTAGCCCGACGAACTCGCCGCGGAACATCTGGAGGTCCGCGTCGAACGAGATGACGGCCTGGTGGCCGTTGATGGTCATCGTGTTCATGGTTTCACTCCGTGCTCTTCCAGCCACTTGCGAATGGACTCGATGGCGCCCTTGTCCGTGGTCGGCGCGGGATGAGGCCGATGGAAGACACGCCTGTCGCCAAACAGGCGCACCAGGATCCGAGAACCTTCGCGCTCGGCCACCTGGGCACCCACGGCGACGAACAGCGCCTCGATGTCGTGCCAGCGAATGTTGGCCGAGACCGGCCGCGCGAAGATCAGCTCGAGCGTTCGCCGATGCTGCCGCTTCATCTGCGGATGGTATCAAGAAACGCCACCAACATGGGCTGGTCGAGAGGCCAAGCCGGGGCGGAATCCGGCGCGGGCCGATCACACGTTGAACAGAAAGTTCATCACGTCGCCGTCCTTCACCACGTACTCCTTGCCCTCGGCGCGCATGCGGCCGGCGTCCTTGGCGCCCTGCTCGCCGCGGTGGGCGATGAAGTCCTCGAAGGCGATGGTCTGTGCGCGGATGAAGCCGCGCTCGAAGTCGGTGTGGATCACGCCCGCGGCCTGCGGCGCGGTGTCGCCGGCGTGGATGGTCCAGGCGCGCACTTCCTTCACGCCCGCGGTGAAGTAGGTCTGCAGGCCCAGCAGCTTGAAGGCCGCGCGGATGAGGCGCGCCAGTCCCGGCTCGTCCTGCCCCATCTCGGCGAGGAACAGCGCGCGGTCCTCGTCGGCCATGTCGGCGAGCTCGGCCTCGGTCTTGGCGCAGATCGCCACCACCGGCGCGCCCTGCCGGCCCGCATAGTCTTGCAGGCGCTGCAGCAGCGGGTTGTCGGCAAAGCCATCCTCGCTGACGTTGCCGACGAACATCGCCGGCTTGGCGGTGATCAGGCACAGGGGCCTCAGCACCGCCTGCTCCTCCTTGCTGAAGGCGATCGAGCGCACCGGGCGCGCCTCGTTGAGCGCGGCCTCGCACTTCTTCAGCACGTCGACGAGGCGCTGCGCCTCCTTGTCGCCGCCGGCCTTGGCGAGCTTGCCGTAGCGCGCCAGGCTCTTCTCGACGGTGGCCAGATCCGCTAAGCAGAGCTCGGTCTGGATGACCTCGATGTCGGCCACCGGGTCGACGCGGCCGGCGACGTGGATGACGTTCTCGTCCTCGAAGCAGCGCACGACGTTGACGATCGCATCCGTCTCGCGGATGTGGCTCAGGAACTGGTTGCCCAGGCCCTCGCCCTTGCTCGCACCGGCGACCAGCCCGGCGATGTCGACGAATTCGACGATCGCCGGCACGATGCGCTCGGGCTTGACGATGGCCGCCAGCTGCTGCAGGCGCGGATCGGGCAGCTCGACGACGCCGACGTTGGGCTCGATGGTGCAGAAGGGGTAGTTCTCGGCGGCGATGCCCGCCTTGGTGAGGGCGTTGAAGAGGGTGGACTTGCCGACGTTGGGCAGGCCCACGATGCCGCACTTGAGGCTCATGGAGTGCACGCGCGGGGTGCGCGGTGGACGGTTGGGGAAGGGCGCCGATTGTCCTACAGCGCCGCCCAAGTCCTGGCGCTGCAGCCGGCTCCCCGGTGAGCGCCCCCGGTGAACGCCCCGGGGCGCCGACCCGGGTGCGGCTTGGCGACCGTTGCCTATCATCGGCTCACGCCAAGAGGTCGCCTAGAGAGAGCATCATGGACGAACGAGTCACGCTTGGGCAAGCCCTGCCGCCAGCGCGCGAACTCGAGAACGCCTCGGGTCGCGCCACCCCGCCGCCTGCACGCGCGCAAGCCGCGGTGAACCCGGCGCAGGACGTGCTGCCCGCGCCTTCCCAGGCGCCGATCGAGCTCAGCAATCGGCTGCCCAACCTCGGGCCCTACCGCATGGCCGGGACGATCTCCTACGAACTGCAGGTCTACCCCGGGCCCTTGCTGAAGATGGTCAGTGCACCGACCGACGGCCGCGCCCTCGACAGCACGGCCTGACCGTTCCGGACGCTCGGGCCTGCCCGGCCGGCCGCGCCGACTCCAGGCTCGGCGCCTCAGCTCTTGCGCGTCGCGCTGCCGCGCTGCCCCGGCCGCAGCACGCGGTCCACGCCGTCCAGGATCACCGCGTTCATCGCGAAGGTGATGCCGCCCTGCACTCGCGCGTCGGCGCGGTAGGTCGACAGCGTCTGCCAGGGCTCGCTGCCGACCTCGGCGCTCCGCGGGTCGACGTTCGGGATCACGCAGCGCACGCAGGGCTTGACGAGGCGGATGCGCACCGGCCCGCCCTCGGCGTCGAAGCCGATCTCGTCGATGCGGTCCTCGTCGTGCGCCTGCAGGCCGTCCAGCCAGAGGTTGACGCGAAAGCGCTCCGGCCCGATCGCCGCGTGCCCGCCCTCCAGCAGCCGCCGGTTCAGCTCGGCCAGCGACGCCGTCGAGGCGACGAGCAGCGGAAAGCCGTCGGCGAAGGCGACCTCGGCGGCGAGCTCGCCGGTCCAGGCCGGGTCGGCCAGGCGCTTGTGCTCGGGGTCGAAGCGCACCAGCCGCGCCGGGGTGCCGAGGATGTCGCTGAACCACTGCGCGGCAAGCGCCCCCATGTCGTAGGCCTTGACCTCGTCGCGCCAGACGCGCGCGGTGGTCGCCTCCTCGACGGCGTCGAGGCTGACGTGCAGCGCCAGCATGCCCGGCGCGCGCAGCACCATGTCGTCCTCGCGCAGCTTCACCTGCACCAGCGCCATGCGCGGCTGCGCGCGCTGCGTGAGCATCACGCCCTTGGCGTCGACGACCATCCAGGCGCGGTCCAGCTGCAGGCCGGTTTCGATGACCAAGGCCTCGTCGACGGGAACCGCGGCGCAGGACTTGATCGGGTGCAGGTTCAGCGCGGCAAGGCTGCAGTCGATGCGGTCGGTCACGGAAGTCGGCTCGGTGGCGGGGTTGAAGGGCAGGGCGCCGATTGTGCCCGCAGCGCCTCCCTAGAATGGTGCCAATGGCGGCTTTCGATGTCTGCGTGCGCGGATCCGGTTCCGTGGCGATGGCCGCGGCGCTGGCGCTCGCGCGCCTGGGGCTCTCGGTGGCCTGGACCGGTCCGCGGGCCGCGCCGGGCGCGTCGGCCGCGCCGGACTTGCGCGCCTACGCGCTCAACGAAGGCTCGCTGCGGCTGTTGCGCACGCTCAAGGTCTGGGACGCGCTGCCCGCCGACGCGCGCACCGCGGTGCACGAGATCCGCGTCGAAGGCGATCGCGCGGGCGCCGCACTTCACTTTTCCGACGGCTCCAGCGGCGTCGACGCCCTGAGCTGGATCGTCGACGCCGCCGAGCTCGAGGCCGGCCTGCTCGCCGCGCTGCGCTACGCCCCGCACGTCAGCCATCTTCCCGAAGGCGCCGACGCCGCGCTGCAGGTGCTGGCCGAGGGCCGCGACTCGGCAGCGCGCGCGCGCCTGGGCGTGGCGATGCACACGCACGACTACGGCCAGCGCGGCCTGGCGGCGCGGCTGGTGGCCGACCGCCCGCACGAGGGCGTGGCCCGGCAATGGTTTCGCGCGCCCGACGTGCTGGCGCTGCTGCCCTTCGACCGACCCGAGGCGGGCTGCTCCTACGGCCTCGTGTGGTCGCTGCCCGAAGCGCGCGCGCAGGCGCTGCAGCAAGGCGACGCCGCGGCCTTCGAGGCCGAGCTGGCCTCGGCCACCGGCGGTGCCGCGGGCGCGCTGCGGCTGGCCAGCGAGCGCGTGAGCTGGCCGCTCGCGCTGGGCCAGGCCGACGAGGTCTGCGGCGCCGGCTGGGTGCTGCTGGGCGACGCCGCGCACCTCGTCCACCCGCTGGCCGGGCAGGGGCTGAACCTGGGGCTGGCCGACGTGGCGGTGCTCGCCGAGCAACTCGCCGCGCGCGAGAGCTGGCGCGCGCTCGGCGACGAGCGCCTGCTGCGCCGCTACGCCCGCGCGCGGCGGCTGCCGACGCAGGCGATGGGCCTGCTCACCGACGGCCTGCTGCAGCTCTTCGCACACCCGAGCCCGATGGCGCGGGAACTCCGCAACCGCGGCCTGGATCTGGTCGATCGCCTGCCGCTGCTCAAGCGCGCGCTGGTGCGCCGGGCGATGGACGGCTGAACGCGACCTTCGAGGACTTGACGTGACCCCCACCCCGATCGCGCTTCTTGGCGCCGTGACGCTCGCCCTGGCCGCGCTGCCGCCCGCACGGGCGCAAGCCCAGGCCGCCAGGCCGGCCGCCGATGCCGCGCCCGCGGCGGCTCCTGCGGCGGCTCCTGCGGCGCCCACCACCGCCGCGGTGGCCGCCGACGTGCAGGCCGCGCTGCGCAAGAACCTTGCCGAGCGCATCCCGAGCCTGCCTCGGATCGACGAGATCAGCCGCACGCCGATTCCCGGCCTCTACGAGGTTCGCATCGGCCACGAGCTCTACTACGCCGACGAGCGCGGCGACCACCTGATCGTGCAGGGCTCGATCATCGACACGCGCAGCCACGCCAACCTGACCGAGGAACGGCTTGACAAGCTCACCGCCGTCGCCTGGGACGCGCTGCCGCTGAAGGACGCGATGGTCATCAAGCAGGGCAGCGGCAAGCGCAAGCTGGCGGTCTTCGTCGACCCCAACTGCGGCTACTGCAAGCGCTTCGAGCGCGATCTCGCGGCGGTCAAGGACGTCACCGTCTATGCCTTCCTCTATCCCATCCTGGGGCCGGACTCGCAGGTCAAGTCGCGCGACATCTGGTGCGCCAAGGACGCCGCCAAGACCTGGCGCGCCTGGATGCTGGAAGGCACCACGCCGCCCAAGACGATGGGCCGCTGCGACACGGCGGCACTCGAGCGCAACGTCGAGTTCGGCCGCAAGCACCGGGTGCAGGGCACGCCCGCGGTCTTCTTCGAGGACGGCTCGCGCAAGCCCGGCGCGCTGCCGCTGGCGGAAGTCGAGCGGCTGCTTGCCGCCGCCGCGCGCAAGGGCTGAAGCGGCGCGGCCGCTGCGGCACTCGCCCGCCTCCAGTCCCGAGCGGACCGGTACCGAGCCTTGCGATGCCGCGCTCTGGCGTGCTCGCGGCCCTGACGGCCGGGGTCCTGGCGCTGCACCTGTGGCTGGCCGAAGGCCTGGCGACGCAGCAGGCCGCGTGGCAGGAGGCAAGCCTCGGCTCGGCGATGGCGCGCCTGAAGGCCGACTTCGTCGCCGAGCTGCGCCCCAGCGCCGCGCCGCCTGCCGCGCCGCGGGCCCCCGCACGCAGCCGGGCGCGCCGCGCGAACGCGGCGATCGCCGCGCCTGCCGCCTCCGCAGCCGCCCAGGCCGCAGCGGCATCTGCGGCATCGGCCGCATCGGCCGCATCGGCCACATCGACGCTCGCTGCATCCGAAGCGCCTGCGATGCCCGCCGAAGCGGCGGTCGGCGAGGAAGCGCTGCTCGTGGCCGCCGCGCCCCTGCCGGCCGAACCGCTGGTCGAGCCGCCGGCCGAACCCTTGGCCGAGCCGCAGGTCGAGCCGGTGCAGGCATCTGCTTTGCCGTCTCCAGAACCGCCTGCGCAGCCCGTACCGCCTGCGCCGGAGCCGGCCCCTGCGCTCGAATGGCCGCGCTCGACGCGGCTGGACTATCGCCTGAGCGGCAACTACCGCGGCCCCGTCGACGGCCAGGCCAGCGTGCAGTGGCTGCTCGACGGCGTGCACTACCAGGTGCACGTCGAGGTCGGCATCGGGCCGTCCTTCGCGCCGCTGGTGTGGCGGCGCACGTCCAGCGACGGCCTGATCGGCGACGACGGCCTGCGGCCGCGCCACTACGAGGAGGAAACGCGCACCGTGCTGCGCGCCGCGCGACGGCTGGCGATCGAGCTGGGCGAGGAGCGCGTGCGCCTGTCCGACGGCAGCGAGCGCCCGCGCCCGCCCGGACTGCAGGACTCGGCGAGCCAGTTCGTGCACCTGACCTGGCTCTTCACGACGCAGCCGCAGCGTCTGCGCAGCGGCCAGTCGGTGCCGGTGCCGCTGGCCCTGCCGCGGAGCATCGACACCTGGGTCTACGACGTGCTGGGCGAGGAGGAACTCGCCACCGGCGCCGGCCCGCTGGCGACGGTGCATCTGCGACCGCGCCGACCGGAGCGACCCGGCAGCGACCTCTCCGCCGAGGTCTGGATCGCGCCCAGCCTGCAGTACCTGCCGGTGCGCATCCTCATCCGCCAGGACGCCGAAACCTTCGTCGACCTGCTGCTGTCGCGCCTGCCGCGCCAGGCCGCCGACATGGCCGCGCGGTGAAGCTGCGGCCCGTACAGCGGAGACTGTGCCCCGTATAGTGCGTGCAGCTTGCCCCGGAGAACTCCCAGGAGACCCGCCCCATGACCGAACCGCTCATCCTCACCGAGATCCACGGCGACGGCGAACGCCGCACCGCGCTCATCCGCATCAACCGCCCCAAGCAGCTCAATGCGCTGAACGACGCGCTGATGGTCGAGATGGGCCAGGCGCTGATCGCCTTCGACCGCGACGACGCCATCGGCTGCATCGTCATCACCGGCAACGAGAAGGCCTTCGCCGCCGGTGCCGACATCGCCGCGATGGCGAAGTACGACTACATGCACGTGCACCAGACCGAGTACATCACGCGCAATTGGGAGACGCTGCTGCAGGTGAGGAAGCCGGTGATCGCGGCGGTCGCGGGCTTTGCGCTGGGCGGCGGCTGCGAGCTGGCGATGATGTGCGACTTCATCATCGCCGCCGACAACGCGAAGTTCGGCCAGCCCGAGATCAAGCTCGGCGTCATCCCGGGCGCCGGCGGCACGCAGCGCCTGCCGCGCGCGGTGGGCAAGTCCAAGACCATGGACCTCGTCCTCACCGGCCGCATGATGGACGCCACCGAGGCCGAGCGCGCGGGCCTCGTCTCGCGCATCGTCGCGGCGGACAAGCTGATCGACGAGGCGCTGTCTGCTGCCGCGATCATCTGCGGCTTGAGCGGCCCGAGCGTCGCGCTGGCCAAGGCCTGCGTCAACAAGTCCTTCGAGGGCGGCCTGCGCGACGGCATCGACTACGAGCGGCGCATCTTCCACTCGCTCTTCGCCACCGAGGACCAGAAGGAAGGCATGGACGCCTTCCTCAGCAAGCGCGCGCCGCAGTTCAAGCAGCGCTGAACGCTCCCTCTCCCGTCCCGCAACCGGCCCCGCAACCGGCCCCGCAAACGGCCCCGCAAACGGCCCCGTAGGAGCGGCGGCAGCCGCGATTCGGCCTTGGCATGACCACGCGGGGCGCCCAATCGCGCCTGCCGGCGCTCCTACGAAAGAGCTTCGGGGTAAGGGCCGCCGCTCGCCGCGCGCTCCGGGGGCCTTCAGCCCTCCCGGCGCAGCGCCGGGAAGAGGATCACGTCGCGGATGCTCGGGCTGTCGGTGAGCAGCATCACCAGGCGGTCGATGCCCACGCCGCAGCCGCCGGCCGGCGGCATGCCGTACTCGAGGGCGCGCACGAAGTCGGCGTCGTAGTACATCGCCTCCTCGTCGCCGGCTTCCTTGTTCGCCGCCTGCGCGGCAAAGCGCGCGGCCTGGTCCTCGGCGTCGTTGAGCTCGGAGAAGCCGTTGGCCATCTCGCGCCCGGTGACGAAGAGCTCGAAGCGCTCGGTGACGGCCGGATTGGCGTCGCTGGCGCGCGCCAGCGGGCTCACCTCGACCGGGTAGTCGACGATGAAGGTCGGCTGCCAGAGCTTGCTCTCGACCACCGCCTCGAAGAGCCCGAACTGCAGCTCGGCGAGCTTCCAGTGCGCGGGCGGCTCCTCGCCGAGCTGCTTCAGGCGCGCGTGCAGCTCGGCGGCGTCGTCGGCCTGCGCTGGCGTCAAGCCCGCGTGCGCGACCAGCGCGTCGCGCACCGACAGCCGCGCAAAGGGCTTGTCCAGGTCCACCGCGCGGCCGTCGTAGCTGAGGGAGGCGCTGCCGGTGGCCATGCGCGCGGCGTGGCGCAGCAGGCTCTCGGTGAAGTCCATCAGCTCGTGGTAGGACCAGTACGCCGCATAGAACTCCATCATCGTGAACTCGGGGTTGTGGCGGACGCTGATCCCCTCGTTGCGAAAGCTGCGGTTGATCTCGAAGACGCGCTCGAAGCCGCCGACGAGCAGGCGCTTCAAGTAGAGCTCGGGCGCGATGCGCAGGAACATGTCCTGGTCCAGCGCGTTGTGGTGGGTGACGAAGGGCCGCGCGTTGGCGCCGCCGGGACTCGGGTGCAGCATCGGCGTCTCGACCTCGAGGAAGCCGTGCTCGACCATGAAGTTGCGGATCGAGGCCACCGTCTTGCTGCGCGCGACGAAGCGCGCGCGCGCCGCCTCGTCGGTCATCAGGTCGACGTAGCGCTGGCGCACCTTCTGCTCGAGGTCGGCCATGCCGTGGAACTTGTCGGGCAGCGGGCGCAGGCTCTTGGTCAGCAGCCGCACGCGGCTTGCCTTGACCGACAGCTCGCCGGTCTTGGTGCGAAAGAGCGTGCCCTCGCAGGCGAGGATGTCGCCCAGGTCCCAGTGCTTGAAGTCATCGAGCTGCTCGGCCCCCACGTTGTCGAGCGTGACGTAGAGCTGGATCCGCCCGCTGCCGTCCTGCAGCGTGCCGAAGCAGGCACGGCCCATCACGCGCTTGAGCATCAGCCGCCCGGCGACGGCGACCTTGACGCCCTGCGCCTCCAGTTCCTCGCCCGCGACCTGCGCGTGGCGGTGGTGCAGGTCGGCGGCCTTGTGCGTGGGCCGGAAGTCGTTGGGGAAGGCCACGCCCGCGCGCCGGATCGCCGCCAGCTTCGCGCGCCGCTCGGCCATCAGCTGGTTCTCGTCGAGCGTGGCGGCAGGGGCGCTTGCAGCGGGGGTCGGCAAAGGCGGGGGAGTGCTCATCGTCAAGGCCTTGAAAGGGCTGCGATTTTAGGGTTGGCGCGGATGCCGGCCCTAGAATCGATCTTCCGCCGAGCGTTGTCTCGCCTCATGCCTGCACCGTTCCCGATTGCCGATCGTCCGATCCGCTTTGCCTTGGTGGGTTGCGGACGCATCTCGGCCAACCACATCGAGGCCCTGCAGCAGCACGCCGCGCGGGCGCGGCTGGTGGCCGTCTGCGACCACGCGCCAGAGGCCTTGCAGGCGGCGGTGGCGCGAACCGGCGTGGCCGGCTTCGCGTCGCTCGAGGCACTGCTGGCCGGCAGCGACGCTGACGTCATCGTGCTCGCCACGCCCAGCGGCCTGCACCCGCGCCAGGCGATGCGCGCCGCGCAGGCCGGCCGCCACGTGCTGACCGAGAAGCCCATGGCCACCAAGTGGGACGAAGGCATGCAGATGGTGCGCGTCTGCCGCGAGGCCGGCGTGAAGCTCTTCGTCGTCAAGCAGAACCGCCTCAACCCGACGCTGCAGCGGCTCAAGCGCGCGGTCGACGACGGCCGCTTCGGCGCCATCTACCTGACGACGGTGAACGTGTTCTGGACGCGCCCGCAGAGCTACTACGACCACGCGCCCTGGCGCGGCCGCTGGGACCTGGACGGCGGCGCCTTCCTCAACCAGGCGAGCCACTACGTCGACATGGTCGACTGGCTGGTCGGCCCGGTGGACAGCGTGCACGCCTACACCGCGACGCTGGCGCGCGACATCGAGGCCGAGGACACCGGCGTCATGGGCCTGCGCCTGCGGCGCAACGGCCTGGCCTCGATCAACGTCACCATGCTCACGCACGGCAGGAACTTCGAGGGCAGCATCACCCTCCTCGGCGAGCGCGGCACGGTGCGCGTGGGCGGGGTTGCGGTCAATCGCATCGACCACTGGGAGTTCGCCGACGCGCAGCCCGGGGACGAGCAGGTGCTCGAGGCGAACTACACCACCGGCAGCGTCTACGGCCCCGGCCACCCGCTCTACTACGACAACGTCATCCGCACGCTGCGCGGCGAGGCCAACGCGCAGGTCGACGGCTACGAGGGCCTGCGCTCGCTGGAAGTGGTGATCGCCGCCTACCGCAGCGCGCGCGACGGCGTGCGCGTGGGCCTGCCGCTGGTGTTCTGATGGCGGCCGTGATCCATCCGAGCGCCATCGTCGACGCGGGCGCGCAGCTCGGCAGCGGCACCCACGTATGGCACTTCGCGCACGTCTGCGCGGGCGCACGCATCGGGCGCGAGTGCTCGCTCGGGCAGGGCGTCTTCGTCGGCAACGACGTCGTCATCGGCGACCGCGTGAAGATCCAGAACCAGGTCTCGGTCTACGACGCGGTGACGCTCGAGGACGAGGTCTTCTGCGGCCCGAGCATGGTCTTCACCAACGTGCACAACCCGCGCGCGGCGGTGCCGCGCAAGCACGAATACCGGCGCACGCTCGTGCGCCGCGGCGCCACGCTGGGCGCCAACTGCACCATCGTCTGCGGCACGACGATCGGCGAGTACGCCTTCGTCGGCGCCGGTGCCGTCGTCAGCCGCGACGTGCCGGCCTTCGCGCTCGTCGTCGGCGTTCCCGCGCGGCGCATCGGCTGGATGAGCCGTCACGGGCAGCGCCTGGCGCTGCCGGCTTCGGGCCAGGGGCAGGCGCGCTGCCCGGCCACCGGCGAGCGCTACCGGCTCGTCGGCGAGGCGCTCGCCGTGATGGCGGCCTGATGGAGGCCCGATGCAGTTCACCGACCTGAAGACGCAGTACGCGGCGCTGAAGACGCGCATCGACGCGCGCATGCAGCGCGTGCTCGAGCACGGGCAGTACATCATGGGCCCCGAGGTGGCGGAACTCGAGACGGCGCTGGCCGCGTTCGCGGGCACGCGCCATTGCGTCACGGTGGCCAGCGGCACCGAGGCGCTGCTGATCGCGCTGATGGCGCTCGAGGTCGGCCCCGGCGACGAGGTCGTCACGACCTCGTTCTCCTTTGCCGCGACGGTGGAGACCATCGTGCTGCTGGGCGCACGCCCGGTCTTCGTCGACATCGAGCCCGACACCTGCAACCTCGACGTGCGGCAGGTGCAGGCCGCGCTCACGCCGCGCACCAAGGCGATCGTCCCGGTCAGCCTCTACGGCCAGGTCGCCGACCTGAGCGAGCTCAACGCCATCGCCGCGGCGCACGGCGGCATCTCGGTGATCGAGGATGCCGCGCAGAGCTTCGGCGCGCTCTACCAGGGGCGGCGCTCGTGCGCGCTCTCGACCTTCGGCGCGACCAGCTTCTTCCCGAGCAAGCCGCTGGGCTGCTATGGCGACGGCGGCGCGCTCTTCACCGACGACGACGCGCTGGCGCAGGCCGCGCGCGAGATCCGCGTGCACGGCCAGGCGCGGCGCTACCACCACACGCGGGTAGGCGTGGGCGGGCGCATGGACACGCTGCAGTGCGCCGTGCTGCTGGCCAAGCTCGAGCGCTTCGCGTGGGAGCTGCAGCGCCGCGCCGAACTCGGCGCGCGCTACCAGCGGCTGCTCGCCGCGGCGGGCATCCAGGCCGTGGCGGTGCGGCCCGACCGCAACTCGGTCTGGGCGCAGATGACCGTCTTCGTCGAGCGCCGCGACGCGGTGCAGGCGGCGCTGCAAGCGCAGGGCATCCCGACGGCCGTGCACTATCCGGCGCCGCTCGACCGCCAGCCCGCGTATCGCCGCTTCGCCACTGCGGGCGCGACGCCCGAGGCCGCGGCGGCCGCATCACGCGTGCTCAGCCTGCCGATGAGTGCCGACCTGAGCGAGGCCGACCAGGATCGCGTCGTCGCGGCCTTGCGGGCTGCGCTGGACGGGGGCCTGCGGCCGGCATGAAGCCCGGGACGCCGCCTGCGGCCTGGTCGCGCCTGCAGGCCTCCCCTGGGCTGCAATCGATAGGCTGGCAGGCCGCGGGCTCGGCGGCGACGCTGGCCGCCGCGCTGTGGGTGAGCTGGCGCATGGGCCTGCAGGCGCAAGGCGAGTTCGGCCTGGCCAAGAGCTGGTTCGACGCGGCGGCGGTCGTCGCCTCGCTCGGCCTGCCGCAAGGCCTGCTGCACCTGCAGTACCGGCTGGGGGTGCCGGCCTGCGCGCTGCGCCGCTGGAGCAAGTCCCGGCTCCTTGGCCTGGCGCTGCTGGCCTGGGTCGCCGCGGGCCTGCTGTTCATGGCCGGCCATCGGCTGGCCGCCGCGGTGGCTGCTTCCCTGCCCTTCGGCGCGGCGCATCTGCTCGCCCGCTCGCTGCTGCTGCCGCGCCGGCCGGACGGCCTGCGCCTCTACGGCCTGGCCACCGCGCTGCCGGCCCTGCTCGTCCTTGCCGGGGTGCTGCTGGCGGGCGCGCTCGGCGCTCGCCCGCCCTTCGACCTGCTGCTGCTGGCCACGGCGGCGCTGGCCGGCCTCCTCAGCTTTGGCCTGGCGCGGGCGCCGGAGCAGCCCGCCGTCGCCTGGCCGCAGCGTGAGCTCTGGCAGGTCAGCCTGCAGACGGGGCTGCAGCAGGCGCTGGCGGCGCTGCTTGCCGCCGCGCTGCTCAGCCTGATCGCGCGCGAGGGCCCGGGCGTGGACGCGGGCACGGGCAAGGACGCGCTCGGCGCCGCGGCCCTGGCGCTGCAGGTGTACCAGGTCTTCGTCGTGCTGGTGGGCTATGCCTCGCCGCTGCTCTTCGATCATCTCGCGCGGCAGGATCGCCCCGGCCTGGCCGCGGCGAAGGGGCTTGACCGCGCCGCGGCGCGAGGCCTCGGGGCGGCGCTGCTGCTGGCCGCGCTGGTGCTCGCCCTGGCCTGGCCCACGGTGCAGGCTTCGAGCTGGCTGCTGCCGCTGCTGCTGATGCTGCCGGCGGGGCTTGCCGCCGTGGCCGCCCGCATCGGCGCCACGGCCTTGCAGGCGCAGGGCCGCTACGCCGAGTTGAGCCTGCAGGGAGCCGGCCGCCTCGTCCTGGCCCTGTTGCTGCTGCTGGCGATGTTGCGGGCGCATCTGCCGGCGGCAGCGGCGCTTGCAGGCTCGCTGCTGGTGACGGAGCTTGCCACCTGGTGGCGCTGCCGGCACTGTCTGGCCCGTGATCGCTGAGGCAGGACGATGGCCGATCTGGTGCTGCTCACCACCAACCATCCGTTCACCTTCACCGGGGGCGAGACCATGTTCGTCGGCCCCGAGCTGCCTGCTCTCGCGGCAGCCTTCGACCGCGTCAGCGTCGTGCCGCTGCATGCGCGCGGCGCGCGCCTGCCGCTGCCGGCCGGCGTGACGCTGGATGCGACGCTGGCCGAGGACTGGCGCCGCCGCCGCGCCTGGTACACGCTCACGGCGCCGGCCTGGCCGGGCTTCGCGCGCGAGTTCGCCCGCGGCTGGCGCCAGGGCGGCTGGGTGGGGGCGGTGCGGGTCTGGCGCTGGGCCGCGGTCGCGCGCGCCTGCTGGCGCTGGCTGCAGCGGCGCGGCGAGGCGGGCCCGCTGCTCTACACCTACTGGCGCGGCGGGCAGACGCTTGCGGCCACGCGCTGGGCAGCCGCGCACCCGGCGTGCAGGGTGGTGACGCGCGTGCACGGCTACGACCTCTACGCGCAGGCCTTCAGCCCGCCGTTCCAGCCCTGGGAGGCGGTCTACGCGCCGCTGGACCGCGTGCTGGCGGTCTCGCGCCACGGCGTCGATCACCTGCGCAGCCTGGGCCTGCCGGCCGAGCGCCTCGAGCTGGCGCGCCTGGGCGTGGCGGCAAGCCGCGCGCGCAGCCGCGCCTCGGCCGATGGCGTCTGGCGCGTCGTCTCCTGCAGCCACCTGATCCCGCTCAAGCGGGTCGATCGCATCGCGCGCGCGCTGGTGCAGCTGGCGCGGCAGCATCCCGATCGGCGCCTTGCCTGGACCCACTTCGGCGATGGGCCGCAAGCCGCCTCGGTCCGCGCGGCGCTGCGCGAGGCGCCGCCCAACCTGTCGACCCGCCTTGCCGGCCGCGTCGACAACGAGACGGTGCTCGCGCACTACGCGCAGGAGCCCGTCGACCTCTTCGTCCTGCTGAGCCGCAGCGAGGGCCTGCCGGTGTCGATCCAGGAGGCGCTGGCCGCGGGCGTCCCGGTGCTGGCCACCGACGTCGGAGGGGTCGCCGAGGCCGTGGGCCGCGACGGCGAAGCCGGCCTGCTGCTGCCGGCCGACGCCGACGATGCGGCAGTGCTGCGGGCGCTGCAGGCGCTGCTCGGCGAAGAGGATCCGGCGCGCAGGACCGCACGGCGCGAAGCCGCCCGGCAACGCTGGGCGCAGGACTTCGATGCGGCGCGCAACCATACTCGGCTGGCCCGGACCCTGCGCAGCCTGCTTTCGCCCCGATCATGAAGCTCAGTCCGCAGACCCTCGACTACCTGCACGGCCGCCGCTTCTCCAACGGGGCGGCCTTCGCGCTTTGCAACCGCGGCCGCGCGCTGCGCCGCGGCGAGCGCCTGCTCGAGCTCGCGCGGGGCCGGCGCGTCCTGCACGTCGGCTGCTGCGATCACCTGCCGCTGATCCGCGAGAAGGTCGCGCAAGGCATCCACCTGCACCAGAACCTCTGCCGCGCCGCCGCGGCCTGCGTCGGCGTCGACACCAACGCCGAGGGCATCGCGCTGCTGCGCGAGCTGGGCTTCGCCGAAAGCTATCTGCCCGACGAACTGCCGCCGGCAGACTTCGATCTCTGCCTGCTGGCCGACGTGATCGAGCACGTCGGCGACCCGGTGAGCTTCCTGCGCTCGATGGCGCGCCATCGCTTCCGCGAACTCGTCGTCGTCACGCCCAACGTCTTCCGCTGGCGCAACGGCCTGCCCGGCGCGGAGGTGGTCAACACCGACCACCGCTTCTGGTTCTCGCCCTACACCTTGTGCAAGGTGCTGGTCGATGCCGGCTACGAGCCGCAGCGCGTCGAGCTGTGCCACGGCGACCACGTCACCTGGAAGGGCGCCGTCGCCGCGCGCCTGCTCGACTTCGTCCCGCGCTGGCGCGAGACGCTGCTGGTCAGCGCGCTGCGCAGGGATTGAGCGGGGCCGCGCCGCGGTGAACATCCTCTACCTCAACCACTACGCCGGCAGCCCGGCGCTGGGCATGGAGTACCGGCCGTACTACCTTGCACGCGAGTGGGTGCGCGCCGGGCACCGGGTGCAGATGGTGGCGGCGAGCTGGTCGCACGTGCGCACGCGCCAGCCGGCCGCGGGCGAGGAGGTGATCGACGGCATCGACTACCGCTGGGTGGCCACGCCGCCCTACCGCGGCAACGGGCCGCGGCGCGCGCGCAACGTCGCGAGCTTCCTCGGGCAGGTCTGGCGCGACGCGCCGCGCCTTGTGCGCGCGGTGCGGCCGGACGTCGTCATCGCCTCCAGCACCTATCCCTTCGACATCTGGGTTGCGCAGCGCCTGGCACGGCTGGCCGGCGCCAAGCTGGTCTACGAGGTGCACGACCTCTGGCCGCTGTCGCCGATGGAGCTCTTCGGCATGCCGCGCTGGCACCCCTTCATCCTGCTGTGCCAGGCGGCCGAGGACCGCGCCTACCGTGACGCCGACCGCGTCGTCTCGATGCTGCCCTGCGTGCACGCCTACATGGCCTCGCGCGGGCTGGACCTGGCGCGCCTTTCGATCGTCCCCAACGGCATCGCGCTCGACGAATGGGAGCGCGAGCCCGCAGCGCTCGCCTCTCCCGTGCAGCAGGCCCTGCAGGCGGCGCGTGCAAAGGGCGTCGTCGTCGGCTACGCGGGCTCGATGGGTGTTCCCAACGCGCTGGACACGCTGCTCGACTCCGCCGCGCGGCTGCGCGATGCGCCGATCCGCTTCGTGCTGGTGGGCGACGGGCACGAGCGTGAGCGGCTGGCGCGCCGGCTGCAGGACGAAGGTCTCGTGAACGTGCGCATGCTGCCGGCGATCCCGAAGGCGCAGGTGCCGGCCTTCCTCGCGGCGATCGACATCGCCTACATCGGCTGGCAGCGCGTGCCGCTCTATCGCTTCGGCATCGCGCCCAACAAGCTGATGGACTACATGATGGCGCGCCGCCCCGTGTTGCACAGCGTCGAGGCCGGCAACGACCCCGTCGCCGAGGCCGGCTGCGGCCTGACCGTGCCGCCCGAGGACGCCGCGGCGGTGGCCGCCGGCCTGCAGCGCCTGGCCGCCCTGCCCGAGGCCGAGCGCCGCGCCATGGGCGAGCGCGGCCGAGCCTTCGTGCTCGCCCGGCACACCTACCCGGTGCTGGCGCGGCGCTTCCTGGAAGCCCTGGCGTGAGCCGCGAGCCCGAGGCACTGGCCGAACGCTACGCGCGCCGCGCGGTGGCGAATGACCGCTACCACCCGCTGCGCCCCGAAGTCCAGCATGCGCTGCAGGAACGCCAGCGCGCCTTGCGCGTGCTGCTGGCGCGCGCGGGCATCGCCTCGGTGGAAGACCTGCGCCTGACCGAGGTCGGCTGCGGCAGCGGCGGCAACCTGCTCGAGCTGCTGCAACTCGGCTTCGCGCCCCAGCACCTGCAGGGCATCGAGCTGCTGCCCGAGCGCGCGCAGCAGGCACGCGCGCGCCTGCCCCCGGCGCTGCGCCTGATCGAAGGCGACGCCACGCAGGCCGACATCGCCCCGGCCAGCCAGCACCTGGTGCTGCAGGCCACCGTCTTCTCCTCGCTGCTCGACGACGCCTTCCAGCAGCGCCTGGCCGACGCGATGTGGCGCTGGCTCGCCCCCGGCGGCGCCGTGCTCTGGTACGACTTCACCGTCGACAACCCGCGCAACCCCGACGTGCGCGGCGTGCCGCTCGCGCGCCTGCGCCAGCTCTTCCCGCAAGGCCGCCTGGACGCCCGCCGCGTCACGCTCGCCCCGCCGCTGGCCCGCGCCGCCGCACGCCTGCACCCGCGCCTGCTGCCACTGCTGAACGCCCTGCCGCTGCTGCGCACGCATGTGCTGGTGAGGATCGACAAAGGGTAGATCAATCGAGTGACATGGCGCTCCCGACGCCGGACATAGAATCCGCGGATCACTACATCACTACAAAGGCGCCTTGCCGTGAAGACCGTCAGCGCAGCCGAAGCCAATCGCCAGTTCTCCGCCGTTCTGCGCGAGGTCGCCGAAGGCAAATCGGTGACCGTGACCTCGCGCGGAAAGCCGGTGGCGACCATCGCGCCGGTGCGGGCCGAGCCGGCGCAGCCCAGCGCTGCCAAACGCCACTTGCTGGAGCACCTGCGCCAGGTCAGACCCAAGGGCAGGCGCGACTGGACGCGTGACGATCTCTACCGCTGATGCTCATGGTCGCGATCGACACCAACGTCCTGGCCTATGCCGAGGGCGCAGGTGACAAGCGGCGCTGCCTGCGTGCCGTCGAAGTCCTTGAAGCGCTTCCCGAGCAAGCCGTGCTGCTGCCGGTCCAGGTGCTTGGTGAACTCTTCCGCGTGCTGGTCGGCAAGCTGCACCAGGCTCCGCGCCTCGCAAAGGCCCATGTGCTTCGCTGGACCGATGTCTATGCCGTTCGGGAATCGAGCTGGCAGGCCTTGCAGGCGGCGCTTGACCTGTCCGCCGACCATGGACTCACGATCTGGGATGCGCTGATCCTCTCGGTGGCGGCCGAGCAGCGCTGTCGGCTGCTGCTGAGCGAGGATCTGCAGGATGGCTTCAGTTGGCGCGGGACGACGGTGGTCAACCCATTTGCGCCGGATCTGCCGCCCCTGCTCGTGGATGTGATGGCCTCTTCGGGCGCAAGGCCCATGCCGACGGAAGGTCAGCGCCGCGCGCGTCGCTTGCCGGAGTCCCCCCGATGACCCCCCCCCGCCACCCCAGCCCCCAGCCCGAGATCGGCGACGCCGAGATCGCCGAGGTCGTCGACACGCTGCGCTCGGGCTGGATCACCACCGGGCCGAAGGCGCGGCGCTTCGAGGCGGATTTCGGCGCCTTCCTCGGCGACCCGGCGCTGCAGGCGATTGCCGTCAACTCGGCCACCGCCGGGCTGCACCTGGCGCTCGAAGGCCTGGGCATAGGCCCCGGCGACGAGGTCATCACGACCACGCACACCTTCACCGCCACCGCCGAAGTCGTGCGCTATCTCGGCGCCGACGTGCGGCTGGTCGACATCGACCCGGCGACGCTGTGCATCGACCTCGCCCAGGTGCAGGCGGCGATCGGCCCGCGCAGCAAGGCGGTCATCCCGGTGCACTACGGAGGGCTTGCGGTCGACATGACGGCGCTGCTGGCGATCGCGCGGGCGCATGGTCTGGCCGTCGTCGAGGACGCCGCGCACGCGCTGCCCAGCACGCACGGCGGGCGGCTCGTCGGGACCTTCGATTCGGACGCCAGCGTCTTCAGCTTCTACGCCAACAAGACCATGACGACCGGCGAGGGCGGCATGCTGGTCACGCGCGATGCGCGGCTTGCCGAGCGCGCGCGCGTGATGCGCCTGCACGGCATCAGCCGCGACGCCTTCGACCGCTTCACCGCCAAGGTGCCGAGCTGGGCCTACGAGATCGTCGCGCCGGGCTTCAAGTACAACCTGACCGACATCGCCGCGGCGCTGGGCCTCCACCAGCTGCAGCGCGTGCGCGCCTTCCAGCAGCGCCGCGCCGAGATCGCCGCGCGCTACGACGCGGGCTTCGCCGGCCTGCCCATCGTGCTGCCGCCTCGGCCCGCGGCGGGCGAGCTGCACGCCTGGCACCTGTACGCGATCCGCCTCGCCGACGAGGCCGGCATCGCGCGCGACCGCTTCATCGAGGCGCTCTTCGAGCGCGGCATCGGCTGCAGCGTGCACTACATCCCGCTGCACCTGCACCCCTACTGGCGCGAGCGCTACGGCCTGCGGCCCGAGCAGTTCCCGCACAGCCAGCACGCCTACGAGCGTCTCGTGAGCCTGCCGATCTACACGCGCATGGGCGACGCCGACGTCGATCGCGTCCTCGACGCGGTGCGGGCGGTGCTGCGGGCTTGATCCCTGCCGAACGGCACAATCCGGCCCGTGGAGGTGACGACCATGGCCCTGCCGCAGCAGCAGATGAGCCTCGAGGGCTACCTGGCCTGGGAGAACCAGCAGGCCGACAAGAACGAGTTCTATCGCGGCGAGGTGTTCGCGATGGAAGACCCGCGGCGCGTTCACGGTTGCGTTGTTGCCAACATGGTGCGTCATCTCGGCGACCGACTGGAAGGATCCGGCT
>CAUJJO010000259.1 GCA_963205125.1 Pseudomonadota bacterium | reverse complement strand
CTTCAAGTTTTCCCGACGGCGGCCGAAACCGGCTGCACGCCGTACCCCAAGAGCCCGCACCATGGCCTTCACCGCCCTCTCCAACGTCAGGCAGCGCATGACCGTCGGACAGCCGCTGCCCTTCAACGTGCGCGACCACGATCGCTCGCTGCTGCTGGCGCGCGGTCGGGTGATCGAAAGCGAGGCGCAGCTCGAGGCGCTGCTCGAACGCGGCGCGCTGGTCGACCTCGAGGAACTGCAGAGCGCGCGCGAGCGCCTGCGCCGGGCCGCACGCGAGCACTTGCCGCGGCTGTGGCACGAGGGCATGACGCGCATCGGCGCCGCCCTCATGAACCCCGGCGCGGACTCCTTCGCCAGCGCGCTGGACGACGCCAGCGACGTCGTGCTGGGCCTCGTCGAGCGCGACCCGGACCTCGCGATCTTCCAGGTCCTCACGCGCGACGCCAACGCCGACGTCGCCTACGGCGCGCAGCGCGCGCTGCACACCGCCATCTGCAGCCACCTGGTGGCGCAGCGCCTGGGCTGGGAGGCGGCCACGCTCGAGCGCGTCTTCAAGGTCGCGCTGACCATGAACATCTCCATGCTCGAACTGCAGGGCGAACTGGCGCGCCAGCGCGGCGCCCCGAGCGCCGCGCAGCGCGCCGAGCTGCTGACGCACCCGATGCGCAGCGTCGAGATGCTGATGCAGGCCGGCGTGGCCGACGACGACTGGCTGCAGGCGGTGGCGCGCCACCACGAGCAGGAGGACGGCAGCGGCTACCCGAGCGGGCGCAGCGACGTCGGCGAGCTCGCCTCGCTGGTGCGCCGCGCCGACGTCTACACCGCCAAGCTCGCCTCGCGCTCGCATCGCGAAGCGCTGCTGGCCGACCAGGCCGGGCGCCAGATGTTCATGCAGGACCCAGGCCACCCGATGACGGCGGCCCTGGTGAAGGAGTTCGGCATCTACCCGCCGGGCTGCACGGTGCGCCTGGCCGGCGGCGAGCTGGCCATCGTCGTGGCCCGCGGCGCCAGCCTGACGACGCCCGTCGTCGCCTGCCTGACCAGCGCCAGCGGCGCCGCGCTGGCCGCGCCGCAGCGCGTCGACACCGCCTTGCCGCGCCACGCCGTGCAGGCCGTCGTCGGCCAGCGCAGCGGCCCGCGCCTGCCGCTCGAGAAACTGCTTTCATCGCTGGAGTGAACGGCCATGAAACCCCTGCATGCCTTGCGCAACCTGTCGATCCGCGCCCGCCTTGCCGCCGGCACCGCCTTTTCGCTCGTGCTGCTGGTGGCCATCGGCCTGCTCGGCTACGGCGCGCTGGAAGAGACCCGCGCGACGCTGCAGGGCCAGCTCGACGCCAAGGTGCGCGCGATCGTCGACACCGGCGAGCTGCGCACCCTGCTCGGCCGGTTGCAGCGCTTCGAGAAGGAAGTGATCATCGCCACCAACAACGCCAACGAGGCCGCCGATGCCCGGCAGGCCTGGCAGAAGACCCTGGCCGCGCTGCGCAAGAACCTTGCGCAGGCCCGGGAAGGCGGCGCCGAAGCGCAGGACGTCGACGCCGTGCTGGCGCAGCTGCGCAGCTACGAGGAAGGCATCGCGCCGGTGCTCGAGAAGATCGAGCAGGCGCAGATCGACGCCGCCGCCGCGGGCGCCTATGCCGGCCAGGTGCAGGAGTTCACGCAGGCCGCCGACAAGGCGCTGGCGGCCATGGCCGAGCGCGCCCGCGCGGAGCTTGCCCAGACGCAGGCCGCACTGGCCGCGCGCGCGCGGACCATGCTGGCGCTGATCGCCGCGGCGGTCGCGCTGGCGCTGCTCGTGCTCATCCCGCTCACCACGCTGAGCCTGCGCGCGCTCTCGCGCTCGCTGGCGCAGGCGCGCGGGCTTGCCGAGCGCATCGCGCAAGGTGAGCTCGACAACGAGGTCGTCGTCACGCAGCAGGACGAGGTCGGCCAGCTCGTGGCCGGCATGGGCCGCATGCAGGGCGCGCTGCGCGGCATGGTCGAGCAGGTGCGGCAGGCCAGCCGCAGCATCTCCAGCGCCTCCAGCGAGATCGCCGCGGGCAACCAGGACCTGAGCACGCGCACCGAGCAGGCCTCGTCCAGCCTGCAGCAGACGGCCTCGTCGATGGAGCAGCTCAACCACACCGTGCAGCAGTCGGCCGACGCCGCGGCGCAGGCCAACCGGCTCGCCGCGGGCGCCTCCGAGGTCGCCGCGCGCGGCGGCCGGCTGGTCGCCGAGGTGGTGTCGACGATGGACGAGATCAACGCCGCCTCGCGCCGCATCTCCGACATCGTCGGCGTCGTCGACAGCATCGCCTTCCAGACCAATATCCTCGCGCTCAACGCCGCCGTCGAGGCCGCGCGCGCCGGCGAGCAGGGCCGCGGCTTCGCCGTCGTCGCCAGCGAGGTGCGCAGCCTCGCGCAGCGCAGCGCGCAGGCCGCGCGCGAGATCCAGGGCCTGATCGGCGCCTCGGTCGAGAAGGTCGAGTCCGGCGCCGGCCTGGTCAAGGACGCCGGCAGCACGATGGACGAGATCGTCAGCTCGGTGCAGCGCGTGGCCGAGACCATCGCCGGCATCACCGCGTCGGCCAGCGCGCAGAGCAGCGGCATCGGCCAGGTCAACGCCTCGGTCGCACAGCTCGACCGCATGACGCAGCAGAACGCCGCGCTGGTCGAGCAGTCGGCAGCGGCCGCGGCCTCGCTCGAACAGCAGGCGCAGCAGCTGGCCGGCGTCGTCGCGGCCTTCAGGCTCTCGGCGCCGACGTCCTGAAGGTGGAGGCCTGGATCGAGGAGCGCAAGCAAGCCCCTCGCATCTGCGCCGCCAAGCCGGATGTCCACCTACGAAAAACCCGCCCTGTTCGGGCGGGTTCCGGTCAGGATTGAGGCCGGCGACGGCCTCATCCAACGAGAGCTTCCAGTTCCACGGAAGCGGAACGCGACAACCGGCGCCCCTCCTTGGCCACGTTGACCTGCAAGGCAACGCTCGCCACCTCCAGAACGTCCATGGCCAGCGCGTAGGTACCCTTAGCCTGCAGCCAGGCCAGCACATCCGCCAAGTGCCAGATCGACGCACTGCCTTCATGCACCGGCGCTGGGAAACTGCCCGGATGGGTCAGCATCAGCTTGCGCATGTTCTGCCGCGACACGCCCACGATGTCGGCCACATCGGTCAGCCCGACCAGATCCGGTGCGACCTCGATCAGCCTGGCCGATGGCACGGCGCTCCGCACGTCGGCCAACGCGCTGCGCACAGCCGCATCCGCACTGTCCGCCTCGCGGGTGAACTCCAGCGCGAGCCGCCCCGGCTGCCCGATGCCGACCAGGGCATCGTCGCATCCGGCCTCGCCCAAGCACTCGACCAGCGCATCGGGGTCACGGTCATCGTCGGCGAGTTGGTATTTCAGGGTGAAGGTGTATTCCATCGTGCTACTCCTCGGCATCGTCGGCTGCCTCCTGCTGCTTGCGGCGCATCGTGCAGTTGTCCACGACACGCCGCAAGGCGCGCGCATGGTTGCCAGGGTTCTTCGGTGTACTCCACGAGTGCCCCGGCTGAAGGTCGCGTGAGATATGCAGTGGTCAGCGTCGTCGCGCGACGGCCGCCGCGGCGCCGCACCACGCGCACCGCGTTCAGCCCGCCCCGCTGCCCAGCGCGCGCAGCGCGTCGCCGGTGACGCGGCAGATGCGCCAGTCGGGCATCACGGTGGCGCCCATGCGCTCGTAGAAGGCGATGGCGTTCGCGTTCCAGTCCAACACCGACCATTCGAAGCGGCCGTAGCCGCGCTCCACCGCCAGCGTCGCCAGCCGCTGCAGCAGCGCCTGCGCGATGCCGCGGCGGCGCTGCGCCGGCCGCACGTACAAGTCCTCGAGGTAGAGGCCCGGCTGCGCGAGGAAGGTCGAGAAGTTGGTGAAGAAGAGCGCGAAGGCGGCGACCTCGGGCTTGCCGCCCTCACCCGCCTCGAGCTCGGCGACCAGCGCCTCGGCCACCGGCTTCTCGCCGAAGAGGTGCGGGCGCAGCTTCTCCGGCGTGACCTGCAGCAGGTGCGTGAGCTGCTCGAATTCGGCCAGCTCGCGGATCATGCCGACGATGGGCTGCACGTCGCGCAGCTCGGCGGCGCGCAGGCGAAAGGCGGGGGAAGGCGGCGGGTCGGATGCGTTCATCGGCGGGATTGTGGGGGCGTGACCGCGGCCGCGCCCGCGGCGCGGTCAACGCCACAGCGGGCCGATGGCGTCCAGCGTGTTCTTCAGGATCAGTCCGTACTCGGTGTCGCCCTGCATCACCAGCGCGCGCTCGAAGAAGAGGCGGTCGGCGTCGTCCTCGCCGCGCACGAGGCGCCAATGCGCCGCGGCCTGGGCCCGGATGCGCACCACCGGCTCCTGGCGGTCGGAGGCCGTCTCGAAGCCGCGCTCGCCCAGGCGCAGACGTACGCGCAGGCCGAGCTCGACGACCTCGACCTCGACCACGCGCTGGCCCAGCTCGCGGCGCTGGGTCTCATCCAGGCGCGGCAGCAGCACGCGGTCCAGCAGCCGCGCGGCGACGAAGGAAGGCGGCTGCGGCGGCAGCCGCCGCACGAGGCCGCGCAGGCGCTGCGCGACCTGCTCGAAACCCGGCGGCCGCGGCAGCGAGCCGGGCGTGCGGGACGTGTCGGGCGTGCTCGTCGTGCCGAGGGTCATCGTCGTTCTCCGGTTGGGTCAGATCGCCGCGACCTGCATGCCGGGCTGGCGGTGCGCGAAGCCGTTGACCAGCGCGCCGGGCAGGTCGAGCGTCGCCAGCTCGGCGCACGCCTCGCGGGCGGCAAGGCCGCGGTTGAGCGCCGCGTCGAAGAGCTCGAGCACGCGTGCAAAGCCGCCGCTGCACGGCGACAGGCGCACGCCCTGCGCGCCGGCCTCGCGCAGCGCCTGCGCCTGCCCGATCAGGCTGTGCAGCGCGGCGGACTGCGTCTGGATGCCGTTGAGCACGAGGAAGGCGTCGCCCTCGCTGGTCTTCAGCAGCAGGCCGTCGGCGTCGGCCTGGCAGCGGAATTCGCATTCGTCCTTGTTGAGGCGGTGGTGGCGCGCGGTGAAGCAGCGCGCCGAGAAGGCCAGCGGCATGCGCCCGAAGGCGAAGACCTCGGTCCGCAGCGGCCCGCCGGGACCGACGACGCGATCCGCGGCCGGATTGATGCGGCCGATGGCGTCCAGCGCAAGTTCCAGTGGCGGCACCCAGTGCGTGGCGCCGAGGGCGGCGTGCTCCTGCAGCGCCTCGCGGCTGTAGACGTTGACGTGCGGGCCGAGGGTGAAGCCCAGGCGATCCGGCCGCGCCTGCTGCGCCTGCCAGAGCACGCGCAGTGCCGAGGCGTCGCCGGCTTCCACCGCGAACTCGTCCTGCTCGACGATGCGGCGCAGCGTGCGCAGCTCGGCCTCGGACATCACCAGCGCCTGCGTGGCGAGCACGACCTCCTTGCCGGCGGCCTTCAGGTCGCGCGCAAGGTCGACCCAGTCGTCGAACTTGTACTCGTTGCGGCGCGAGCAGACCACTTCGCCGAGCACGACGCGGCGGGCCACGCTGTCGGCCACCGCGGCGTAGAAGGCCATCATCGCCGGGCGGGCCCACCAGTACTGCAGCGGGCCCACGGTCAGCGTGAGCGCTTCGCTTCCCTGCGTCACGTTCGTCATCGATTCTTCCTCTCAGCGCCAGGGGCGGTCGTAGGCACCCAGCGTGTGCTGCTGGCCCTCGGCCCAGCGCGTGAGCTGCGCCGACCAGCCCGGCTGCACCGAGTAGCGCGCGCCCGAGGTGGCGGCGTCGATGGCCGCGCGCCACACGCGCGTGACCTCGGCGACGTAGCTCGGGCTGCGCTGGCGGCCCTCGATCTTGAAGGCCTTGACGCCCGCCTCGATGAGCTGCGGCAGCATGGCCAGCGTGTTCAGGCTGGTCGGCTCCTCGAGCGCGTAGTCGCGCTCGCCCTCGACGTCGAAGCGGCCCTTGCACAGCGTCGGGTAGCCGCGCGGCTCGTCGGCGCCGTAGTGGTCGATGAGCACGCCGCCCAGGCGCGCGTCGACGCCGCCGTCGCGCTTTTCCTCCCAGCGCACGGCCGAAGGCGGCGAGCACACGCCGGCCGTGTTGGGCGACTGGCCGGTGACGTAGGACGAAAGCGCGCAGCGTCCCTCGACCATCACGCACAGGCTGCCGAAGCCGAAGACCTCGATCTCCGCGCTCGTGTTGCGGATCACGTGCGCCACCTGCTGCATGGTCAGCACGCGCGGCAGCACGGCGCGGCTGATGCCGTAGCGCTCGCGGTAGAACTCGATCGCCTCGTAGGTGGTCGCCGAGGCCTGCACCGACAGGTGCAGCCGCATCTGCGGCTGCGCGCGCCGGGCGTAGGCCATGACGGCGGTGTCGCCGACGATCAGCGCATCGGCGCCGAGCTCGGCGGCGCGGTCGACCGCGCGCTGCCAGGGGCCGATGTCGCGCGCGTCGGCGTAGGTGTTGAGCGCCATCAGCACCTGGCGACCGCGCGCGTGGGCGTAGCGCACGCCCTCGCGCACCTGCGCGTCGTCGAAGTTCAGGCCGGCGAAGTTGCGCGCGTTGGTCGCGTCCTTGAGGCCCAGGTAGACGGCGTCGGCACCGGCGTCGATGGCCAGCGTGAGCGCACGCAGCGAGCCGGCCGGGCAGACCAGCGCCGGCTTGGCGGAAGTGGACATGGGATGGGCGGCGGCAGGCAGTGCAGTGACCGCGCACTCTAGGCACGCGAAGAGCGCAGGGTTTTGACCCGGCGCAGGAAGGCCGCAGGCCTGCTGTGCTTGCGCGCGGCTGCGGCGCCGCGCGTCCAGAATCCCCCACCATGTCGCCCGATTCGAGCCCCCCGCCCTACGTCCCCGCGCGTCCGTCCGCGAGCCGCTTCGAGCCCGTGCGCGGGCTGCGGCTGCACCTGCGCCAGTGGGGCGACGCCGGCCTCCTCACGCCCGATCGACCGCCGCTCGTGCTGCTGCACGGCTGGATGGACATGGGCGCCTCCTACCAGTTCCTGGTCGACGCGCTCGCCGCCCTCGAAGGCCCGCGGCGCTGGATCCTCGCGCCCGACGCGCGCGGCTTCGGCCTGAGCGAGGCGCCCGCGGCCGACGGCTACTGGTTCCCCGACTACCTGGGCGACCTCGACGCGCTGCTCGACCGCGTCTGCCCCGAGGGGCCGGTCGACCTGCTCGGCCACAGCATGGGCGGCAACGTGGCGATGCTCTATGCCGGCGTGCGCCCCGCGCGCGTGCGCCGCCTCGTCGACCTCGAAGGCTTCGGCCTGCCGCGCAGCGATCCGCAGCAGGCGCCGCAGCGCTACGCGCAGTGGCTGGACGAGCTGAAGCGCCCGCCGCGCCTGCGGCCCTACGCGAGCCTCGCCGCGGTGGCCGCGCGCCTCATGGCCAATGACCCGCACCTCACGCCCGCGCGCGCGGGCTGGCTCGCGCCGCACTGGGCCGAGGCTGCGCCCGACGGCGGCTTTGCGCTGCGCGCCGACGCCGCGCACCAGCGCATCAACCCGGTGCTCTACCAGGTCGACGAGGTGCTCGCCTGCTGGCGGCAAATCCGCGCGCCGCTGCTGTGGATCGAGGGCGAAGACAGCCGGCCCGAGCAGTGGTGGGCCGGGCGTCTCACGCGCGCCGAGTTCCACGCGCGCCTGGATGTCGTCGCCACCGTGCAGCGCGAGCGCCTGGCCGGCGCCGGCCACATGCTGCACCACGACCAGCCCGAGGCGCTGGCGGCCTTGCTGCTGCGCTTCCTCGGCTGAATCTCCCGGCTGGACGCGGTACGCCCTTCGCCGGAGGGCCTTTGATCGCTGTCAACGGCAACGGCAATCGCGGTAGGCCGCGGCCTGCGCCTCTGCTATGTTCCAGCGCGTCGGCGCGGCCGCCGATTTCTGTGTCACTTCCGCGAGCCCGCAAGGGCGATCAGGGCGCCGCGACCCGGCCTTCGCGATCCAACCAGGGGACAGGATCTTGAGCGCGACATCCACCACCACCACCGCCGGCGCGCTGCTGGCGCAAGCCGCGGCCCAAGGGCGCGACCAGCTGAACGCCAGCGAGCTGCAGGCGCTGCTCGAAGGCCTTGGCGCCACGCTCGACGCCACGGCGCCGGAGGCCCCCGGCGAGCTTGCCATCAGCCTCACCAACACGCGCGAGTTCGGCCTCGTCATCAGCGCCGGCCAGGGCGGCGTCGACGGCGAGCTGGACCCCGCCAACTTCCGCCGCGACCGCGCCTGCGTGCACGCCGCCGCCGAGCTCACCGACGCGGCCGACTTTCTCGCCCTCTTCAAGCGCACGCTGGCCTACCAGAAGCTCAGCCGCAAGGCCGAGCGCAGCGGCGGCGCAGCCCCCGACGCCGCGCTGCAGGCCGTCTTCGCGAACCTGCTGGCGCTGGCGCGGGCCTTCGCGCCGGGTGCGGCGGGCGCCGCGCAGGTGCTGCAGTCGCTCGAACTCGATCCCGTGCAGACTGGCGACAGGCTCCTCGTGCGCGCGGCCTCGTGCCGCTTCGCCGCACCCCGGCCGACCCCGCTGCCGCGGCCGATCCACAAGATCGACAAGCTGATCCACCCCAAGCGCATCGGCCTCGTCGGCGTCTCGGGCAGCGGCATGAACTTCGGCCGCATCATCCTGCGCAACCTGATCGGCAGCGGCTACCCCAAGGACCAGCTGCTCGTGCTCAAGCCCGGCGAGGCCGAGATCGACGGCGTCAAGTGCATCGAGGGGCTGTCCGCGCTGCAGGGCAAGCTCGACCTGCTCATCGTCGCGGTGGCGGCCAGCGCCGTCTACCCGCTGGTCGACGAGATCATCGAGTCCGACGCGGTCGAGACGGTGATGCTCATCCCCGGCGGCATGGGCGAGACCAAGAAGAGCCGCGAGCCGGCGGCGACCCTGGCCGCGCGCATCAACGCCGCGCACGGCAAGCCCGGCGGCGGGCCGATCTTCGTCGGCGCCAACTGCCTGGGCGTGGTCTCGCACCCCGGCGCCTACGACTCCTGGTTCATCCCGCTCGAGCGCCTGCCCAAGCCCAAGAAGAAGGAAGTGCGCAACGCGGTGATGATCTCGCAGAGCGGCGCCTTCATGATCACGCGGCTGTCGCAGAACCCCTGGCTGGACCCGGCCTACATGCTGGCCATCGGCAACCAGACCGACCTCACGCATGGCGACATGCTGAGCTACTTCGCGACGCTGCCGGGCATCGAGAGCGCGGGCATCTACATCGAGGGCTTCAAGGATCTGGATGGCCTGCACTTCGCCAAGGCGGTGCGGCGCGCGGTGCTCGGCGGGCGCCAGGTCGTCGTCTACAAGTCCGGCCGCACGGCGCCGGGGCAAGGCGGGGTGATGGGGCACACCGCCTCGATCGCCGGCGACCCGGCACTCTTCGAATCGGTGCTGCGCCACGCCGGCGCCATCGTCGCCGAGGACTTCAACAGCTTCGACGACCTCTTCTACATCGCCGGTGCGCTGCAGGGCAAGAAGATCGGCGGCAATCGCCTGGGCGCGCTCAGCGGTGCGGGCTTCGAGGCCGTGGGCATGGCCGACAGCATCGAGAGCGACGGCTTCGCGATGGAGATGGGCGAGCTCGAGGACACCACCGTGCAGAAGGTCGAGGCCATCCTCGTGGCCAAGAAGCTCGACCAGCTGGTCGAGGTGCGCAACCCGATCGACATCAACCCCGGGGCCGACGACGAGGCGCACCTCGAGATCGCCGAGGCCTTCCTGCAGGATCCGAACATCGACGCCGTCATCGTCGGCCTGGACCCGACCGCGCCCTCGGTGCGCGCGCTGCAGAGCAGCAAGCTGCGCCCGGGCTACGACATCACCGACCCCAAGAGCACGGTGCACCTGATGCCGGTGCTGGCGGCGCGGCACGACAAGCCGCTGATCGGCATCCTCGACGGCGGCACGCTCTACGACGCCATGACCGCCGGCCTGATGGACCGCGGCGTGTGCTGCTTCCGCAACTGCGCCCGCGGCACGCGCGCGCTGGTACGCTACGTGCAGGCGTGCCTCTACGCCGAGCACCTGCGCAAGGCCCGCCCCGGCGCGGCCGATTGAATTCCAACCTCTGTTCCGACAAGCCATGAGCGACACCCTGAAAGCCGGCCTCAGCGCCACCACCCGCACCGACATCGACACCGGCCGCACCATCGGCTTCATGGGCGAGGACCTGCGCGTCTACTCCACGCCCAGCCTGCTCTACGACGTCGAGATCGCCTGCCGCGACCTCATCCTGCCGCACGTCGGCGCGGGCAAGGACTCGGTGGGCACGCGCGTCGAGCTCGACCACGTCGGCGCCACGCTGCTGGGCATGTGGGTCGAGATCACCGTCAAGCTGGTCGAGGTCAACGGTCCGGCGCTGACCTTCGAGTTCAGCGCCCGCGACGCGGTGGAGGAAGTGGCGCGCGGCAAGCACAGCCGCTTCGTCGTCGGCCTCGAGAAGACCGCGCAGCGCCTGCAGGCCAAGCGCGCCAAGGCCGGCATCGCCTGAGCCGCGCGGGGCGGGCGGGCCGCGCGCATGACAGAATCGCGGCCCCTGCGCCCAGGCGCGCCCCAGCCGTCGATCCGACCCCCGTTCCCATGGACATCGAACACGTCAACGCCATCGGCTCGCTGCTCGCCGATCTGAGCGACCGCACCGAGCAGCTCCGGGGGTATCTTTGACTACGACCGCAAGGCCTTGCGGCTGAACGAAGTCAACGCCGCGCTCGAGAACCCGGCGGTCTGGAACGAGCCCAAGCGCGCGCAGGAGCTGGGCAAGGAGAAGAAGAGCCTCGAGACGGTGGTGCAGACCATCGACCACCTGGCGAGCAACCTCGCCGACAACAGCGAGCTCTACGAACTCTCCAAGGACGAGGACGATTTCGCCGGCCTCGCCGCGATCGAGGCCGAGGCGCACGAACTGCGCGAGACCGTCGAGCAGCTCGAATTCCGCCGCATGTTCAGCAACCCGGCGGATCCGCTGAACTGCTTCATCGACATCCAGGCCGGTGCCGGCGGCACCGAGGCCTGCGACTGGGCGGCGATGCTGCTGCGCCAGTACCTCAAGTACTGCGAGCGCAAGGGCTTCAAGGCCGAGGTGCTGGAGGAGACCGAGGGCGACGTCGCCGGCATCCGCAGCGCCAGCCTGAAGGTCGAGGGCGACTACGCCTACGGCCAGCTGCGCACCGAGACCGGCGTGCACCGCCTCGTGCGCAAGAGCCCCTTCGACTCCTCGGGCGGGCGCCACACCTCGTTCGCCAGCCTCTTCGTCTACCCGGAGATCGACGAGTCGATCGAGATCGCCATCAACCCCGCCGACGTGCGCACCGACACCTACCGCGCCAGCGGTGCCGGCGGCCAGCACATCAACAAGACCGACTCCGCGGTACGGCTGACGCACATCCCCACCGGCATCGTCGTGCAGTGCCAGAACGACCGCAGCCAGCACCGCAACCGCGACGAGGCCTGGGCGATGCTGCGCAGCCGGCTCTACGAGCACGAGATGCACAAGCAGCGCGAGCAGCAGCAGAAGCTCGAGGACAGCAAGACCGACGTCGGCTGGGGCCACCAGATCCGCAGCTACGTGCTCGACCAGAGCCGCATCAAGGACCTGCGCACCAACGTCGAGATCAGCAACACGCAGAAGGTGCTGGACGGCGACCTCGACGCCTTCATCGAGGCCAGCCTCAAGCAGGGGCTGTGATGGCGCCGCTCGAGGCCCTGCTGTTCGACCTCGACGGCACGCTGATCGACAGCATGCCGCTGCACCACGAGAGCTGGCGCCTGTGGCACGCGCAGCAGCGCCTGCCCTTCGACGAGGCGGGCTTCTTCGCGGCCACCGCGGGCCGCACCAACGCCGAGATCCTCGCCGACCTCTTCCCGCAGCGCAGCGAGGCCGAGTGCGGGCAGATGGCCGAGGCCAAGGAGGCGCTCTACCGCGAGCTGGCCGCGACCCGGCTGACGCTCGTGGCCGGCGCGCTCGAACTGCTGGCCGCGGCCGCGGCGCGCGGCCTGGCTTGCGCCATCTGCACCGCCGCACCGACGGGCAACATCCGCGTGGCCTTCGAGCGCTTTGGCCTTGGCGACCTCGTGCAGACGGTCACGAGCCCCGCGGACCGCGTCCACGGCGGCGCGCCCGACGCGCACCTGCGCGGCAAGCCGCACCCCGACATCTTCCTCGAGGCCGCGCGACGGCTGGCGGTCGACCCGGCGCGCTGCCTCGTGTTCGAGGACGCGCCGCTTGGCGTCGAGGCGGCACGGCGCGCGGGCATGCGCGCCCTCGCGCTCACCACGACGCTGCCGGCGACGGCCTTTGCCGCCTGCAGCAACCTGGTCGGCGTGGCCGCCGACCTGCGATCCTTCGACCTCGACACCCTGGTCGACCGCTGGCCCGGACCCGGACCCGGACCCGGTCACGGTCACGATCACGGATTCGGCCCCGACCTCACCCCACACGATACCGCGAGAGAACGTTCATGCGCGAAGGCACCGCTCCCCTGATCCGGCGCGAGGACTACGCCGCTCCGGCATACTGGATCCGCAAGGCCGAGTTCGTCTTCGACCTCGACCCGGCCAAGACCCTCGTCGCCAGCCGTCTCGAGATCGAGCGCCACGCGGCGCTTGCCGACGGCGCCCGGCCGCCGCTGCGCCTGCACGGCGAAGGCCTGACGCTGCTTCGCGTGCTCGCCGACGGCGAGAGCCTGTCCTTTCGCCACGAAGGCGACGAACTGGTGATCGACGAGCCCCCGACCGCCGATCGCTTCGTGCTCGAGATCCGCAACACCTGCGCGCCGGAGAAGAACACCGAGTTCTCCGGCCTCTTCACCAGCCAGGGCAGCTTCTTCACGCAGTGCGAGGCCGAGGGCTTTCGCCGCATCAGCTATTTCCTCGACCGCCCCGACGTGATGGCGACCTACACCGTCACGCTGCGCGCGGACAAGGCGCGCTACCCGGTGCTGCTGTCCAACGGCAACCTGGTCGAACAGGGCGATCTCGACGGCGGGCGCCACTTCGCCAAGTGGCAC
>CAUJJO010000258.1 GCA_963205125.1 Pseudomonadota bacterium | reverse complement strand
TGCGCGGCGGGTTCGGCAGAGGCTGCATCGTCGACATGCTCGTCATTCCGGCGCCCTACTGCAAGGCCGAAGCGAACACGCACACCATGACGGTGTCGAGCGCCTTCGCATCGACCCCCGAGAGCTTGCCCATGCGGCGCGAAACGAGCCCTTGCTCGATGGTGGTGATCACCGGCTCGAGCACCGACTCCTCGAGAAGTCCTGCATCGCGCCAGTCGATGATCATGGCTTCGCCGAAGCTCAACGGCATGCGTACCCGGCTCGTGATGGCCATGATCACGATGTCCGGCCAGCTTGCGTTGTAGGGCTCGCTGGAAACGACGACCGCAGGACGCTTCTTGGTGGTCGATTGGTCGGTGAACGGGAACGGAACAAGCACCACATCGCCGACGCAGAAGGTCGAACCCGGTTCCATAGCCATCACATGCGGTCGTAGGCCGCGTCGTCGTCGTTGTCCCAGACCTGTGCAAACGAGGCTTCGCTGGCGTGTGCTGCAGCTCGGGTGAGGTACTGCTCGTTCTCGCGTGCGCGCAGGAAGTCGACGAAGTCCTCGACCTCGGCCATGCGCTGCGGAGGAAGCTGCTTGATCTTCGCGATCAGGGCCTTGGCGTTCGCGGTCATGAGGGGGTTTCCTTTGCGCTGCGATTGTCCCAGAAGGCCATGCGCGAGCCCGGCGCTTGGCCCCGCTGCCAGCGTGCGCGAATGCGCGCCACTCAGGGCCGGCGCGCCATCAGCTCGCCGGCCAGGTTCTCGTAGCCCTGTGCCGCGTGCAGCAGTTCGGCGTCGCCCTGCGGGCGGCCAACGAGCTGGATGCCGCAGGGCCAGCGGCCGTTGGCGTGAAAGCCCGCGGGCAGGCTGATCGCCGGCAGCCCGGCGAAGGTGGCGTAGAGCGTGCATTCCATCCACTGGTGGTAGGTCTGCATCGCGCGCCCGCCGACCTCGCGCGGCCAGGCCAGCGAGGGCGCAAAGGGCCAGCACTGCGCCACCGGCAGCGCGAGCAGGTCGTAGCGTTCGTAGAGCCCGCGCATGTGCTCGTAGAACGCGCTGCGCACCGCGGCGGCGTGCATGAAGTCGGCGTTCGACAGGCCCGCGGCCTGGTCCAGCTCCCACAGCGCCTCGGGCTTGACCTGGTCGCGCGAGGCGCCGGGCAGCGCCAGCGCCGCACCGACGATCGGCGCGATCAACGCGCGCCGCCACAGCAGCCAGGCCTGCCAGAGCGCGTGCAGGTCGAGGTCCAGCGTCGCCGGCTCGACGATCGCGCCGCCGCGCTCCATCGTGCGCAGCGGGGCTTCGCAGCAGGCGAGGATGCCGTCCTCCATCGCCAGGTGCCCGCCGAGGTCGCCGAGCCAGCCCACGCGCAGCCCGCGCAGCGAGGCCTCCGGCGGCGGCACGAAGTCGCGCGGCCCGTCGGTGAGCGAGAGCGGCGCGCGCGGGTCGAAGCCCGCCTGCGTCGAGAGCAGCCGCGCGACGTCGCGCACGCTGCGGCCCATCGGCCCGTCGGTGGCGAGCTGGCTCACGAACAGCTCCGGCCGCGGCCAGCCCGGCACGCGGCCCTGGCTCGGGCGCAGGCCGATGACGTGGCTCCAGGCGGCCGGGTTGCGCAGCGAGCCCATGAAGTCCGAGCCGTCGGCCAGCGGCAGCAGCCGCAGCGCAAGCGCCACCGCCGCCCCGCCGCTGCTGCCGCCGCAGGTGACGCTCTCGTCCCAGGCATTGGGCGTGACGCCGAAGAGCGGGTTGTAGGTGTTCGAGCCCAGGCCGAACTCCGGCATGTTGGTCTTGCCGACGACGATGCAGCCCGCGGCCTTCATGCGCTGCACGTAGAGGCTGTCGACCGCCGCCGTCGAGCGCGCCAGCAGCGGCGTGCCGAAGGTCGTCGGGAAGCCGATCGCCTGCCCGGTGTCCTTGATCGCCTGCGGGATGCCGTGCAGCCAGCCCATCGACTCGCCGCGCGCGAGCTGCGCGTCACGCTCGTCGGCCTGCTGCAGCAGCCGCTCGTCGGGCGCCAGGTTGACGAGCGCGTTGGCCCTGGGGTTGAGCTCGTGGATGCGCGCCAGGTAGGCCTGCATCACCTCGCGGCAGGACAGCTGCCGCGCGTGGATCGCGCGGCTGAGGTCGTGGGCGTCGAGATCGGTGAGGTTCATGCGCGGGCTCCGCCAGGGTGCGGCCCGATCATGCCAGCGCGGCTCGTCGCCCGCCGGGGTGAGCTGCCGATGGGTGTCGCGTTTCGAGCGGGAGCCTGGGCGCTACTTTCCCGCGACCTCGAGAAGGGCCCTTGGATTGCGATTGGCGATGGCCAGAAGAGTCCTTGCTGCACCGCTCGGTTGCTTGCGTCCCTGCTCCCAACCCTGCAGCGTACGAACCGATACGCCGAGCAGAGCCGCGAACTGAGCCTGCGACAGTCCGGTCTTCTTCCGCGCCTCGATGACCGGAGACGAAACGACCTGGACTTGTCCGGCCTTCATTTCCCGCACCGCTTGCAGCAACTCAGCCGCGAGGTCGCGCTTGGCCTCGTAGGCGCTGAGTTCTTTCGCGGCGAGGGGCCTATTCTTCGAGGGCACGACGTATCTCCTTCAGCTTTGGCCCGGTGAGGTTGTCGGTCCTGGACTTCGCGTACAGGGTGAGCAAGACCACCTCCCCTTCGGCGGATCGGGTGAAGTAGATAACCCGCACACCACCCGACTTGCCCGAGCCAGCCCGATTCCAACGGACCTTTCGGATCCCGCCGGATTCGGGCACCACATCACCAGCGGTCGGATGCTCGGCAATGTACGCCGCGAAGCTTCCACGCTCGTCTTCGGTCCAGTAGAGCGGCCACTGCTTCTGGAAGAGAAGCGTCTCGACGACGGTGAGCATCGAAGGAAATATACGCCGCAGGAGTATGGTCGTCTACAGCATCGCTCATGACATCCATGGTCGGCTTGCAGGGTGTGCCTCGGCTGCTGCCTCAGCCTGACGTGTTGCGTTCGATACGAAAGGTCATGGACCCCGCGCCGGTCAGGCAGGGCTTTTTGCAGCCGGAGTGGCATGAAGGCGAAGGCCGAGCGTGCTGACAAGCTTGAGGATGGTGGCAAGCTCAGGATTGCCTGTGGGCGAGAGCGCCTTGTACAAACTTTCGCCGAGGCCAGCTTGACGCGCCACCTGAGACATGCCTTTGGCGCGCGCAATGTCTCCAAGTGCCGAGGCGACAAGCGCGGGGGCACCGTCCTCGAGTGCGGCCTCCGGATACGCGGCCATGTCCTCTTTGGTCTCGAGGTGTTCCGCCGGATCCCATGGGGTGGTTTTGGCCTTGGGCATCACTGGATTCCTACGGTTCATTCGCGAGCGTCTTGGCGAGTCTGATGTCGCTTGTCGCTGCGCCGTGCCGGTGGATGGGTCGCTCGTCGTGAGTGCGTCTGCCGGATCACGCAACGGGTCGCGTTACCGAACCGCCGCCCGCAGCCTCCCACTCCCCCGCCACCCGCAACAGCAGCGCATCCTCGCCAAGCGCCCCCGAGAGCATCGCCCCGATTGGCAGACCGCTCACCGAGCGCCCTGCGGGCAGGCTGATCGCGGGGGCGCCGGTGGCGTTGGCCAGGGGGCAGAAGGGGCTGTAGCGCCACAGGCCCTGCGGGCCGAGGCGGTAGTCGATGAAGTCCTCGCGGTCCATCGTGTAGCGGCCCAGCGGCGGCGGCGGCTCGGCCAGGGTCGGGGTCAGCAGCAGCGCGTAGCGCTCGTGCAGCGCGGCCATCTGGCGGCCCAGGCGGTGGAAGCTGTTGACCGCGTCCAGGTAGGCGCTGGCCGGTAGTTGCTTGGCGGTCTGCCAGGCGCTCCAGACGACGGGCTCGACCTCGTCGCGCCCGATCGCGCGGCCGCGCTGCGCCTGCAGTTGCTCGAGGAAGAGCGCGGTGCCGGTGGCCACCGCGAGCATCGCCGGGTGCAGCACGTCGCGCGTCGTGAAGGGCAGGGCCTGCTGCGGCAGTTCCTCGACCTCGTGCCCGAGGGCCTGGAGCTGAGCGGCGAAGGCGGCCACGGCGGCGGCGACTTCGGGGTGCACCGGGTCGCCTTCGTAGAAGCGGTTGACGATGGCGATGCGCAGGCGCGGCGGCGGTTCGGCCAGGGCCGCCTCGAAGCTCTGTGGGTGCGGCGGCGCCGCGTAGGGGGCGCCGGGGTCGGCGCCGGCGCCTGCGTCCAGCACCCGGGCGCAGTCGCGCACGCTGCGCGCGAGCACGTGGTCGGTGGTGAGGCCGCCCCAGCCTTCGCCGACCAGCGGACCGCTCGGCATCAGGCCGCGGCTGGGTTTGAGGCCGATCAGCCCGCAGGCCGAGGCGGGGATGCGGATCGAGCCTGCACCGTCGTTGGCGTGCGCGATCGTCACCATGCCGCTGGCCGTTGCGGCCGCGGCGCCGCCGCTCGAGCCGCCGCTCGAATGCGCGCGGTTCCAGGGGTTGCGCGTCGGGCCGCCGTAGGCCACGGCCTCGGTGGTTGCGCTCATGCCCATCTCCGGGCTGGTGCTGCGGCCGAAGGGGACGAAGCCGGCGGCCACATAGCGTTCGGTCAGCGCGCCGTCCACCGGCCAGGGCATGCCTTGCGGGAACAGGCGCGAGCCCATGCGCGAGGGCAGGCTGCGGTGCGCGACCGCGGGGCCGACGTCCTTGAGCAGCAGCGGCACGCCGAGGAACGGCCGCTTGCGCCGCAGCGCCTGGCGCTCGGCGTCGCTGCGGCAGGCCGCGAGTTCGGCGTCGATCGCGCGCGCCTGCGCGAAGCCGACCTCGGGCGCGAGCAGGCAGACGGCGTTGAGCGAAGAGTCGATCGCGGCGACGTCGGCCAACGTGCGTTCGAGCGCCTGGACCGCGCTGCATTCGCCGCGCGCGATCGCTTCGGCGAGGGCCGTGGCGTCATCGCTGAACCAGGGGCGGGGCAGCGGGGCGGTGTCGGTCGGGGGTGCGGTCATGGCGGGGGCGCGTCAGTGAGGCAGCAGGGATGCAGCAGGGAGGCCGAAGAAGGGCTTCGGCAGCGGCTCAGGGGCGGCGGCGGATGGTCTCGGGCAGGCGCGTCCACGGCAGGTCGGCCGGGTCGGCGGCCATCGGGCCGGCGGCCTTGGCGACGAGGACGTGGCTGGCGTGCGGCGTGAAGTCGGCGCGGAAGTGGTTGCTGCTCTTGACGACGATGATCTTCATCTGCTCGGCGTGGATGCCGACCATGCGCAGCAGCTGC
>CAUJJO010000257.1 GCA_963205125.1 Pseudomonadota bacterium | reverse complement strand
CCGAGCCGGCCCCGCCGCAGGACGCCGCGCCCAAGGCAGGCTGGTTCACGCGGCTCAGGCAGGGCCTGCGCAAGACCGGCGGCAGCATCGCCCAGGTCTTCACCGGCACGCGCATCGACGACGCCTTGTACGAGGATCTCGAAGCTGCGCTGCTGATGGCCGATGCCGGGGTCGGCGCCACGCAGGCGCTTCTTGCCGACCTCAAGCGCCGCGTCAAGGACGCCAAGGCGAGCGATGCGGCGGCCGTCAAGGCGCTGCTCGCCGACGCCATCACCGACCTGCTGGCGCCGCTCGAGCGCGGCCTCGTCGTCGGGCAGCACACGCCCACCGTGATCATGGTGGCCGGCGTCAACGGCGCCGGCAAGACGACGACGATCGGCAAGCTGACGCGGCACCTGGCCGCGGCCGACCGGCGGGTGCTGCTGGCCGCCGCCGACACCTTTCGCGCCGCCGCGCGCGAGCAGCTCGCGGTGTGGGCCGACCGCAACCGCGTCGACATCGTCAGCCAGGAAGGCGGCGACCCGGCGGCGGTGACCTTCGATGCGGTGAACGCCGGCCGCGCGCGCGGCTGCGACGTGGTGATCGCCGACACCGCGGGGCGGCTGCCGACGCAGCTGCACCTGATGGAGGAGCTGAAGAAGATCAAGCGCGTGATCGCCAAGGCGCAGCCCGATGCGCCGCACGAGGTGCTGCTCGTCGTCGACGGCAACACCGGGCAGAACGCGCTGGCCCAGGTGCAGGCCTTCGACGCCGCGCTCGGGCTCACGGGCCTCGTCGTGACCAAGCTCGACGGCACGGCCAAGGGCGGGGTGCTGGCGGCGATCGCGCGCTGGTGCAGCGAGCAGCAGCGGCCGCTGGCGGTCTACTTCATCGGCGTCGGCGAGGCGCTGGAGGACCTGCAGCCCTTCAGCGCGCACGAGTTCGCGCGCGCGCTGCTGGACTGATCAGCCCACGGTCGCCGGCCGCGAATCGTCGAAGTCGTCGAGGAAGCCCGAGGGCACGGGCTCGGGGCCGGCGTCGCGCAGCGCGGCGTCGCCCTCGGCGAGCAGGGCATCGAGCTCCTGCGTCTCCGGGATCGGGATCAGCGGCATCGGCCGCGAGCTGGTCGACACCGGCTGCATCGGCCCGCTGCCGCGCACGAGGTCGTGCGCAAGCGCCGTGCGCACCTCGGCGGGGGTGGGCAGGTGGCCCTCGCGCCAGACGTGCACGCGGATGCCGGCGGCGCGCAGCACGCGGCCCAGGCGTTCGTGGCGGTTGCGGCTGCGCGCGCTCTCGTCCTCGGCGCGCACGTCGATCACCGCCAGCACGCGCGAGCCGGTGTCGCAGACGAGCAGGTCGGCGCTATGCGAGCCGACGCGCTGCAGCCACTCCGCGTAGGAATGCCGCGTCGGCACGCGCAGGAAGCGCGACAGCGGCACCTGCGCCAGCACCATGTAGCCCGGCAGCGCGCGCCGCAGCAGCTCGTAGGACTGGCGCTCCTGCACCGTCATCACGCGCGCCGCCTCGGGCGGCCAGGCCTGCACGGTGTCCAGCGTCTCGCGCACGCCGCGCTTGCCCTGCTGGCGGCCGCGCATGCGCGCCACCAGCAGCATGATGAGGAGCGCCAGGACCCCGGCGAGGGCCATCGTGGGAGCGGATTCGAACGCGTTCATGGAAGCGGCCCGGCGCACCCGCGAGGGCGCGCGTTCGTCATGCAAGGGGGTGCAAGTTACGCGGGTCCACCCGCTGGGGTCAACCGCCCGGGCGCCACGGGCGTATCAAGGCGTATCCGCGATCGGTTTTTCGTGTCAGTTCTGCCGGCAGCCCGGGCATCGAACCGGGGCGCGCCTTGGTGCCGCGCCCGGCCGACCGGGGAGGGCGCGGGCGCTCAGCGCGGCGGCATGCCCGGGAAGCCGCCGCCGCCCAGGCCGCCGAGGCCACCCATGCGGCGCATCATCTTCATCAGGCCGCCGCCCTTCATCTTCTTCATCATGCCCTGCATCTGGCCGAACTGGTTGAGCAGGCGGTTGACCTCCTGCACCTGCACGCCGGCGCCGGTGGCGATGCGCCGCTTGCGTGAGGCCTTGATGAGTTCGGGTTTGCGCCGCTCCAGCGGCGTCATCGCGCGGATGATGCCCTCCATGCGCCGCACGTCGCGCTCGGCGCGGTCCATGTCGGCGCCCTGGGCCTTCGAGGCGAGCTGCGAGGGCAGCTTGTCGACGAGGCCCGAGAGGCCGCCCATCCTCTTCATCTGCGAGATCTGCAGCAGGAAGTCCTCGAGGTCGAAGCCGCCGCTCTTGACCTTCTCGGCCAGCTGCTGCGCGGCCTTCAGGTCGACGCCCTTCTGCACCTCCTCGACGAGGGCGACGATGTCGCCCATGCCGAGCACGCGCCCGGCATGGCGTTCGGCGTCGAAGACTTCGAGGCCGTCGATCTTCTCCGAGACGCCCGCGAACTTGATCGGCGCACCGGTGATCTGGCGCACCGACAGCGCCGCACCGCCGCGCGAGTCGCCGTCGAGCTTGGTCAGCACGATGCCGGTGAGCGGCAGCGCCTCCTTGAAGGCACGCGCGGTGTTGATCGCGTCCTGGCCCTGCATGGCGTCGACGACGAAGAGCGTTTCCACCGGCGAGAGCGTGGCGTGCAGCTCGCGGATCTCGGCCATCAGCGCCTCGTCGATGCCCAGGCGCCCGGCGGTGTCGACGATCAGCACGTCGGCGTAGTGGCGGCGCGCGTGGTCGAGTGCCGCCAGCGCGATCTCGCGCGGCTTCTGCTCGGGCGTCGAGGGGAACCATTGCGCGCCGGCCTGCGCGGTCACGGTCTTCAGCTGCTCGATCGCCGCGGGCCGGTAGACGTCGGCCGAGACGGTGAGCACCTTCTTCCTGCGCTTCTCGATCAGGTGACGCGCGAGCTTGGCCGTCGAGGTCGTCTTGCCCGAGCCCTGCAGGCCGGCCATCAGGATCACCGCGGGCGGCTGCGTGGCGAGGTCGAGGTCGGCCACGCCCTCGCCCATGGTCGCGGCGAGCTCCTTGTGGACGATGCCCACCAGCGCCTGGCCCGGGTTGAGCGAACCCGTCACCTCCTGGCCCAGCGCCTGCTCCTTCACGCGCGCGATGAAGTCGCGCACGACGGGCAGCGCCACATCGGCCTCGAGCAGGGCCATGCGCACCTCGCGCAGCATGTCCTGGATGTTGCTCTCGGTGATGCGGGCCTGGCCGCGCATCGTCTTGACCAGCCGTGACAGGCGGTCGGATAGGGTCGAGGCCATCGCCGGGCGGCGTGTCGGCGCACGCCGCGTAAGTACACTGTGGCCATGATTTTATCGTCGGGCTCCGCCAGCGCCCTGGCCAGCGCCTGGGTGGGCGCGGCGGCCGGCCTGCTCTACGCGCTGGCCGCCGTGCGCGGCGAGCGCACGGAGCGTCTGGCCGCGCGCGCCTTGCCCGCCGCCTGGCTGGTGCACCTGCTGGCGCTGGTGCTCGACCTCGGCGGCACGCTGGCCAGCGGCCAGGGCACGCGACTGGGCTTTGCGCCGGTGCTCTCGCTCACCGTGTGGATCGTGATCGGCCTGCACGGGATCGAGAGCCGCTTCCTGCCGCTGCCCGCGGTGCGCGGCTGGCTGGCGCCGGTGGGCCTGCTGGTGGTGCTGCTGGCGGCCTTCTTTCCCGGCGAGCCCTACCACCTCGGCACGCCGACGGCGGCGCTGCACTTCGTGCTGGGCATCGGCGCCTACGGGCTCTTCGGCGCTGCGGTGCTGCACGGCGCGCTGCTCGATGCGGCCGAGCGCCGCCTGCGGCTCAAGCGCCCGGTGCACGGTGGCGACGCTGCGGCCGCACGCCCGGGCGGCATGCCGCTGCTGCAGCTCGAGCGGCTGACCTTTCGCTTCGTCGAGGTCGGCTTCGTCGTGCTCTCGGCGACCGAGCTGATCGGTCTCTTCGACACCGTGCGCTGGCGCTGGGACCACAAGACCGTGTTCTCGGTGATGAGCTGGGCCGTGTTCGCCGCGCTCGTGGCCGGGCGGCGCCTCTACGGCTGGCGCGGGCGTCGCGCCACGCGCTGGCTCTACGCCGGCACGCTGCTGCTGCTGCTGGCCTACGTCGGCTCGCGCTTCGTGCTCGAGGTGCTGCTCGGGCGCGCGCCGGGCTGAAGCGCACATCTCCTTCGCTGCGGCCGCGCTGTTTCCGCGACTCCCCGCGCCCGGCTGCGGTCACACTCCAGAGAGGAAAGCCTGCCCCGATGAAATACCTCGTGCTCGTGCTCGTCGTCGCCGTCGTTGTCGCTGCGATGCTCTCGCGCCGCCGCTCCAGGACCGGCGGCCCCGCCGGCGCGAAGCGCTCGCCGGGGCGCGGTGGCCAGGCCGTGACGATGCTGGCGTGCGCCCACTGCGGCCTGCATCTGCCGCGCGAGGACGCCGTGATGGACGCCGCCGGCCGACCCTATTGCGGGTCGGCGCACCGCCTGGCCGGCCCGCGCTGACGCAAGCCGAACCGCCCTGGGCGCCGTGACCGAGGACCGCCGTTCGTCGTCGTCGCCGCCGCCGCCGCAGGAGCGGCGCGCGGGCGACCGTCGCGTCGGCGACCGGCGCCAGCGCGATCGCCGCGGCGCGCCCGCCAGCGTGCCCGATGAATCCTGGTTCGGCGCGATCGGCGTCGACGGCGACCGGCATGCCGACGCGCGCGAGTCCTTCTTCGACCCGAGCCTTGCCGCCAGCGGCGAGGCGGTGGTCGACAGCCGCTTCATCACGCGCGAGGCGCGCCGCGTCGCCACCGCGCAGGAAACGGCGCTGGCGCGCGTGCACCGCACCTACGCCGCGGCACGCGCGGTCGTCGGGCTGGTGCTGGTGGCGGTGCAGGCCGCCAGCGGCCTGCTGGGCACGCGGCCCTCTCTGGCCTCGGCGCTGCTGTGCCTGGCCTACGCGGCGCAGGCGATCAGCTTCTGGCTGCTGCCGCGCGACGAGCCCCTGGGCTCGCGCCGATCGTCGCGCCGCCAGGTCCGCCTGCAGTGGGCGGCGACGATAGGCGTCGACCTTGCTGCCTTCGGCGGCCTGCACCTGCTGGAGCCGGCGTCGAGCTTCAACTACGCGGCGCTGCTCGTGCTGCCGGTGCTGATGGCCGGCGTACTGACGCGGCGGCTGCTCGCGCTGGCGACGGCCGCCGGCGTCACGCTGGCGCTGCTGCTCACCGCGTGGCGGGCTTCGCTGCAGGGCGGTGACCTCAGCGCCCTGATGATGCAGGCCGGGCTCTCCGGCCTCGGGCTCTTCGTCATCACGCTGCTGTCGGGCGAGCTGGCCGGCCGTCTGGTGCGCGAGGAGCTGGCCGCCCGCGGCAGCCTGGAGCTGGCGCGCCAGCAGGCGCAGCTCAACCGTTTGATGATCGAGGAGATGGTCGACGGCGTGCTGGTCGTCGACCATCGCCTGCGCGTGCGTGCCGCCAACCCCGCGGCGCGTTCGCTGCTGGCCGAGCAGGGCCTGGCGCCGAGCGCGCCCTTCCTGCTGGCGACGCGGCGCGCCTGGGCGCCGCTGGCCGAGGCCGTGCGGGCGGCGCTGGCCGACGCGACGAGCTGGCCCGAGGCAGGCCGCGACCTCACGCTCGAGTTCGAGAGCGGGTTTCGCCGCAGCCTGCGCGTGCGCATGCGCTTCCTGCGCCGACGCGACATCGACCAGGGCGGCGAGGGCGGCGATGCCTTCGGCGTGCTGCTGCTGGAGGACGTGCGCACCGCCGAGGCGCGGCTGCAGCAGGAAAAGCTGGCGGCGATGGGGCGGGTCTCGGCCGGCATCGCGCACGAGATCCGCAACCCGCTGGCGGCCATCGCGCAGGCCAACGCGCTGCTGGCCGAGGACGACCTGGCGCTGCCGCAGCAGCGCCTGACGCGCATCGTCGCCGACAACGTCGAGCGGCTCAAGCGCATCGTCGACGAGGTGATGGAGGTGGCCCCCGGCGCGCCGCCGCTGCTGCGCGTGATCGACGCCACCGCCGAGGTGGCCGCGGTGGCCGCCGAGTGGGCGCGCACGGTGGGTCTGGCGCTTGGCGCCGAGAGCCGCTTGCACGTGGAGCTGCCGCCGCAGCCGCTGGGCGTGCGCTTCGACCCGGAGCACCTGCGCCGCATCCTCGTCAACCTGCTGGACAACGCGCACCGCCACGCCGGCCCGGCCCGCGGCGCCATCTTCCTGCACCTGGGCGCGCTGGACGCGCAGCGCGCCCAGCTGCTGGTGGCCAGCGACAGCCCGCCGATCCCGCCGGAGGTCGAGCGCCACCTCTTCGAGCCCTTCTTCTCCACGCGCAGCCGCGGCTCGGGGCTGGGCCTGTACATTTGCCGCGAGCTGTGCGAGCGCAACGGCGCGGGCATCGAGTACCGGGCGCGGCCGGGCGCGGCGCGGCTGCGCAACGAGTTCCGCGTGCTGATGCTGCGCGATGCGCTCGAGCCGAACATCGCCACCCTGGGTCTCGTGCCGTGAGCCAAGCCGCCCCCCAGCACCTGCTCGTCGTCGACGACGAGCCCGATCTGCGCACGCTGTACGAGCTCACGCTGGTGCGCGAGGGCTTCGACGTGGAGAGCGCCGGCTCCGTCGAGGAGGCCTGGGCGGCGCTGCAGCGCCGACGCTTTGCCGTCGTCATCACCGACATGCGGCTGCCCGACGGCACCGGGCTGGACCTGCTGCGCCGCATGGACGAGCAGGGGCGCAGCGAGAAGGGCATCGTCATCACCGCCTACGGCTCGGCCGAGAACGCCGTCGAGGCGCTGAAGGCCGGCGCCTACGACTACCTGACCAAGCCGGTCGACCTGCGGCAGTTCCGCTCGGTCGTGGCGACCGCGCTGGGCCGCGCGCCGGCCCCGGTGGGCGAGCCGCGCGCGCTGCCCGCGGGCGAGCGCGAGACGCCTGCGCGGGCTGCGCGAGGGGCGGACGCCGCAGCCGCGGGCGCTGCAGCGCGCGGCAGCGCGGTCGCGGCGATGCGCCGCCTGGTCGGCGACTCGGCGGCGATGCAGCAGGTGCGCTCGCTGATCGAGAAGGTCGCGCGCAGCATGGCCCCGGTGCTCGTGCAAGGCGAGTCGGGCACCGGCAAGGAGCTGGTCGCGCGCGCCATCCACGAAGTCTCGCCGCGCGCGGCGCAGGCCTTCGTCGCGGTGAACTGCGGCGCCATTCCCGAAGCGCTGCTCGAGGCCGAGTTCTTCGGCTATCGCAAGGGCGCCTTCACCGGCGCGGCCGAGGATCGCGAGGGCTTCTTCCAGGCCGCGCACGGCGGCACGCTCTTTCTCGACGAGATCGGCGAGCTGCCGCTGTCGATGCAGAGCAAGCTGCTGCGCGTGATCCAGGAGCGCGCCGTGCGGCCGCTGGGCAGCACGGCCGAGCTGGCGGTCAACGTGCGCATCGTCAGCGCCACGCACAAGGACCTGACGGCCGAAGTCGCCGCCAGCCGCTTCCGCCAGGATCTCTACTACCGCCTCAACGTCATCCGCATCGCGGTGCCGCCGCTGCGCGAGCGCCTGGAGGACCTGCCGCTGATCTGTGCGGCGCTGATCGAGCGCGTGGCCGCAGACGCGGGCGTCGACCCGCCGCCCGAACTGAGCGCGGCTGCATTTGCGCAACTGCGGCGCTACGGCTTCGCCGGCAACGTGCGCGAGCTCGAGAACCTGCTGCACCGGGCGCTGGCGCTGTCGGCAGGCGCGCGCATCGAGTGCGAGGATCTGGGCCTGTCCGAAGCGGCGCCGGAGGAACCCGACACCCCCGCGGCCGCGGGCCCAGCGCAGGAGCCGGCGGCAGGGCCTGCGGACCGGACGCGGGCGGCGGCGACCTCGCCGGGCGCGATGCTCTCGCTGCCGACCGATCTCGCCGCCTACCTCGATCAGGTCGAGCGCGAGATCCTCGAGCGCGCGCTCGAGCGCCACCGCTACAACCGCACCGCCGCGGGCGCCAGCCTGGGCCTGTCGCTGCGGCAGATGCGCTATCGCATGGCGCGCCTGGGCGTCGGCGGCCACGACAGCCCGCCCGAGCCGCGCGGCGACGAGACCTGAAGCGCCGCGGTCGTGAAGGCGCGTCGTCGCGAGCCGCGTTGGCGCGAGGGCTGGTGGGCCGGCGCGCACGCCCATCCCTCGCCCAACCGCGGGCCGCGCCCGGGCGCCGAGCCGCCGAGCCTGGTCGTGCTGCACTCGATCAGCCTGCCGCCGGGCGTGCTGCGCGGCGATGCGGTGCAGCGCCTGTTCCTGAACACGCTCGACACCGGTCGCCACGCGAGCTTTGCCAGCCTGCGCGGCGTGCAGGTCTCGGCGCACTTCTTCGTGCGGCGCGACGGCAGCGTGCTGCAGTTCGTCGCCACGCACGAGCGCGCCTGGCACGCGGGCGTGTCGATCTGGCGCGGGCGCGAGAACTGCAACGACTGGTCGATCGGCATCGAGCTCGAAGGGCTCGAGGGCCGCAGCTTCGCGGCCGCGCAGTACCGCATGCTGGCGCGGCTGCTGCGCGCGATCGCCGCGCAGCATCCGATCGCCGAGATCGTCGGGCACGAGCATGTGGCGCCCGCACGCAAGCGCGATCCCGGCGCGGGCTTTCGCTGGTCGCGGCTTTCGCGTTCGATGCGTGGCGCAGGTCTTGCGATCTGGCCGCGCATGCCAGGCGCGCGCTGAGCTTGCGCGTCGTCGCATCGCGCGTCGCGCGTCGCGCGATTCATCACGCGCGACGCATCGGGTGCACTGCAGCTTGCCTTGTGCATCGCTTCGATGCACACGTGCAACAACACGCACGAATCACTGTCAACAAGTGCTTGGTGTTGCTGCGCAACACTCGGATAATTCCGTCGCATCGGATACCCGACCCCTGCTCGTCTTGGACGAAGACCTCAACACCCCATCGAAGATGACCGACGCTGCGCAGTCCGAGCGCATGCGGTGTGATCGACGATCCGCGTTGCGTCTTCGAGCCACCCAGGCCACCGCGTCTGCTGCAGGTCCGGCCGCACGAGGCGATCGCCGCCTCGATGACCCCTCGAACAAGAACGCGTCGACGAACACGAACGCGCGCTTGGCACGTCCTCACCTCACCCGATCCGCGAACGCGAGCCAGCGCACGTCAGATGCCGCGGCCCGCTTCGCTTCCCCGTTCACCGTATCGCGGCAAGGCGCGGGCATCTGCCCGGCCGAAGACCGGCGGACGGTGAATCGTCGTGCTGTATGCAGCAGCACGGTGCTCTTTGCAACTTGATCAAGGAGATTCACATGGCAACTGCGAAGAAGGCGGCCGCGAAGAAGGCCCCGGCGAAGAAGGCAGCCGCGAAGAAGGCGCCGGCGAAGAAGGCGGCCGCGAAGAAGGCCCCGGCGAAGAAGGCCGCACCGGCCAAGAAGGTCGCCGCGAAGAAGGCGCCGGCCAAGAAGGTCGCCGCCAAGAAGGCCCCGGCGAAGAAGGCCGCTGCGAAGAAGGTCGCGGTCAAGAAGGTCGCCGCGAAGAAGGCCGCACCGGCGAAGAAGGCTGCACCGGCGAAGAAGGCCGCCGCGAAGAAGCCCGCGGCGAAGAAGCCGGCCGCCAAGAAGGCCGCGAAGAAGGCCGCCCCCGCGGCCGCTGCCCCTGCGACGCCTGCGGCGAAGACGGCCCTGAGCCCCGCGGCGGCCTGGCCTTTCCCGACCGGCAACAAGCCCTGACGGATCCGCGAAGCGCTGATGCTCGAGGGGTGTCGTTCACTCCCGGTTCCGGAACCTTGTGGACGAACCCGGCTGCGGCCGGGTTCTTTTTTTGGGCGTGATGGCGAACAAGTCCTCGGCCGAAGTCTTTCCGTGCCTCGTGCGCAGCGGCGCGGGCGAGGCTTGCGAGCTGCTCGTGCAGGTGGTTCCGAACGCCGGCCGGACGGCGGTAGCCGGCCTGCACGATGGCGCGCTGCGGCTGCGCCTGGCGGCACCGGCGATCGAAGGCCGCGCCAACGCCGAACTCCAGCAATGGCTGGCGCGTGCGCTGGGCCTTCCCAGGCGCGCGGTCAGCCTGCAGACCGGAACGCTGGCGCGGCGCAAGCGTGTTCGCCTCGACTGCCCGGCCGAGCATGTGCAGGCCTGGCTGCGCACGCAGCTTGTCAGGCCGCAAGTCGAGGACTGATCGCGATCGCGGCGCCGGGTCGGGTCCTCACAGCCCCAGGGCTGCGCGGTCGACGGGATGGTTCTGGCCGCCGCGGTGGGCGATCTTCAGCGCGCCCAGGCGGTTGCCGAGTTCGACGCAGGCGCGCAAGGGCCAGCCCTGCTCGAGGCCGAACAGCAGCGCGCCGCGAAAGGCATCGCCGCAGCCGGTGGGGTCGACGACCTCGCGGGCGGCCACGCCGGGCACGCGCTCGCACTGGCCGTCGATCCAGAGATCGCAGCCTTCCTGCCCCAGCGTCACGACGACGCCCTGCAGGCCCAGCCGCGACATCGCCTGCAGCGACAGGCCGGTGCGGTCGCAGAGCATGCGGCCCTCGTAGTCGTTGACGGCCACCCAGGTGGCGCGCTCGACGAAGGCCTTCAGCTCGCTGCCGTCGAACATCGGCAGCTGCTGCCCCGGATCGAAGACGAAGGGAATGCCGGCCTCGTGCAGTTGCGTGGCGCGCCGCAGCATGCCGTCGCGGCCGTCGGGGGCGATGATGGCGATGTTCAGATCGTCGCGCCGCGGCAGGTCGATGCGGTGCGCCTGCTGCATCGCGCCGGGATGGAAGGCGGTGATCTGGTTGTTGTCGGCGTCGGTGATGATGATCGCCTGTGCCGTGTAGCTGGCCTCGTCGCAGAGCAGCAGCGAGGTGTCCGCGCCCCAACCCTGCATGCGCGCGAGGTAGTCGCCGCCGTCGCTGCCGAGGGCGGCCATCACCACCGGCCTGCCGCCCAGGGCCTGCAGCGTGTAGGCGATGTTGCCGGCGCAGCCGCCGTACTCGCGGCGCAGCGTCGGCACGAGGAAGGAGACGTTGAGGATGTGCACCTGGTCGGGCAGGATCTGCTGCGCGAAGCGGCCGTGGAAATTGGTGATGGTGTCGAAGGCAAGCGATCCGCAGATCAGGGCGGCCATGGTCTCTCCAGCTCGGGGCAAAGGGGAAGAAGCAGGGTGAACGGTGAACGGCGAAGGGCGGGGCGCGTTCAGGGATGGAAGATCTCGACGGTGTAGCCGCTGACCTGGCCGTCGATCGCCAGCGACGCGGTGATCGGCACTTCGCTGCCGGGTCGCAGCGTGCGCAGCGGCAGGCCCAGATCGGCCATCGTCAGCACGCGGCGCGCGATCGGCCGGCCCTGGGCATCGGTGACGGCGAGGTCCAGCGCCGGGGCGGCGACCTCCATGGCGGCGCGGTTGTGCAGGGTCAGCGCAAGGCGGTAGACCGGCGCGCCTTCCAGCCGCGTGAGGCCGCTGCTCTCGACCGTCAGCGCGTCGATCTGCCGGTAGTCGGCGATGCGGCAGCCCAGGGCCGCGCAGGCCTGCAGCAGCAGCGGGCGCGCCGCGGGAACGCTGGCTGCCAGGCGATCGCGGAACGCATGGGTCGCCTGTCCGCCGAGCAGCAGCGTGGCCAGCAGCAGCGCGAGCGCCAGTGCCGCGCGAACGCCCGGCCGCTGCCAGCGCGCGGCGCGATCGGCCTGCTGCACGAAGGATGGTGCCGCTTGCGGCTCGCGGCGTCGCCTCGCTCGGGCAGGCCTTGGGGTCGATGCCGCCGATGCTGCCGGCGCGGCCGCGGGCTCGGAGGTCTCGGCCGCCGCCGGCTCCTCCGCGGGCTCGGCGCCCGAGCGTTCCGCCCCGGCGTCCGACGCCGCGTCCGACGCCGGCAGCGCGGCGTCGTCGGGTCGGCCGAGCAGGATGTCGGCCGGGGCGTCGGGCGGCTCGTCGATGGATTCGGCGAGGGGTTCTTCGATGGTTTCGCCGGACACCGCGATTGCATCGCCGAGCGCCTGGGCCGCCTGCGCTGCCTGGGCCGCCTGCGGCGCCATCGCGCCGTCGCTGGCCGCCAGCACGATGTCAGCCGGGGCCATCAGCCCGGCGGCCTCGGCGGTTTCGGCCGCAGCGTCGGCGTTCGGGCTGCGGTCGGCTTCGGGGTCGGCGCGGGATTCCGCTGCGGCGACGAGCGGCGTCGGTGGCCACGGCACCATGGCCTCGAGCGCGTTGAAGGCCTCGCCGCAACGTCCGCAACGCACCCAGCCTTCGGAGACCTTGAGCTGATCCTGCACGACGCGAAAGACGGTGCCGCAGGACGGGCAGCGCGTGGCCAGGCTCATCGCGCGATCGTCCCTTGTGGCGGCCCGGGCTGGCTCAGCGTCCGGCAGGCGCTGAACCGGGTGCCGCGCCCACGAGCAGGACCCAGCCCTCCTGCTCGTCGGCGACCTGCAGCGCCAGCCAGGGCGCGTAGGCCTGCTGCAGCTCGGCGGTCTGCCGCGTGAGGATGCCGGCCAGCACCAGCGCGGCGCCGGGCGCAAGCTGCGCGCACAGCAGCGGCGCCAGCAGCTTCAGCGGCGAGGCCAGGATGTTGGCGAGCACCGCGGTGTAGGGGCCGTGGGCCGCATCCGGCAGGCCGGTGACGGCCAGCGCGACGCCGTTGGCCTGCGCGTTGGCCTGCGTGGCGGTGATGGCCGCGGGGTCGATGTCGACGGCGTCGACCGCGCCCGCGCCGTGCAGCGCCGCGGCGATGGCGAGGATGCCCGAGCCGCAGCCGTAGTCGAGCACGCGCCGCAGCGGCCCGCCACGCTCCTGCCGGCCTTGCTCGACTTGTTCGACTTGCTGCCCGGCCGTCTCGGCGATCCAGCGCAGGCACATGCGCGTCGTCGGATGCGTGCCGGTGCCGAAGGCCATGCCCGGGTCCAGGCGCAGCACGCGCTGCGCCTGCGGCGGCGCGTCGTGCCAGCTCGGCACGATCCAGAACCCGGGCGTGATGGCGATCGGCTCGAACTGGCTCTGCGTGATGCGCACCCAGTCCTGTTCGGCGACTTCCGCGATCGCCTGCAGTTGCAGGCCCTCGCCCCAGTCCTGCGCCAGCAGCCGGGTTGCCGCCGCTTCGGCCTGCGTGCGCTCGGCAAAGAGCGCGCGCAGGGTGGAACGCGCCCAGGCCGCCGCCGGTGCCGGCAGGCCCGGCTCGCCGAAGAGCGCCTGCTCGGCCTCGGTGTCGGCGTCGCTGTCCTCCACCGACACCGAAAGCGCGTCGAGCTCGTCGGCGAGCGCGTCGCCGATCCGCTCCACCAGCGCCTGCGGCGCATGCAGGACAAGCTCGAACATCGTCAGCGGCGGCGCTGCGCCAGCCACTTCTCGAGGTAGTGGATGCTGGTGCCGCCTTCGACGAACTTGGCGTCGACCATCAGCTCGCTGTGCAGCGGGATGTTGGTCTGGATGCCTTCGACCACCGTCTCCGACAGCGCGGTGCGCATGCGCGCCAGCGCCTGCTCGCGGGTGTCGGCATGCACGATGATCTTGCCGATCATCGAGTCGTAGTTGGGCGGCACGCAGTAGTTGGCGTAGACGTGCGAGTCGACGCGCACGCCGGGGCCGCCGGGCATGTGCCAGGTGGTGATGCGGCCGGGCGAGGGCGTGAACTTGTACGGATCCTCGGCGTTGACGCGGCACTCGATGGCGTGGCCGCGCACCTCGATCTGGCGCTGCGTGAACGGCAGCTTCTGCCCGGCGGCGATGCGGATCTGCATCTGCACGATGTCGATGCCGGTGACGAGTTCGGTCACCGGGTGCTCGACCTGCACGCGCGTGTTCATCTCGATGAAGAAGAACTCGCCCTTCTCGAACAGGAACTCGAAGGTGCCCGCGCCGCGGTAGCCGATCTTCTTGCAGGCGGCCGCGCAGCGTTCGCCGACGCGCTCGATCGCGCGCCGCGGGATGCCGGGTGCCGGCGCCTCCTCGATGATCTTCTGGTGGCGGCGCTGCATCGAGCAGTCGCGCTCGCCCAGCCACACCGCGCCGCGGTGCGTGTCGGCCAGCACCTGGATCTCGACGTGGCGCGGGTTCTCGAGGAACTTCTCCATGTAGACCGCCGGGTTGCCGAAGGCCGCGGCGGCCTCGCTGCGCGTGGTCTGCACGGCGTTGACGAGTGCGGCCTCGGTGTGCACGACGCGCATGCCGCGCCCGCCGCCGCCGCCCGCGGCCTTGATGATCACCGGGTAGCCGATCTGGCGCGCGATGCGGATGATCTCCTTGGGCTCCTCGGGCAGCACGCCTTCGCTGCCGGGGACGCAGGGCACGCCGGCCTTGATCATGGCCTGCTTGGCCGAGACCTTGTCGCCCATCGTGCGGATCGCCTCGGGCGTGGGCCCGATGAAGACGAAGCCGCTCTTCTCGACGCGCTCGGCGAAGTCGGCGTTCTCGGCGAGGAAGCCGTAGCCGGGGTGGATCGCCTCGGCGTCGGTGACCTCGGCCGCCGAGATGATCGCCGGCATGTTGAGGTAGCTCTGCGCCGAGGCGGCAGGGCCGATGCACACGGCCTCGTCGGCGAGCTTGACGTACTTGGCCTCGCGGTCGGCCTCGGAATAGACGATGACCGCCTTGATGCCCATCTCGCGGCAGGCGCGCTGGATGCGCAGTGCGATTTCGCCCCGGTTGGCGATGAGGATCTTCTTGAACACGCCGCAGGCCCTACTCGAGCTCGAACAGCGGCTGGCCGAACTCGACGGCCTGGCCGTTCTCGCACAGGATGCGGGTGACGGTGCCGGCGAGGTCCGACTCGATCTCGTTCATGATCTTCATCGCCTCGATGATGCAGACCGGGTCGCCCTCCTTGACCGCGCTGCCGACTTCGACGAAGGGCTTGGCGCCAGGGCTGGCCGCGCGGTAGAAGGTGCCGACCATCGGCGACTTGACGACGCGGGCCGCGGGCGCTGCGGGCTCGGGCGCCGCGGCCTGCGCGGGCGCGGCCTGCGGCGGCAGGGCGGCTGGCGCCGGGGCGGCGGCCACGACCGGCGGGGGTGCTGCGACCATCACGGCGGCCGCGCCGGCCTTGACGATGCGCACCTTGCCCTCGGCCTCGGTGATCTCGAGCTCGGAGATGTTCGAGTCCGAGACGAGGTCGATGAGCGTCTTGAGCTTTCTCAGATCCATGGCAAATCCTCGACGGGAGCGGTCGCGCGGCTGGCGCGCCCTCCGGGTTGTTCTTCTCGCTACGCGCGGTCCGCCGCGGGCCGTCGCACGCCGTGCCTGAGCGCGTAGTCGAGCGCGGCGCGGTAGCCGTGCACGCCCAGGCCGCAGATGACGCCGACGGCCAGGTCGGACAGGTAGGAGTGATGGCGAAACGGTTCGCGCTTGTGGACGTTGGAGATGTGCAGTTCGATGAAGGGCAGGGCCACGCCGGCCAGCGCGTCGCGGATGGCGATGCTGGTGTGGGTGTAGGCGCCCGGGTTGATGATGATGAACTCGCTGCCGTCCAGGCGCGCGGCCTGGATGCGGTCGACGAGCGCGCCCTCGTGGTTGCTCTGGAAGCTCTGCACCGCAACGCCGGCCGCCTCGCCCAGGGCGCGCAGCTCGCTCGTGATCTGCTCGAGCGTCGTGCTGCCGTAGACCTGCGGTTCGCGGGTTCCGAGCAGGTTCAGGTTGGGTCCGTTGAGGACGAGGATGCTCATGAGCGGTCGATCGGGGGCTTGCGCAAGACAGTCCGTGCTGTTGGGGAAGGGCGAACTTTACGCGTTTTGTATACGTTTGTTAGCGTGTCGAAGCGAAATCGCCGAAGAAGGCAGCCGGGCGTCGGCGCCGGCCGGGCCTGCGGCTAGAGCTCGCGCACCCAGCCGTCAAGTTCCGCGAAATGGCTCTGGCCGAGCTTGCGGTGGCGCAGCTCGCCGCTGCGGTCGAACACCGCGGTGAAGGGCAGGCCGCCCTTGTCGTTGCCGAGCTGGCGCGTCAGCGCCACGCCTGCCGTTCCGGCCAGGCCGATGGCAAAACCCACCGGGCGCTTGGCGAGGAACTGGCGCACCGGCGCCGCCTCTTCGAGCGCGAGGCCGACGACCTGCAGCCCGCGCGCCGCGTGGGTCGCCTGCAGGCGGTCGAGGTCGGGCATCTCCTGCAGGCAGGGCGGGCACCAGGTGGCCCAGAAGTTGAGCACCAGCGGCTTGCCGCGCAGCGCCGCCAGCGCCAGCTCGCCGCCCTCGGGCCGCTCGAAGCGCCGCGACCAGAAGCCTTCGTCGACCTGGGCGGGGGCCAGCGCAAGCCGCCACCACGCCCAGCCCGCGCCGGCCAGGCCCGCGGCGACGCCGGCCGCGCCCAGGACGAGCAACTGGCGCCGCGCCGGGCTCACCGGGCCACCCTCCGCGCTGCGCGCTGCGGGATGAGCGCTTGGGAGCGGCCCGGCGCGCTCACGCCTGCTCCTCCTGCAGCAGCCGCTGCAGCGCCGCGAGGTCGCCGCGCCAGCGGCGCCCGCGCGCGTCGGGGCGCAGCGCGCCGCGCAGATCGTCGAGGTCATGGACGAGCAGGTGCAGCGTGACCTGCTCCTGCAGCGCCGGGGAGCGGTCGGCGACGGTGAGGACCGCGTGCGGCCCGGCGTCGCCGCTCGCGTCGCCTGCGGCGTCGAAATCGATGCCCTGGTTGACGAGGTCGATCTCGGCGCTCTTGGGGTCGTCGCAGTAGAGGTCGATCAGGATCGCCGAATGGCGCGTTGCCGTGCCGCGCCAGACCGCGCCGGCCAGATGCGGGCGATGCGCCTGCAGCCGCGTCATCCAGCGCAAGGCCAGCTCGCGCAGCGCGCGCAGCTCGAGCGCCTGGGTCTCGGCATGGAAGGCGGCAAGATAGGCCTGCACTTCGTCCTCGATCGCCTCGTGCCGGGGCAGGTCGGACGAACGCAGGCGCCGGCCGCCGAAGGCCTGCGCGGCCTTGTGGCGCGCGGCCGGGTATTCGAGGCCGTCATCGACGACCAGCCGCGCGGCGGCGGCGGCGATCTGCTGGGGCAAGGGAGGATTCATGGCGGACGCGGTGGCGCCGAGTATCGGTCATGGCAGCTCGACCGCCGGCATGCGCGCGAGGATGGTGGCCGCGCGGGCCTGCAGGTAGGGCGAGCCCGCCCGCTGCTCGAAGCGCTTGGGTGCCGGCAGCATCACCGCCAGCCGCGCGGCCTGCAGCGGCGACAGGCGCTCGGCGTCGACGTGGAAGTAGTGCCGCGCGGCGGCCTGCGCGCCGAAGAGGCCCTCGCCCCATTCGACGTGGTTCAGGTAGATCTCGAGGATGCGGCGCTTGTCCAGCAGCAGCTCGAGCATCCAGGCGAGGACCAGTTCCTGCGCCTTGCGCAGCACCGTGCGCTCGCCCGACAGCAGCAGGTTCTTGGCCAGTTGCTGGGTGATGGTCGAGCCGCCGCGCAATCGGGCCGGCGCCACCGGCGTGCCGCGGCGCTCGGCTTGGCGCTCGGCCTGCCGATGCGCACGCTCGTTGCGCCGACGGGCGAAATCGATGGCCTCCCAGTCGACGCCGCCGTGGTGGGTGAAGTCGGCGTCCTCACTGGCGATCACCGCGCGCCCGAGCTGCGGCGAGATGCGCGCCGCGTCGACCCACTGCTGGCTCCAGGCGAGCTGCTGCTTCTCGACCAGCAGGCGCAGGATCTCGCTGCGCTGGAAGGTCGTCGACGCCGGATCGACCCAGGCCATCAGCGCGATGCGCAGCAGCAAGGCCAGTTGCAGCGCCAGCGCGCACCAGGCGAGCAGGCCCAGGGCAAAGAGCAGCGGCCGCAGCCGCGCGCGCAGGCCGCCCATGCTTACGCCAGGCGTGCGCGCAGGGCCTGCAGCACCGGCGCGGCCTGCGGGCGCACGCCGCGCCAGAGGAAGAAGGCCTCGGCCGCCTGCTCGACCAGCATGCCCAGGCCGTCGCGCGCCTGCGCGCCCTGCTGCGTCGCCCAGTCGAGGAAGCCCTGCGCGGGCGGGCCGTACATCAGGTCGACGCCCAGGCCCTTCTGCGCGAGCGCGCCGCGGGGAACGGGCACTGCTGCGCCCTGCAGGCTGCTGGCGCTGGCATTGATGACGAGGTCGAAGCCCTGGCCGGGTGCTGCCAGCGGCGCCGTGCGCAAGACGACGTCGCAGGCACGCGCCAGGCTCGCGTGGCGCTCGACCAGCGCCTGCGGGCGCCCGGCGCTGCGGTTGACGAGCACCAGCTCGCCGGGGCGGGCCTCGAGCAGCGGGCCGAGCACGCCGGCCCCGGCACCGCCGGCGCCGATCAGCAGCACGCGGCGGCCGGCCAGCGCAAAGCCTGCGCCCTGCTCGATGTCGCGCCGCAGGCCGACGCCATCGGTGTTGTCGGCCAGCCAGCCCCCGGCGTCCAGGCGCAGCGTGTTGGCCGCACCGGCCAGCCGGGCGCGCTCGCTGCAGACGGCCGCCAGCGCCGCGGCTTCGAACTTGAAGGGCACGGTGACGTTGCAGCCCGCGGCGCCGCTGTCGGCGAAGGCGCGCAGCGCGGCCGCGAAGCCGTTCGGGCCGCAGTCGATGCGTCCGTACTCGATCGCCTCTCCGGTCTGCTGCGCGAACTGCGTGTGGATGAAGGGCGACTGGCTGTGCGCCACCGGGTGGCCGATCACCGCATAGCGTGCCGTGGGCATGGGGGCGGGCGCGTTCATGGCGTCGATGGAACTCATGGCGAAGGGCTCGGGCGCCCGCTCAGGCTGGTCTCGAAGCCGTCGTCGCGGGTAAAGCGAAAGCGCGAGGTGACGACGATCTGGTCGGCCTGCTGGCGCATCGCGGTGCTGAAGGGGCCGAAGGGGCCGGCGGCGCGCACGATCGCCAGCGCGCGCTGGTCGAGCAGGCGCGACTTCGACGGGCGCACGATGTCGGCCTCGACCAGGCGGCCGGCGGCGTCGACGGTGACGTTCATGGTGAGTTCGCCGTAGAGCTTGCGGCCCTGGAATTCGGGGAAGTCGCGCGTGCCGCGGTCCTCGATGCGCCGCCTGAGCGCGTCGTAGTAGAGCGCGTAGACCTCCTCCTGCGTCGCCGGGCTGATGTAGCGCTTCTTCGGGCGCGCGTTCTCGTCGTTGATGCGCTTCTCGATCTCGGCCAGCAGGCGCAGCAGCTGGCGCCTGCGTTCCTCCTGCTCGTGCGCCTGTGGACGGCCGGCGTCGCGCTGCGGGTCGGGCGACATGATCATCGCCAGCTCGCGCCGCACCTGGGCGAGCAACTGCTGCTGCTGCTGCTGCAACTGCTCGATCTTGCGCCGCGCCTCCTCGGGCGCGTTGCCGAGTTCGGCGACCGCGTGCGCAGGCAGCGGCGACTGCGCGCGGCCGCGCGCGGCCTCGCCGCCGCCGGCCAGGTTGGCCTGCGCGATCGCCTGCGCCTTCAGCGGCGGCTCGTTCGAGCGCGCGTTGACGAGCACGACTTCGAGCGGGGTGTCGCGAAAGATGCGGTTGAAGCGCTCCGGGTCGGCCAGGCGCAGGCTCAGCAGGCCCGCGTGCACGGCCAGCGAAGCCAGCAGCGCCCAGTGCACGGGCGCGAGCCTGGGCTTGCCGCCGCCGGGCAGGACCACGGCTCAGGGCGCGGCGGCGCCACCCGGCGGCAGCGCCGGTTCGATGGGGGGCGCCGCGGCCGCCTCCTCGGCCCCCGGCGGCGGCTCGGCAAGATCGATGGCCAGCGTCAAGGGGCCGCTCTGCGCGGCGTCCCCGTCCTCGTCGTCGTCTTCGTCGACATGGCCACCCTCGTCCGCCGGCTCCTCCAGGCGCTGCAGCAGGCGCGCGTGCAGGTCCAGCGTCAGCAGGTCGACGTCCAGCACCCGGGCGCGCACGTGGGTGCCGCGCTCGAAGCTCTCCGTGCCCGGCACGCGAAAGACCAGCGGCAGCGTGTCGGCGCGCACCAGCCCCTCCTTCATCACCGTGGCGTCGAGTTCGCGGCAGTCGTTCTGCTCGATCCAGCGCAGCGTCCAGTAGCGCTCGATGGCGTGCTGGAAGTCGCCGTAGGCGGCGTACGCGGCATCGAAGCCGGAGACGATGGCGAACAGCGCGGCGTCGCGCGGCTTGAACGGCGCGGCCAGCGCCGCCATCGCGCCGTGGCGCGCGCAGGCGATGATCTGCCACTGGTTGACGAGATCGGCGTAGCGGCGCAGCGGCGAGGTCGCCCAGGTGTACTGCGCCACGCCCATGCCGGCGTGCGGCAGCGGCTTGGTGCCCATGCGCACCTTGACGCCCGGCAGCAGGCTGGCCTGGCTGCGGTAGATCGCCGGCACGCCGACCTCGGCGAGCCAGCCGCCCCAGCGGCTGTTGGCGAGGATCATCGCCTCGGAAACGATGAGGTCCAGCGGCGCGCCGCGCCGCCGCGTGCTGATCGTCACGCGCTCGTTGCCGGTGGGCAGGCCGCTGTCGCCGTCCAGCGCGAAGCTGTAGTCGGGCCGCGTGAAGGTCTCGGGTCGCCCGCGCACCGCCTCGCGCCGCGCCTTCAGCGCCTGCGCCAGGCGCCAGAGGAAGGCGAGCTCGGCGGCGTGCGGATAGCGGGCCTCGGCCTCCCCTCCGAGCGTGGCTTCGGTGATCGCGTCGTCGAGCAGGTCGTGGCGCAGGTTGGTCGCGATCGGCACGCGCTCGAGCAGCGTGCGGCTGTTGCGGACCTCGAGCGTCGCCTCGTCGATCTCGAAGTAGATGCTCACCGCCGGGCAATCGCGGCCCTCGATCAGCGTGTAGCGCTGCACGACCTCGTCGGGCAGCATGGTGATCTTGCCGCCGGGCATGTAGACGGTGGACATGCGCTCGCGCGCCACCTTGTCCAGCGCCGAGTCCGGCGTGATGGCCAGTCCCGGCGCGGCGATGTGCACGCCAAGCGTGACGCTGCCGCTGCCAAGGCCTTGCACCGAGAGCGCGTCGTCGATCTCGGTGGTGTGCGAGTCGTCGATCGAGAAGGCCGCGCTTGCCGCACGCGGCAGCTCCTCGCCGATGTCGGGCACCGGCAGCGCGCAGAAGCCTGTGCCCTGCGGGAACTGCTCGAAGAGGAAGCGCTTCCAGTGGAACTGGTAGGGGCTGTCGATGGCGCCCGCGGCCTGCAGCAGCTCGAGTGGCGAGCGCTGCGTGCGCCGCGCGGCCTCGACGACGGCCTTGTACTCGGCGCCGTTCTTGTCGGGCTTGAAGAGGATGCGATAGAGCTGCTCGCGCACCGGCGGCGGGCACTGCCCCTGCGCGATCTGCCCGGCCCAGGCGTCGATCTGCGCGGCGAGCTGGCGCTTGCGCTCGATGCCCAGCAGCGCGGCCTTGACCGTTTCCTCCGACGCCTTCCGGAAGCGCCCCTTGCCGGCGCGGCGGAAGTAGTGCGGCGCCTCGAACAGGCGCAGCAGCGTCGCCGCCTGCTGCAGGGCGCTGGCGCCGACGCCGAAGTACTCGGCGGCGAGTTCGGCGAAGCCGAATTCCTCGGCCGGCGCGAACTCCCAGGCCAGGTCGAGGTCGATCTCCTGCGCCAGCGCCTGCGCGCCCTGCAGCAATTCCGCCGGGGCGGGCTTGTCGAAGCGCAGCAGCACGTTGGCCGCCTTGGCCTTCACGCGCTTGCCGGAGTCGAGCTCGAGCTGGACGGCGCTCTCGCTCTCGGACAACACGCGCCCGGCCAGGAACTTGCCGGCCTCGTCGAACAATGCGTAGCTCACGCCGCGATTGTCGCCGAGCGCGCCCGGCCGGACGCCGGGCCCAGCCGGCGGGCCCTCAGACCGACATGCCGCCCGAGACCTCGATCACCGTGCCGTTGATGTAGCTGGCCTCGTCGCTGGCGAGGAAGGCGTAGACGTTGGCGATCTCCTCGGCGCGTCCCAGGCGCTTGAGCGGCACCTGGTCGCGCAGCTGCTGCAGCACCTTGTCGGGGATGGTCTCGAGGATGGGCGTCTCGACGAAGCCCGGCGCCACGGCGTTGACGCGCACGCCCTTGGGGCCGAGCTCGCGGCTCCAGGTCTTGGCAAAGCCGATGACGCCGAACTTGGACGCGGCGTAGTTGGTCTGCCCGAAGTTGCCGTAGAGGCCGACCACGCTGCTGGCGTTGAGGATGACGCCGCTGCCCTGCGCGACCATGGTGTCGGCCACCGCCTGCGCGCAGTGGAAGACGCCGCGCAGGTTGACGTCGATGACGCTGTCGAACTGCTGCAGGCTCATCTTCTGCAGCCGCGCATCCTTGGTGATGCCGGCGTTGTTGACGAGCACGTCGATGCGCCCGTGCGCGGCCTTGACCTTGGCCACCATCGCGTCGACCTGCTCGCGCTGCGTGACGTCGACGAGATGGCCGAAGGCGCGCTCGCCCCGGCCGGCCGCGTCGGCACACTGCGCAAGCGCTTCGTCGATCGCGCCCGCGTGCACGTCGCAGAGGTGCACGATCGCGCCCTCGCGGACGAACTTGAGCGCGGTCGCAAGGCCGATGCCCTGCGCCGCGCCGGTGATGATGGCGACCTTGTTTTCGAGTCTCATGGTGTCAGTCTCAGGGAGTCCAGAACGGTGAAGAGGTGAGCCGCGCAGGCACGGCGGCCGTGGGCGACGGGCGCGGGCGCGCGCCGTGCGTCGCCGGGCTCATGAGGCGAGTGCGTCCAGCAGCCGCGCGTGGATGCCGCCGAAGCTGCCGTTGCTCATGCAGACGACGTGGTCGCCCGGCCGGGCATCGCGGGCGATCGCGGCGACGAGCGCATCGACCGTGTCCGCCACCACCGCCCGCGCGCCCAGCGGCGCCAGCGCCTCGCGCGCGCTCCAGCCGTAGTCGCCCTGCAGGCAGTAGGCGCGATCGGCGTCCTGCAGCGCCCACGGCAGCTGTGCCTTCATCGCGCCGAGCTTCATCGTGTTGGAGCGCGGCTCGAACACCGCGAGCACGCGCCCGATGGCTTCGCCGCCAGCGCCTGCCGAAGACGGCGCGGGCAGCGCCAGGCGCCGACGCAGGCCGTGCAGGGTCTCGCGGATCGCCGTCGGGTGGTGCGCGAAGTCGTCGTAGACGCGCACCCCGCGCGGCTCGCCGCGCAGCTCGAGGCGGCGCCTGACGTTGCAAAAGCTGGCCAGTGCCTGCGCGGCCTGCGCCGGGGCCACGCCCACGTGCTCGGCCGCGGCGATGGCCGCCAGCGCGTTGAGCTGGTTGTGCTCGCCGATCAGCGCCCACTCGACGCGGCCGATCGCGCGGCCGTCGCGCCGCACATCGAAGGCGTGCGGCTCGCCGCGCGCGCACAGCGTGCCGGGCTCGTCGGCCGGCGCGCCGAAGCGCTGCAGCACGCTCCAGCAGCCGCGCTGCAGCACGCGCTGCAAGGCGGCGTCGCGCGCGTTGACGACGATGCGGCCGTGCGCGGGCACCGTGCGCACGAGGTGGTGGAACTGCGTCTCGATGGCGGCGTGGTCGGGGAAGATGTCGGCGTGGTCGTGCTCGTGGTTGTTGAGCACCGCGGTGCGCGGGCGGTAGTGCACGAACTTGCTGCGCTTGTCGAAGAGCGCGGTGTCGTACTCGTCGGCCTCGATGACGAAGGCCTGGCCGCGCCCCAGGCGTGCCGAGACGCCGAAGTTCAGGGGCACGCCGCCGATCAGGAAGCCCGGCTCGAGGCCGGCGCGATCGAGGATCCAGGCGAGCATCGAGCTCGTGCTCGTCTTGCCGTGCGTGCCGGCCACCGCCAGCACGTGGCGGCCGTGCAGCACGTGTTCGGCCAGCCACTGCGGCCCGCTGGTGCAGCGTGCACCGGCGTCGAGGATCGCCTCCAGCAGCGGCATGCCGCGCTTGACGACGTTGCCGATCACGAAGACGTCGGGCGCCAGCCGCATCTGCGCGGCCGACCAGCCCTCGATCAACTCGATGCCCAGCGCCTGCAGCTGCTCGCTCATCGGCGGGTAGACGTTGGCGTCGCAGCCGGTGACGCGGTGCCCGGCTTCCCGTGCCAGCGCCGCGAGGCCACCCATGAAGGTGCCGCAGATGCCCAGGACGTGAATGTGCATGCGCGGCGATTCTAGGAGTCGCATCCTTCTGGACGCTGACGAGCTGGGCGCTGGCGACGGCGCCGTCGACGGTGTCGCCCGCGCCGCGCGCGAATCGGCCCCGTGCAGCCGTCCGGCGGGGGTTCAGCGCGGGCGCGAGAGCTCGTACATCAGGGCCGCCGGCAGCGACTCGACGAGGGTGTCACGGCCGATGCGGCTGAACATGCGATCGCCGATCTCGCGCGTCTGCAGCCCGCGGCCCTCTTCGGCCAGCTCGATGAAGACGAGCTTGGGCATCTCGCCCAGCAGGTCCATGCGCAGGCGCTCGAAGCGCTCGCCGCCCAGCGCGCTCTCGTGCAGGATCGCGTGGGGCAGGCCGGCGCTGCAGAACTGGCGGGCCTCGTCGACCGTGTTCACGTAGTCGAGCATCAGGCCCATGTGGCGCACCGCGTCGCGCACCAGCGCGCGGGTCTCGCGCCGCGCCGCCACCACCAGCAGGTGGCTGCCGGCCAGCGGCTTGGAGTTGATGCCCTGCTGCTCGCCCGCGCTGCGGTCGCGCAGCGCGGCGACCTCGCTCGGGTCGTTGACGGTGCGCGGGAACTCGATCGCCAGCCGGGCGCTCACGCCGTCCTCGACCAGCTCGATCGGCAGCTCCATCGTGTGCGCCGCCTGCTCCAGCAGCCGCCACGAGATCGTGTGCAGGCGCGAGCCGCCGAAGACCAGCAGGCTGCGGTCGACCTCGTCGTCGCCGAGGTGGCGCAGGCTGCAGGCCAGCCCTGCGCGCACCGGCCAGCCGCCGAGTTCGAGGCGCAACTCGACCGCCGAGCGCGCGTGCTCGAAGACCCAGCTCAGCAGCGTCTCGATGAAGGTGACGATCAGCGCCGGATCGGCCATCACCTGCGCCGGCGCAAGCGACGGGCGCAGCGTGATGCCCAGCGCCTCGGCCTGGCGCCGGTGCTGCTGCAGCGCCTCCCGCAGCACGGCGGTGAGGTCGACCCGCTCGGCCGCCTGGCGCACGCGCCCGCTGCCCAGGCGCTCGACCTGCTGGCCCATGATGCCGGCGCGGCGGGCGCGTTCGATCTGCTCGCGCAGGTCACGCAGGCCCTGCCGGCTGATCTTGCCGGTGGTGGCGATCACCGTCACCTGCTCGAGGGCGGCCGAGAGCGCCGTGGCGACCTCGCTGCCGAGTTGCCCGAGCAGGGCCTGGCTGCCAGGCACCTCGACCGGCTCGGCCCTTGCGGTCGCGGGCGGGCGGGTCTGGTCAGCAGCGGCAGGAAACGGGGTTTTGCCGGCGACGGTCATGGCATGGTGGATGCGCAAGAGCCCGGGCGCAGCCCATCGGGCGGCCCGGGGGATTTGGGCGGGGATGATCGCGACGTGGCACCGGGGCGTCCATCCCTTGACCCGGGGATCGGCGCGCTCGCGCCGCGTCGCCTGGCCCGGGCGCGCGGCTGCACGGTTTCGGCCGGGATAATGCCACGATGGGGCGCGTCCTGGGCCTGATCTCGCGGTTCGCGCTGGGCGCGCTGCTGGCCGGCTGCGCGCCCGCGCTCGACTGGCGCGAGATCCGCGTCGACGAAGCCGGGGTGAGCCAGCTCTTCCCCTGCAAGCCCGCGCGTCAGCAGCGGCGGGTCGTGCTCGAGGGCCAGCCGCGGCTGCTCGTGCTCTACGTGTGCGACGCCGCGGGCGTGACCTGGGCGCTGTCGGCCTTGCGGCTGGCCGAGCCGGCGCAGGTGCCCGGCGCGCTGCAGGCGCTGGCGGCGGCCGCGCACGCCAACCTCGGCGCGGCACTCGCGCCACCGCAGCCGCAGGGGGTCCCCGGCGCGGGCGGCCATGCCGCGGCCGGGCGCTACCGAATCAGCGGGCAGCGGCCCGACGGCAGCGCCCTGCAGTCGGCCGTGCTGCTCTATGCGCGGGGCACGGTGGTGGTGCAGGTGACGGCCCTCGGGCCGAAGCTCGGCGACGAGGCGCTGCAGGCCTTCCTTGCCGGCGCGCGCGCCTCGCCGCCATGACGCCTGACGCGGCGGACGACAGGCTGCAGGCGGGGCCCGCGCCCGTGCCGCCGCGATGGCTGACGCCCTTTCTCGTCTTCGCGCTCGCCTACCTCCTCTCCGCGCTCCTGCGCGCCGTGACGGCGACGCTGGCGCCGAGCTTCAGCGGCGAGTTCGCGCTCGGCGCCGCCGAACTCGGCCTGCTCGCCGGCGCCTACTTCCTGGGCTTTGCGCTGCTGCAGTTGCCGCTGGGATCCGCGCTCGACGCCTGGGGGCCGCGGCGCGTCGAGCAGGTGCTGCTGATGCTGGCGGTGCTGGGCTGCGCGGTCTTCGCCGCCGCGGGCGGCTTCGCCCAGCTCGTGCTGGGGCGCCTGCTCATCGGCATGGGGGTGGCCGCCTGCCTGATGGCGCCGCTGACCTACTTCCGGCGCCACTTCCCGCCCGAGCTCGAGCTGCGCTGCAATTCGTGGATGCTGATGACCGGGTCGCTGGGCATGGTGGCCTCGACGGTGCCGGTGCAGTTCCTGCTGCCGCGGCTGGGCTGGCGCGGCGTGTTCTGGGGCACGGCGGTGCTTCTGGCGCTGGCGATCGCCGCGATCGTGCTGCGCCTGCCGCCGGACGGCCCGCGCCGGCCGGTCGCCGCGGGCGAGGCCCCCGGGCGCTACCGCGACATCGTGCGGCGCCCCGAGTTCATCCGCATGGCGCCGATCGGCCTGGTGCTGCACGGCGGGCTGCTGGCCCTGCAGGCGCTGTGGATCGGGCCCTGGCTGACGCAGGTCTGCGGCTGGTCGGCCGAGCAGGCCAGCCGCGGCCTGCTGCTCGTCAACGTCGGCATGCTCTGCGCCTTCCTCGCCTGGGGCTCGCTGATGCCCTGGCTGCTGCGGCGCGGCGTCAGCGTGCAGCGGCTGCTGGCCGTGGGCGTGCCGGTGAGCGCCGCGCTGCTGTGCCTCAACGCCTGGCTGGCCGAGGCGGCGCGCGCCTGGCACTGGATGGCCTGGTGCGTGGCGACTTCGATGGTGGCCTTCGGGCAGCCCGCGCTGGCGCAGGCCTATCCGGTGCACATGGCCGGGCGCGCGCTGTCGGCCTACAACCTGGTGATCTTCGTCGGCGTCTTCGCGCTTCAGTGGGGCATCGGTGCGAGCATCGACCTGCTGCGCGCCGCCGGCCACGACGCGCCACAGGCGTTCCGGCTCACCGTCGGCGGCCTCGGCGCCCTCGCGCTGGCGAGCTGGCTGTGGTTCGTCGCCGGGCCGGGGCGGCATGCCCATAATCGGCGGCAAGCGAGCACGACATGACGCGCATCCTCCTACTGGCCCACTCGCCGCTCGCCTCGGCGCTGCGCGAGGTGGCGATGCATACCTTCCCCGAGTGCGCTGCCGCGATGGAGACGATCGACGCCCTGCCGTCGCAGGACGCCGCGGCGCTCGAAGCGCAGTTGCGCCAGCGCCTGCAGGCGGCCGGCGCCGAGGACACCCTGATCCTCGTCGATGCCTACGGCGCGACGCCGTGCAACGTCGCCCAGCGGGTGGCCGACGGCGTGCACGTGCGCGTGGTCAGCGGCGTCAACGTGCCGATGCTCTGGCGCTCGCTGTGCTACCGCCACGAGTCGCTGGAGGCGCTCGCGCAGCGTGCCCTGCACGGTGCGGTGCAGGGGATCATGGCGCTCGAGCCCGGGCAATCGCTCCCGGACGCGCCACCGCCGGCACATGGGCAGGGCTGCGCATGATCAAGTCCAGCATCGTCATCGTCAACAAGCTCGGGCTGCACGCGCGCGCGTCGGCCAAGCTCACCAAGCTGGCCGGCAGCTTCGCCAGCGAGGTGCACCTCGCGCGCAACGGCCGGCGCGTCAACGCCAAGAGCATCATGGGCGTGATGATGCTGGCCGCAGGGGTCGGCACGTCGATCGAGATCGAGGTCGACGGCGCCGACGAGGCGGCGGCGATGCAGGCCTTGCGCGCGCTCATCGACGATCGCTTCGGCGAGGGCGAATAGCGTCCGACCGGCCGCCATTCGCCTCATGGACCCGCGATGAGCATCCAGATCTTCGGCCTGGCGGTCTCGCGCGGCGTGGCCATCGGCCGCGCGGTGCTGGTGGCCTCCAGCCGGGTCGACGTGGCGCACTACTTCGTCGCGCCCGACCAGGTCGACGCCGAGATCCAGCGGCTGCGCGTGGCGCGCGATGCGGTGATCGCCGAGCTCTCCGCGCTGCAGGCCGAGTTGCCGGCGGATGCGCCCTCGGAGCTGCCGGCGCTGCTCGACGTGCACCTGATGCTGCTGCGCGACGAGATGCTCGCCGCCGCGACGCGGCAGTGGATCGTCGAGCGCCACTACAACGCCGAATGGGCGCTGTCGGCCCAGCTCGAAGTGCTGGCGCGGCAGTTCGACGAGATGGACGACGACTACCTGCGCGAGCGCAAGGCCGACGTCGAACAGGTCGTCGAGCGCATGCTGCAGTCGCTGGCGCGGGCCAGCGGCCGCGCGCAGCCGCTGCGCGGCGGCGAAGGCACGACGCGCGATTTCGGCGGCGAGGAGCCGCTCGTGCTCGTCGCCAGCGACGTCGCGCCGGCCGACATGCTGCAGTTCAAGCGCAGCGTCTTCACCGGCTTCGTCACCGACGTCGGCGGAACGCATTCGCACACCGCGATCGTCGCCCGCAGCATGGACATCCCGGCCGTCGTCGGCGCGCGTGAAGCCAGCCGCCTGGTGCGTCAGGACGACTGGATCGTGATCGACGGCGACGCCGGCGTGGTGATCGTCGACCCGCCGGCCATCGTTCTCGAGGAATACCGCTTCCGACAGCGCCACAGCGAGCTCGAGCGCGCCCGCCTCGACCGCCTGCGCCACACCCCGGCAGTCACCCTCGACGGTCAGCCCATCGAGCTTCTGGCCAACATCGAGATGCCCGCCGACGCGGCCGCCGCGCTGCAGGCCGGCGCCGTCGGCATCGGACTCTTTCGCAGCGAGTTCCTCTTCATGAACCGCGGCGACGACCTGCCCGCCGAGGACGAGCAGTTCGAGGCCTACCGCGACGCCGTGCTCGCGATGAAGGGCCTGCCGGTGACGATACGCACCGTCGACATCGGCGCGGACAAGCCGCTGGACCGCCTCACCGCCGCCGAGCTGCGCCACGGCCAGGCGCTCAACCCGGCGCTGGGCCTGCGCGCGATCCGCTGGAGCCTCTCCGAGCCGGGGATGTTTCGCCAGCAGCTGCGAGCCATCCTTCGCGCCAGCGCCTTCGGCCGGGTACGCATCCTGATCCCGATGGTTGCCCACATGAGCGAAGTGCGCGCGACGCTGGAGGCCCTGGAGCGCGCCCGCCGGCAGCTCGACGAAGCCGGCAAGCCCTATGGGCCGGTCGAACTGGGCGCCATGATCGAAGTGCCCGCCGCGGCGCTTCGCGTCGAGGCGCTGCTGCGCCACTTCGACTTCGTCTCGATCGGCACCAACGACCTCGTGCAGTACCTGCTGGCGATCGACCGCGCCGACGAGTCCGTCGCCCACCTCTACGACCCCTGGCATCCGGCCGTGCTGCAGCTCATCGCCCACACCATCGCCGCGGCCGATCGCATGGGCCGCGGTGTCGCCGTGTGCGGCGAGATGGCCGCCGATCCTGCCTTCACCCCGCTGCTGCTGGCGATGGGCCTGCGCAGCTTCTCGATGCATCCGTCCCGCATCGCCACCGTCAAGCAGAAGCTTCTTCGTGCCGACACCCGCCGCCTGGCGGCCCTGCTGCCACGCGTGCTCGAGGCCGAGGACTGTGCCGCAGCGAGCGCCCAATGGCTGGGCAACGGCGCGACGCCCGCCTGACGGGGTCATCGACCGCGCAGGTCAGATCGATTCGTCATCGTTGTCCGACGCCAAGCGGGGTGCTAACATCCGCGTCCCGCTGCAGCCTTGGCGCGTCCCCTGAGTTCAGGATGGACGGTGGACAGAGAACAGGGCCGCGGCCCGGCGTTCGCTGCGCCGGGTGGTCTTCCGACCGACGCGCCTGTCACGGCAGCGTCACAAGAAAGACCAGACGCTTGACTCGGTTTTGAAGAAAATGTCAGAATCGATGTCTTCGCTGATTGCATCGGATTGCGATCGACGGCCCTCGGGGCCTCGCCTCGCATCGTGTTCTTTAACAATCTACAGCCGATAAGCGTGGGCGTTCGAGGGTCGGAAGGGCTTGAGAGCGGACTGTGCAGGCCGGATGAAGGGAAGGGGTCCTGAAGGGGGCGCTGGAGCTTTGTTGGGTCTGGATGGTTTAGCTGGTCTGAAAGATACTTTGAATGCTCATGGAATGTTAAG
>CAUJJO010000256.1 GCA_963205125.1 Pseudomonadota bacterium | reverse complement strand
GCGCCCGCGTCCGAGCCGCCGTGCGCCTCGGTCAGGCAGAAGGCCGAGAGCCATTCGCCGCGCGCCATCGGGCGCAGGAAGCGCTGCTTCTGCTCCTCGCTGCCGAACTGCAGGATGGGCATGCAGCCGACCGCGTTGTGGCCGCTCATCACCGTAGCGCAGGAGGCGTCGCCCGCGGCGATCTCCTCGAGCGCCAGCGCGAGCGACACCGCATCGGCCCCGCTGCCGCCCCAGGCCTCGGGCACCGTGACACCCATCAGGCCGAGATCGCCCATGCGGCGCAGTGCCTCGCGCGGGAAGCTCGCGTTCGCGTCCCACTCGGCGGCATGGGGGGCAAGCTGCTCGCGCGCGAAATCGCGCGCAAGGCGCCGAATCGAGGCCTGCGCTTCAGTGAGGATCATCGCGACTGCTGCGGCGCCCGCCGCAGCAGTGCGCTCATTCGTCCATTGATTGAACGGTCATTCAAGCATGCGTGCCGCGGCGCTGTCAATCGCAACACGCCATCACGATGGCACGAAGCCACGAAGGAGGCCGGGCCCGCGCTTGCGCGCGGGCCCGGCGGGCAGGGCGTTCGTCCCGGCAGGCGCCGGGCGCATGCGGCGTTCAGCCGATGCGGCGGCGACGCGCCAGCGAACCGATGACCAGCAGGCCTGCCGCCATCATCGCCCAGGTCTCCGGCTCGGGGACGGGCGCCGTCGGGACGAAGGGCTCGTAGCCGAGTTCGAGCTTGGCGCCGTCACCGCGCAGGCCAAGCGAGTTCGCAACCAGCGTGCCCTCGAGGTGGCCGCTGCCGCTGACCGCCGCGTTCACCGCCAGCACACTGCCGTTCACGAAGGTGTTGACCTGCACGGCCGAGGCGTTGGAGAGATTGAAGAGCACGCGGTCGCGGTAGCCGGCCAGGCCGTCGGTCGACGAGCCCAGATCGCCGCCGAGATTGCCGCTGAAGACGGCGCTCGAGAGCGTGCTGTTGATGACGATGTGCGCGCCGGCCTTGATGTTGCTGAGCGTGATGTCCTTCAGCGCGGTGTTGCCCAGGTTGAAGACCTGCAGGTCCGACGCGCCATCGCCGACGAGCTGGACGCCGCCGCCACCGAGCGACCAGCTGCCGTTGGCGCCCAGGCCTGCCAGTTGGGCGGACAGCCCGCTCAGCTGCGTGTAGGCGCCCGCGAAATCGATGAACGAGCCGTTCTTCGTGGCGCTGCCGTAGCGCCAGTCCGGCGAGCTCAGCGTGCCGCCGTAGACGATGTCGCCCATCTTCACGTTGCCGGGAATCCAGGTCGCCGCGGCAGGGCCGATCGTCGCGTTGGTGTCGACGTTGGCTTTCGGCCCGTTGTAGATCGTGCCGGCGTTCAGGTTGACGTTGCCGCCGACGACCAGCGAGGGCGCGGTGCTGCCGTAGGCGTTGCGGTAGCCGACGTCGAAGCCGGTCGTCATGTTGCCGCCGACGGCCAGGCGGCCCTCGACGTCGGCCGCACCGGTGACGTTGCCGAAGAAGAAGCCGCTGTAGCCCGAGGCCGGGCCGAGATCGACGGCCACGGCAGGCGCCGGGGCCACGGAGGCCTGCGCCGCGCCCGCGACCAGCAGGGCGAGGACAGGCAGGGTCTTGAGGGAGAGTCGGGATGTCAAGCTTCGCTCCTGAGTCGTTGGGGGCCGCGCTGCCCGCGCGAGGACGTGCCACGAACCTTGGGGCGTCGGGCCCACGGGGATGTGGTATCTCATTGGTACTACTGAGATCGCATTCTGGCCATAACTGATGCCTTGCCATCCCCCTGTTCGCGGGGGATGGGGGCCCGTCTCGTCAGGAATGACCCCGCGAGTCGGGGGCGGCGCCAGGCGCCGTGGCACCGGTTCGTGGCCGACGCCCAAAGCCGGTGAGAATCGCCGGCCATGAATCCCGCCCTGCCCTGGCCGCGCTGGCTGGCCTGCCTTGCCCTGCTGGGCTGTGCCCTGCCCCGCCCGGGTCTTGCCGAAACCCTGCTGGTCGGGCCGACGGCGCCCTCGCTGACCCTCGCCGAAGCGCTGGCCAAGGCGGCGGACGGCGACACCATCGCCCTCATGCCGGGCGTCTACGAGGGCCAGCAGGGCGTGGTCACGCAGCAGCGCTTGACGATCCGCGCGGTGGCCGAGCGGCCGCAGCTGCGTGCCAAGGGGCCGCTGGCCGAGCGCAAGGCGATCCTCGTCGTGCGCGGCGGCGAGGTGACCGTCGAGAACCTCGAGTTCCGCGGCGCGCGCGCCGAGGACGCCAACGGCGCGGGCATCCGCCATGAGCGCGGCAAGCTGACCGTGCGCGAGAGCGTGTTCCTCGACAACGAGGTCGGCATCCTCACCGGCAACGACGAGAGCGCCGAACTCGTCGTCGAGGACAGCGAGTTCGGCCTCGCGCCGCGCATCGAGGGCGGCCTGCACCACCTGCTCTACGTCGGCCGCATCGGGCGCTTCACGTTGCGGGGCAGCCGCTTCTACAGCGGCTTCGAGGGCCACCTCGTGAAGAGCCGCGCGCGCGAGAGCCGCATCGCCTACAACCTGATCTACGACGGCGAGGAGGGCGAGGCCTCGTACGAGATCGACCTACCCAACGGCGGCCTGGCCTGGGTCGTCGGCAACGTCATCGGGCAGGGCGCCAAGGGCCGGAACCCGGTGATGGTCGCCTTCGGCGCCGAGGGCAACGCATGGCCCACGAGCGGCCTGTACCTCGCGCACAACACCATGGTGGGCAACCCCTGGCCGCCGTCCTGGTTCGTGCGCGTCTTCAAGGACAGGCTGCCCGCGGCCACCGAGGTCAAGCTGATCAACAACGTGACGCTGGGTCTGGGCATGCTCAGCCCCTTCACCGAAGGCGAGTTCCGCGGCAACGTGTGGGCGCTGCGCCGCCGTGCGCTGAACAACATCTACGCGCTGGACTTCGGCCTCACCGAAGCCTCCGGCTGGCGCGGCAGCGCCCAGCCCGCGGGCCATGGCGGCGGGCAGTCGCTGCAGCCCACGGCGCAGTTCAAGCTGCCGCGCGGCACGCAGCCGATCACGCCGCCCAAGGCCTGGTCGCCGGGCGCGATGCAGTAGCGCGCGCCGCGCCTGCGACGGCGGCGCCTGCCGACCCGCATGTCCTCATGAAGCGCCGCCGCCTGCTCGCGCTGCCGCTGCTCGTGGCCGGACCGGCGCCGCGGCCGGCCCGGGCCCAGGCGCGCACGCTGCACCTGCGACGGGGCGACAGCCTGCCCGAGGTGCTGGCCAGGGCGCGTGACGGCGACACGGTCGAGCTCGACCCCGGCGCGCACCACGGCCAGGCCGCCGTGATCACGCAGCACGGGCTGAGGCTGTGCGCCCCTGCGGGCCGCGCGGTGCTGCACGCCGACGGCGCGCACGCCGAGGGCAAGGCGCTGCTGGTCGTGCGCGCGAGCGCGGTGCGGATCGAAGGCCTGGAGTTCCGCGGCGCGCGCGTTCCCGCGGGCAACGGCGCGGGCATCCGCTTCGAGCGCGGCGAGCTGGCGCTGCGCGACTGCGCCTTCTTCGACAACGAGATGGGCCTGCTCAGCGCCAACCGCGACGACGCCCGCCTGGACATCGAGGCCTGCCGCTTCGGGCAGGCGCCGCGGCACGAGGGCATGCTGCACCACCTGCTCTACGTCGGCCGCATCGCCCATCTGCGCGTGCGCCACAGCGACTTCTCGGGCGGCTGGCGCGGCCACCTGCTGAAGTCGCGCGCTGCGGTCAGCGAGATCCTCTGCAACCGCCTGGTCGACGGCGAGGACGGCGAGGCCTCCTACGAGATCGACCTGCCCAACGGCGGCCTGGCCTGCGTGCGCGGCAACCTGCTCGGCAAGAGCGCGCGGGCGCAGAACCTCGCGCTCCTGGCCTACGGCGCCGAAGGGAACGCGCATCCGCAGAGCCGGCTGCGCTTCGAAGGCAACCACGCCTTCAGCGACAACGCGCAGCCGGTCTACTTCGTGCGCCACTGGCCCGATCGCCTGCCCGGCGACGCCGCGCTGGGCTTGCGCGACAACGTCTTCGTCGGCGCGGCGCAGCCCGGCAGCTGGGGCCGGCCCGAGGACGGCAACCGCCTGCTGCCCGACGAGGCACGCGAACAGGCCTTGCGCGAGCAGGCCCTGCGCGAACAGGCCTTGCAGGTGCCGCCCTGCGCGGGCGCCTGCCCCGAGCAGTCTCAGCCGCCCGCGGGCGCTGCCGCCGCGTCCTCGCCCGGCAGCAGCGCCAGCACGCCGTAGAGCCGCGCCAGCTCGCGCAGCTTGGCCGGCGCGCCGTGCAGGCGCAGCGGCAGCGCGCGGGCAAGAGCGGCGCGCCGCGCGTGCAGCAGCAGCGCGATCGCCGAGGTGTCGAATTCGGCGAGCGCCGCGGCGTCCAGGCACAGGCCGTCGGCGTCGGCCGCCGCCACCGCGGCGTCGATCTCGCGCTCCAGCAGGCGGGCATTGGCCAGCGTGGCCTGCGCAGGCAGGGTGAAGGTTTTCATCGTGCGCGGGCGCCGTCGCCGCTCAGCCCTTGCCGGCTGCCGCGGTCTTGTTGCGCTCGACCAGCGTGTCGATGAGGCCCTCGATGCCGCCCTTGCCGAGCACCGGGGCGAACTGCGAGCGGTAGCTCGTCACCAGCCAGATGCCGCCGACGTTCACGTCGATGATCTTCCAGGCGTCGGCGAACTTGTCGAGCCGGTAGTCGAGCTTGATCGGCTCGCCCTTGCCGCGAACCTCGCTCTGCACGACGACCTGCGTGCTCTGCGGCACCGCCAGCGTCTTCGTGATCGCCACGGTCTGGTCCTTGACCTGCGTGAGCGCGCCCGAGTAGACGCGAACCAGCAGCGACTTGAACTCGGCCTGCAGCTTGCCGCGTTGCTCGGCCGTGGCCTGCCGCCACTGCGGCCCGACCGCCGAGCGCGTCATGACCTCGAAGTTCACGCTGGGCATGACCTTGGCGTCGACGAGCTGGATGATCTTCTCGACATCGCCGGCCTGCAGCGCGGGGTCGGCCTTGACGGCGTCGAGCACCTCGCCGGAGATCCGCTTGACCAGCGCATCGGGCGTGTCCTGCGCCAGCGCGGGCGCCACCATCACGAGGCCCAGGCAGGCCGTGGCAAGCAGCTTCTTCAACACCGTGTCTTCTCCTTGGTGGCAGAGGGACGCGCCGGCAGGCCGGTGCGGGCGAACATCGATCTACAACGCGCGGGCCGTGCGCGCGGTTCACAGGCGCGGCCAGGACGCGTCACGGGCGGGACGGAGGCGGGGGCGGCGCGGGCGGCGGAGACGGCGCAGGCGGTGCGTCGTCGAAATCGTCGTCGAACGTCGGAAGCGGCGGTGCACCGTCGTAGACGAGGTCGCGGCGCCGCGCCAGGTAGGCGTCGCGCACGAAGCTGTACTTGTCGAGCGCGACCTCATCGACCAGGCGCGTCGTCGCCAGCAGCTCGGCCCGCACGTTGACGAGCTCGAGCGCCGAGGCCGCCAAGGCGTTCACGTCGAAGTAGACCGACGGGGCGCTGGCGTAGCGGTCCAGCGGCACGCCGACGGCGTCGCGCACCGAGGAGGGCCCAAGCACCGGCAGCACCAGATAGGGCCCGGGCGGCAGGCCCCAGACGCCCAGCGTCTGGCCGAAATCCTCGCTGCGACGCAGCAGGCGCATCTCGGTCGCCGGATCGAGGATGCCGCCCAGGCCGAAGATCGTGTTGCTGAGCACGCGCATGCCCATCTCCGCGCCGCTGCCCACCTTGCCCTGCAGCAGGTGGTTGACGGCCGACCAGACGTCGCCGAGGTTGCCGAAGAAGTTCGACACCCCGGTGCGCAGCAGCTGCGGCACGTGGTCGTGCCAGGCGCGCGCCACCGGCGCGAGCACCGCCTCGTCGAGCGCCTCGTTGAAGGCGAAGACCTTGCGGTTCCAGCGCTCCCAGGGATCCGCCGGACTCGTCGCTGCCGGCTCCGCCTGCAGGGCCTGCAAGTCCTGCGCGGCCTGCGACGCCTCGCCGGAGGGAACGCTTGCGCAGCCTGCCGCCAGCGCGAGCGCCGCCACCGCGAGCGCCCATGACAGCAGGCGCTTCATTTCTTCGGTGCCGGCGCGGTGCCGACCTCGGCGGCCTTGTCGGTCATGAGCTGCCCGATCAGGTTCTCCAGCACCACTGCCGACTGCGTCTGCGCGATGTTCGCGCCGGGCGCGAGATCGGTGTCGTCGCCGCCGGGCTCGAGGCCGACGTACTGGTCGCCGAGCAGCCCGGCGGTGAGGATCTTGGCCGCCGAGTCCTGCGGAAAGGTGTAGCGCTGGTCGACCGCCAGCGTGACCACGCCCTGGTAGGTCTTGGGGTCGAAGCGGATCGACGTGACGCGGCCGACGACGACGCCGGCACTGCGCACCGGCGCCCGCACCTTGAGGCCGCCGATGTTGTCGAAGCGCGCCGTCAGCGCGTAGGTGGCGCCGCTGCTGAAGCTCGTCAGGTTGGCCGCCTTCAGCGCCACGAACACCAGCGCCAGCAGGCCCAGCAGCACGAACAGGCCGACCAGGATCTCGGTATTTCGCTTCGTCATTCGATCGCTCCCTGCGCTCGCGTCGGCCCTCAGCGGCCGGTGGTGAACATCAGCGCCGTCAGGATGAAGTCCATGCCCAGCACGCCCAGCGAGGACACCACCACCGTGCGCGTCGTCGCGTAGGCCACGCCTTCGGGCGTGGCCTCGGTCTCGTAGCCCTGGTAGAGCGCGACCGCGGTGCAGATGACGCCGAACACCGCGCTCTTGACGACGCCGTTGCCGACGTCGCGCCAGACGTCGACGCCGCTCTGCTGGATGGACCAGAAGTTGCCCGCGTCGATGCCGATCAGCCCGACCGCGACCAGCCAGGCCCCGAGGATGCCGATCGCCGAGAACAGGATGGCCAGCAGCGGCATCGCGATCATGCCCGCCCACAGGCGCGGCGCGAGCACGCGCTGGCGCGGCTCGATGGCCATCAGCTCCAGCGCCGAGAGCTGCTCGCCAGCCTTCATGAGGCCGATCTCGGCGGTCAGCGAGGTGCCGGCGCGGCCGGCGAAGAGCAGCGCCGTCACCACCGGCCCGAGCTCGCGCACCAGCGAGAGGTTGACGACCAGGCCCAGCGACTCCGCGGCGCCGAAGGTGATCAGGGTGTTGTAGAGCTGCAGCGCGAGCACGAAGCCCACCGCCATGCCCGAGGCGAGGATGATGACCAGCGAGCGGTTGCCGATGGCGTGGATCTGCGCCACCACCAGGTCGAAGCGGCGCAGCGCCGGCAGCAGCGCGCCCAGCAGGTCGACGAAGAAGAGTGCAGCACGGCCCCAGCCGCGCAGCACCGCCAGCGCGCGCGCACCCAGGAGCGCGAGGAAGTCGCTCAAGAGGCCACCCCGAGGCCGAAGTCCTCGGCCATGCCCGGTGCCGGGTAGTGGAACTTCACCGGCCCGTCGGGCTCGCCGCGCACGAACTGCCGCACCTCGGCGTCGGTCGAGGCCATCAGCGCGGCCGGCGTGCCTTCGGCGACGAGGCGCCCGCCCGCGGCCAGCAGCACCACCCAGTCGCTGATCGCCATGCACTGCGGCACGTCGTGCGAGATGACGAGCGAGGTCGCGCCGGTGACGTCGTTGAGCGTGCGGATGAGCTTGGCCGCGACCCCCATGCTGACGAGGTCGAGCCCTGCGAAGGGTTCGTCGTACATGATCAGCTCGGGGTCCAGCGCGATCGCGCGCGCCAGCGCCACGCGGCGTGCCATGCCGCCGGAGACCTCGCTGATCTTCAGCCCCGCGGCGCCGCGCAGGCCCACCGCGTCGAGCTTCATCAGCACGATGTCGCGGATCATCGGCTCGGCGAGGTCGCTCATCTCGCGCAGCGGAAAGGCGACGTTGTCGAAGACGCTCAGGTCGGTGAAGAGCGCGCCGAACTGGAACAGCATGCCCAGGCGCCGCCGCAGCCGGTAGAGCTGGGCGCGATCCTGCGCGTCGACGACTTCGCCGTCGAACACCACGCGGCCCTTGTTCACCCCGTGCACGCCGCCGATCAGGCGCAGCAGCGTCGTCTTGCCGCAGCCCGAGCCGCCCAGCACCGCCGTCACCTTGCCGCGCATGAAGCGCAGACTCAGGTCGGAGAGGATCGTGCGCCGCTCGTCGTAACCGAAGGTGACGTGGTCGATCTCGATGAAGGCGTCGGACTTCAAGCCAGCAGATGCGGCCCAGCGGCCACGCATGAAAGGGAGGCGGATGATTCTCGCACGCGCTCCCGCAGGCCGCGGGCCGCGGCCCGCTCAGCGCGGCAGCACGCTGTGCCCCATCAGGAAGGCGTCGATGGCACGCGCGGCCTGGCGGCCCTCGCGGATCGCCCACACCACGAGGCTCTGGCCGCGGCGCATGTCGCCGGCGGCAAAGACCTTGGCGGCGTTCGTGCGGTAGCCCTGTGCATCGTCGGTGCCGGCACGCGCATTGCCGCGGGCGTCGCGCTCGACGCCGAAGGCCTCGAGCAGCTCGGCCGCGGGGGCCGTGAAGCCCATCGCCAGCAGCACCAGGTCGGCCTGCCAGCGCCGGCCGCTGTCCGGCAGCTCGCTCATGCGGCCGTCCTGCCAGCGCACGTCGACCGTCTCCAGCGCCGCGACCTGCCCGCGCGCCTTGCCGCTGCCGGCGAGGAAGGCCTTGGTGGCGATGCCGAACTCGCGCGTGCAGCCCTCCTCGTGGCTCGAGCTGGTGCGCAGCTTGTAGGGCCAGTAGGGCCAGGTCAGCGCCTTGTCCTCGTGCTCGGGCGGCATCGGCATCAGCTCGAACTGCGTGACGCTGGCGGCACCCTGGCGCTTGCTCGTGCCCACGCAGTCGCTGCCGGTGTCGCCGCCGCCGATGACGATGACGTGCTTGCCCGCGGCACTGAGGCGGCCCTTGGGAGCCTTGGCCTTGTCGCCGGCCACGGCGGCGTTCTGCTGCGGCAGGAACTCCATCGCGAAGTGCACGCCGGCCAGTTCGCGGCCCGGCGCGGGCAGGTCGCGCGAGCGCTCGGCGCCGCCGGCCAGCAGCACGGCGTCGAAGTCGTTCAGCAGCGACTGGGCGGCCAGCGTCTGCGTCGACTCGTCGTGGATGCGCGCGTCGGCGGGCAGGCCGGCGATGCGCACGCTCGTGCGAAAGACCACGCCCTCGGCCTGCATCTGCTCGATGCGGCGATCGATGTGCCGCTTCTCCAGCTTGAAGTCGGGGATGCCGTAGCGCAGCAGGCCGCCGGCGCGGGCGTTCTTCTCGAACACCGTCACCGCGTGCCCGGCGCGCGCCAGCTGCTGCGCCGCCGCCAGACCCGCCGGGCCGGAGCCGACGATGGCCACCGACTTGCCGCTGGCCTGCGCAGGCGGCTGCGGCCGCACCCAGCCTTCGGCCCAGGCGCGGTCGATGATCGCGTGCTCGATCGACTTGATGCCCACCGCGACGCTGTTGAAGTTCAGCGTGCACGCCGCTTCGCAGGGCGCGGGGCAGACGCGGCCGGTGAACTCGGGGAAGTTGTTGGTCCGGTGCAGCACCTCGATCGCGCGCTTCCAGTCGTCGCGGTAGACGAGGTCGTTGAAGTCCGGAATCAGGTTGTTGACCGGACAGCCGTGGTTGCAGAAGGGCGTGCCGCAGTCCATGCAGCGCGCGCCCTGGATGCGTGCCTGCGCCGCGTCCAGGCCGTGCACGAACTCGCGCCAGTTCTGCAGGCGCAGCGCCACGGGTTCATGGCGCTCTTCCTGGCGCTCGTACTCGAGAAAGCCGGTGATCTTGCCCATGTCGTTCAGCGCTCCGGTTCCTCAGGCGCGGGCGGCCGCGGTCTCGCGGACGCTCGCATCGACACTCGGCTTGGCGGCAGCCGCTGCCGCAGGCGGCGGTGCCGCGGCGCGCTCGGCCAGCGCGCGCTTGTACTCGTGCGGGAAGACCTTGACGAAGCGCTCGCGCGAATCGGCCCAGTGGTCGAGGATCTCGCGCGCGCGCAGCGAGCCCGTCCACTTGTGGTGGTCCTCGATCAGGCGGCGCAGCAGCACCTCGTCGGCCACGCCCTCGTGGCGGCCCGCGGCCTCGCCGGCCTGCTCGGTGTCGGGCAGCAGCGGCTCCAGCGCCACCATGCTGGTGTTGCAGCGGCGCGCGAAGCCGCCGTCCTCGTCGAAGACGTAGGCCACGCCGCCGGACAAGCCGGCGGCGAAGTTGCGCCCGGTGCGCCCGAGCACGACCACGGTGCCGCCGGTCATGTACTCGCAGCCGTGGTCGCCCGTGCCTTCGACGACCGCGGTCGCGCCCGACAGGCGCACCGCGAAGCGTTCGCCGGCCACGCCGCGGAAGAAGGCCTCGCCGCTGGTGGCGCCGTAGAGCGCGGTGTTGCCGATGATGATGTTGCGCGTGGCGTCGCCGCGGAACTCGATCGAGGGCCGCACGATGATGCGTCCGCCCGAGAGGCCCTTGCCGGTGTAGTCGTTGGCGTCGCCGATCAGGTTGAGCGTGATGCCGCGCGCGAGGAAGGCGCCGAAGCTCTGCCCGCCCGTGCCCTCGAGCTGCATGAAGATGGTGTGGTCGGGCAGGCCCTGCGGATGGTGGCGGACGAGTTCGCCCGAGAGCATCGCCGCCACCGAGCGGTGGACGTTGCGCACCTGGTCGATCAGCTGGACCTTCTCGCCGCGCTCGATCGCCGGCCGGCAGCGCTCGATCAGCTTCACGTCCAGCGCGTGGGCCAGGCCGTGGTCCTGCTGCTCGCGCTGACGCGTGGCCACGCCCTCGGCCGGCGCCACGCGGTGCAGGATGCGGCCGAAGTCCAGCCCGCGCGCCTTCCAGTGCGCGATGCCCTTCCTCGTGTCGAGCAGCTCAGTGCGGCCGATCAGGTCCTCGAAGCGGCGCACGCCCAGCTGCGCCATGATCTGCCGCGCCTCTTCCGCGACGAAGAAGAAGTAGTTGACGACGTGCTCGGGGCGGCCGGCGAACTTGCGCCGCAGCACCGGGTCCTGCGTGGCGACGCCGACCGGGCAGGTGTTGAGGTGGCACTTGCGCATCATCACGCAGCCCTCGGCGACCAGCGGCGCGGTGGCGAAGCCGACCTCGTCGGCGCCCAGCAGCGCGGCAATGACGACGTCGCGCCCGGTCTTCATCTGCCCGTCGGCCTGCACGCGGATGCGCCCGCGCAGGCGGTTGAGCACCAGCGTCTGCTGCGTCTCGGCCAGGCCCAGCTCCCAGGGCGTGCCGGCGTGCTTGATCGACGACCAGGGGCTTGCGCCCGTGCCGCCGTCGTGGCCGGCGATGACCACGTGGTCGGCCTTGCACTTGGCCACGCCTGCGGCGACGGTACCGACACCGACCTCGGAGACCAGCTTCACGCTCACGTCAGCGCGCGGGTTGGCGTTCTTCAGGTCGTGGATGAGCTGCGCCAGGTCCTCGATCGAGTAGATGTCGTGGTGCGGCGGCGGGCTGATGAGGCCCACGCCCGGCACGCTGTAGCGCAGGAAGCCGATGTACTCGGAGACCTTGCCGCCGGGGAGCTGGCCGCCCTCGCCGGGCTTGGCGCCCTGCGCCATCTTGATCTGGATTTGATCGGCCGAGGCCAGGTATTCGGCCGTGACGCCGAAGCGGCCGGAGGCGACCTGCTTGATGCGGCTCCTCAGGCTGTCGCCGGCCTGCAGCTCGTAGTCGGACTCGACGACGTGGCCGCCCAGCACGTCGGAGAGCCGCCGGCCCGCCGCGAGCGCCTCGCCCTTCATTTCGGCGCGGTAGCGCGCCGGATCCTCGCCGCCCTCGCCGGTGTTGCTCTTGCCGCCGATGCGGTTCATCGCCACGGCCAGCGTCGCGTGCGCCTCGGTGCTGATCGAGCCCAGCGACATCGCGCCGGTGGCAAAGCGCTTGACGATCTCCGCGGCGGGCTCGACCTCCGACAGCGGCACCGCGCGCGCCGGGTCGACGCGGAACTCGAACAGGCCGCGCAGCGTCATGTGGCGCCGGCTCTGGTCGTTGATGATCTGCGCGTATTCCTTGTAGGACTCGAAGTTGCCGCCCTCGGGCGCGCGCACACCGTGCTGCAGCTTGGCGATCGCATCGGGCGTCCACATGTGCTCCTCGCCGTGCGTGCGCCAGGCGTAGTCGCCGCCGGCATCCAGCGCGTCGGCCAGCAGCGGATCGGCGCCGAAGGCCGCGGCGTGCAGGCGCAGCGCCTCCTCCGCGACCTCGAACACGCCGATGCCGCCGACCTGGCTCGCCGTGCCGCGGAAGTACTTCTCGACGAAGTCGCGCTGCAGGCCGATGGCCTCGAAGATCTGCGCGCCGCAGTAGGACATGTAGGTGCTGATGCCCATCTTGGACATCACCTTGGACAGGCCCTTGCCGATCGCCTTCACGTAGTTGGCGATCGCCTTCTCGGCCGAGAGCGCGCCCGGCAGCTCGGCGTGCATGGCGGCGATCGTCTCCATCGCCAGGTAGGGGTGCACGGCCTCGGCGCCGAAGCCCGCGAGCACGGCGAAGTGGTGCACCTCGCGCGCGCTGCCGGTCTCGACGACCAAGCCCGCGGTCGTGCGCAGGCCCTCGCGCACGAGGTGGTGGTGGATCGCCGACAGCGCCAGCAGCGCGGGGATCGCGAGCTGCCGGCGGTCCATCGCGCGGTCGCTCAGGATCAGGATGTTGTGGCCCGAGCCGATGGCATCGACCGCCTCGGCGCACAGCGAGGCGAGCTTGGCCTCGATGCCCTCGCGCCCCCAGGCGAGCGGGTAGGTGATGTCTATCGTGTGGCTCTTGAACTTGCCGCTGGTGTAGCGCTCGATCGCGCGCAGGCGCGCCATGTCCTGCTCGAGCAGCACGGGCTGCAGCACCTCCAGGCGCATCTGCGGGTTGACGGCGTTGATGTCGAGCAGGTTGGGGCGCGGGCCGATGAAGCTGTCCAGCGACATCACGATGGCCTCGCGGATCGGGTCGATCGGCGGGTTGGTGACCTGCGCGAAGAGCTGCTTGAAGTAGTTGTAGAGCGGCTTGCTGCGCTCGGAGAGCACGGCCAGCGGCGCGTCGTTGCCCATCGAGCCGATCGCCTCCTCGCCGGCGCTGGCCATGGGCGCAAGCAGGAACTTGATGTCCTCCTGCGTGTAGCCGAAGGCCTGCTGGCGGTCGAGCAGGCTCTCGCGCGGCGCGGGCGCGGGCAGGCCTTCGCCGACGATGGAGTCGAGGCGGATGCGCACGTTCTCGATCCACTGCCGGTAGGGCTTGGCCGAGGCGAACTGCGTCTTCAGCTCCTCGTCCTCGACGATGCGGCCCTGCTCGAGGTCGATCAGCAGCATGCGCCCGGGCTGCAGCCGCCACTTCTTGACGATGCGGTGCTCGGGGATGGGCAGCACGCCGGACTCCGAGGCGCCGACGACGAGGTCGTCGGCGGTGACGATGTAGCGCGCCGGACGCAGGCCGTTGCGGTCCAGCGTGGCGCCGATCTGGCGCCCGTCGGTGAAGACCATCGCCGCCGGGCCGTCCCAGGGCTCGAGCATCGCCGCGTGGTACTCGTAGAAGGCGCGGCGGCGCTCGTCCATCTGGCCGTGCTGCTCCCAGGCCTCGGGGATCATCATCATCGCCGCGTGCGCGAGCGGGTAGCCTGCCATCACCAGCAGCTCGAGCGCGTTGTCGAAGGTCGCCGTGTCGCTCTGGCCCTCGAAGCTGATCGGGTAGAGCTTGGCGAGGTCGTCGCCGAGCACCGGCGACTTCATCACGCCCTCGCGCGCGCGCATCCAGTTGAAGTTGCCCTTGAGCGTGTTGATCTCGCCGTTGTGCGCGACCAGCCGGTAGGGGTGCGCCAGCGGCCACTCCGGAAAGGTGTTGGTCGAGAAGCGCTGGTGCACCAGCGCCAGCGCCGAGACGGTGCGCGGGTCGGCGAGGTCGCGGTAGTAGCGCCCGACCTGGTTGGCCAGCAGCAGGCCCTTGTAGATGACCGTGCGGCAGCTCATGCTGGGCACGTAGTACTCGCGGCTGTGCGTGAGCTCGAGCCTCTGGATCGCCGCGCTCGCGGTCTTGCGGATGACGTAGAGCTTGCGTTCGAGCGCGTCGGGGACGATGACGTCGTCGCCGCGGCCGATGAAGACCTGGCGGATCACCGGCTCCTTGGCGCGCACCGTCGGCGACATCGGCATCTCGCGGTCCACCGGCACGTCGCGCCAGCCCAGCAGCACCTGGCGCTCGGCCTTGATCGCGCGCTCGAGCTCGTGCTCGCAGGCGAGGCGACTCGCGTGCTCCTTGGGCAGGAAGATCATGCCCACGCCGTACTCGCCCGGCGGCGGCAGCTCGACGCCCTGCGCCGCCATCTCGGCGCGGTAGTAGTCGTCGGGGATCTGGATCAGGATGCCCGCGCCGTCGCCCATCAGCGGGTCGGCGCCGACGGCACCGCGGTGGTCCAGGTTCTCGAGGATCTTCAGGCCCTGCTCGAGGATGGCGTGCGACCTGCGTCCCTTGATGTCGGCGACGAAGCCGACACCGCAGGCATCGTGCTCGCGGCTGGCAGCGTAGAGGCCATGACGCTCGGCGTCGGCGAAGGCTTGGCTTGGAAGCGCCGCAAGGGGCTGGCTGGACACGTCGGACTCCGTCGCAGGAGGCAAGGGAGCGCGAGCCTATCGCAGTGCAGCATCGATCACAACGAAAATTAAATGGGGTCAGAACTAATTGAATAGATGAGAAGTCGGCATGCCATTTTTAATGGGGTCAGAGTGAATATGGACGCTTCGCTCAGCACTTCGCTCAGCGTGCACGCGGCGGGCGCCCACGCGGCCGCGGCTGCAGTTCCCGCCCGGCCAGCAAAGCCATGCGCGCGACGAAAGCGGCCGAGCCGTAGGCGGCGCTGCGCGTCAGCGCGCGCTGCAAGGCGAGCTGAGCGGCCTCGGGCAGCGCGTCGACGAGCCGTTCGCGGTAGCGTGCTTCACGCTCGAAGGGCGTGTTGCCGAGCTGCCAGTAGGCGGGCGGATCGACGAGCTCCGGATCGCGCGGCCCACCGCAGCGATGCGCGCGGTTGCTGGCGAGCGGCCGCTGTCCATCGGCGGCGGGATCGGCGTCGATGAGGGCCAGAACCTGCAGCGTCGGTTCGCCGTCCTCGACCAGGGTCGACTGGAAGCGCCCGTCCCAGAGCGCGCCGCTGCGCCCGTGGCGGCGGTTGAAGGCCGCCGCGTGGCGGCGGCCGATGGCCTGCATCAGGCGGCTGATGCCTTCGGCCGTTGCCGGCGTGCCCAGCACCAGCAGGCGCCCCGGCAGCAGCGCAAAGGCGTGCAAGGCGACCCGGTGCTCACGCGCGGCTTCGCGCAGGATGCGCTGCAACTGCTCGGCATCGGCCGGGTCGCGCGCGATGGCGCCGCCGTTGTGCCCCTTCTGCACGAGGAAGTGCACGACGCCCGGAAGCGAAAGACGCGGCTGTCGTGCCATCGCCCGCGCGACGCTTCAGCGCGACGTACGGGCGTCGCCGGCGGCCGCCGACCCGGCCGGCGCCGCCACGCCGCGCACGCCGGCCAGGCCGGGATGCAGCGCCGAGGGAAAGGCCTGCTCGCCGGTCAGCCGCTGGAATTCGCGCAGCGCGAAGCGATCGGTCATGCCGGCGATGTAGTCGGCCACCGCGCGCTCGCGCTCCGCGGCCGCGGCAAAGTCCGCCGGCATCTCCTGCGGCGCCGCGCGAGAGGCGTCGAAGAGGCGGCGCACCACCTCGCGCGCGGCATCGGTGGTCGCCACCACCTGCGGATGGCGGTAGAGCGCGTGCAGCAGGAAGCTCTTGAGCTCGTCGCACGCGGCCCGTCGCTGCGGCGACAGCGTGGCCAGCGCGGGCAGGCGGCGCACGTCGTCCACGCTCGTCGGGGCCGCGGCGTCGAGCGCCGCCGCGGTGGTCGTCGCAAGGTCCGTCAGGTCCCGCGTGCGCATGCGGCGCAGCACCTCGAACAGCAGGCGCCGCGGCTGCCCCGGCAGATCCGGGTGCTCGGCCAGCACCTCGCGGCAGAGCGGCCCGATGCCGGCGAGATCGTCGAGCTGCGCGACCTCGAGCAGGCCCGAGCGCACGCCGTCGTCGATGTCGTGCGCGTTGTAGGCGATCTCGTCGGCGAGGTTGACGAGCTGCGCCTCCAGGCTGGGCCGGGTGCCCTCGATGAAGCGCCGCGCGACGCCGCCGGGTTCATTCGCCTCGATCAGCTCGGCCTGGCGGCGCGAG
>CAUJJO010000255.1 GCA_963205125.1 Pseudomonadota bacterium | reverse complement strand
ACCAGGCGCTCCTTCGAGCCCTTGCCGAGCACGCGCAGCACGCCTTCGCTCAGGCTCAGGTGCACGGTCTTCAGGCCGACGAGCTCGCTCACGCGCAGGCCGCTGGCGTACATCAGTTCGAGCATGCTGCGGTCGCGTTCGCCAAGCGCCGTGTCGACCGCGGGCGCGGCCAGCAGCGCCTCGACCTGCGCTTCGCTCAGGCTGTGCGGCACGCGCAGCGGCTGGCGCGCGGCCTGCAGGCGCAGCGTGGGGTCGGCGGCGAGCCGCCGCTCGCGCAATGCCCAGCGGAAGTAGCGGCGGAACACGGCCAGCCGCCGGTTGGCGGTGCTCGCCCGCGTGGCCGCGTGGCGCTCGCCGATGTAGGCCAGCAGGTCGCTCTCGAGGCTGGCGTCGAGCGCCTTGCCGGCGCGCTGCTGCAGCCAGGACGCGTAGAGCGCGAGGTCGCGCCGGTAGGCCGCAAGGGTCAGCGGCGCCAGGCCCTCCTCGATCCAGAGGGCGTCGATGAAGCGGTCGATCGCCGCCTGGCTCTCAGCGTGCATGGCGCCGATTGTCGACCGCGGCGTGCGCGCCGGACGCCGCCGGGTCGTGGCCCCTGCGCCGGCTGGCACACTTGCGCCGCATGGCCGACCTCCTCACGCTGCTGCTGCCCGACTTCCTGCTCATCCTGCTGGGCTGGTTCGTCTGCCGGCACACGCCGCTGAACCGGCCGATCTGGGACGGCGCGGAGCGGCTCGTCTACTACCTGCTGTTCCCGGTGCTGCTGTTCACCTCCATCGTGCGCAACCCGCAGGGCCCGGGCGAGCTGCTGCCGCTGGCGGCCTGCGGCGTCGGCGTGGTGCTGGTGGGCATCGGGCTGGCCTACACGCTGCGCCATGTGCCGGGGGTGGATGCGCGACTGCACGCCTCGGGCGCGCAGACGGCGTTTCGCTTCAACAGCTACGTGGCGCTGGCGCTGGCGCAGCGCCTGGCCGGCGGCCAGGGCCTGGCGTGGATCGGGCTCATCATGTCGCTGTGCGTGCCGATCGTGAACGTGGCGGCGGTCTGGCCCCTGGCGCGCCACGGCGGCCAGGGCCTTGCGCGTGAGCTTGCGCGCAATCCGCTGATCCTCGCCACGGTGGGAGGCCTGGTCTTCAACACGCTGGGGCTGCGCCTGCCGGAGCTGGCGATGAACACCGCCACGCGCGTGGGCTCGGCGGCACTGCCGCTGGGCCTGATGGCCGTGGGTGCCGGCCTGCGTCTGGGCGCGCTGCGCGAAGGGCCGGGACTGGCCGCCGCGCTGCTCGCCATCCGCCATCTGCTGCTGCCGCTGGCGGGCATCGCGCTGGCGCTGGGGCTGCGCCTGCCGCTGCCGCAGCAGCTCGTCGTCGTCGCCTTCGCGGCGATGCCGACCGCATCGAGCGCCTACGTGCTGGCCGTGCGCATGGGCGGGCACGGCAGCTACGTCGCGGGGCTGATCACCGTCTCCACGCTGATCGGCATGGCCGGCCTGCCGCTGGCCCTTTCCGCCCTGCAGGCGCTGCACGCGGGCTAGGCGTTCAGCCGCCCTCCGGCGAATCGGCGCGCTGCGCCAGCGCCCAGTCGATGTGTTCGCGCACGAGCGGGTCGGCCTCCTCGCGCGCCGCGGCCAGGGCGCGGGCGATGACGGCATCGCCGCTTGCGCGCAGCGCGTTGCCCAGGCCCACCGCGAGGTTGCGCCGCCAGCGCGACCAGCCGATGCGGCGGATCGGATTGCCCTCGGTGCGGCGCAGGAACTCGTCCTCGCGCCAGGCCCAGAGTTCGAGCAGCGAGGCTTGCGCCAGCTTGGCGCGCGGCCCGAAGTCGGGCAGCAGCGTGCGCTGCGCGTACTTGTTCCAGGGGCAGGCGAGCTGGCAGTCGTCGCAGCCGTAGATGCGGTTGCCGATCGCCGCGCGCAGCTCGATCGGGATCGGGCCGTCGTTCTCGATCGTCAGGTAGGAGATGCAGCGCCTGGCGTCGACCCGGTAGGGCGCGACGATGGCCTGCGTCGGGCAGGCGTCGATGCAGGCGCGGCATTGACCGCAATGCGCCGAGACCGGCTCGGTGGGCGGCAAGGCGAGGTCGACGAAGAGTTCGCCGAGGAAGAACATCGAGCCGGCCTGGCGGTGCAGCACCAGCGTGTGCTTGCCGCGCCAGCCCAGGCCGCTGCGCGAGGCGAGCTCGCCCTCGAGCACCGGCGCCGAGTCGCTGAACGCGCGATGGCCAAGCGGTCCGATCTCCGCCTGCAACCGCTCGGCCAGTTGCTGCAGCCGCGGCCGGATCACCTTGTGGTAGTCGCGGCCCCGCGCGTAGAGTGAAACCTGCGCCCGCCCGGGCTCCTGCAGGCGCGTCCACTCACCGTCCTGCCAGCCGCTTGCGGTGTCGGCCGGCAGATAGTCCATGCGCGCGGTGATCACGCTCAGCGTGCCGGGAACCAGCTCGGCCGGCCTTGCTCTCTTCAGCCCATGCGCTGCCATGTAGCCCATGCGACCGTGAAAGCCCGCCGCGAGCCACGCCAGCAGCCCCGCTTCGGCGCCCGAGAGGTCGACCGCCGCGACCCCGATCTGGGAGAATCCAAGCTCATGCGCCCAAGTCCGCAGCTGCTGCACGAGCCGCGGCCCGTCGATTTCCCGCGAATGAGGCATGCGCCGATTCTAGGAACGCGCAGTCTCGCCTGGCCCGACGAGGCCGCTTGCGCGAGCTTCGCGCAAGCGCTCGCCGCCCGCCCGGCGCTGCGCGATGCCTACCTCGAGCTGCACGGCGAGCTCGGCGCCGGCAAGACGAGCTTCGTGCGCCACCTGCTGCGCGCGCTGGGCGTGCAGGGGCGCATCAAGAGCCCGACCTACGCCGTCGTCGAACCCTACCTTGCGGGCGATCTGGCGATCTCGCACTTCGACTTCTACCGCTTCGACGACCCCCGCGAGTGGGAGGACGCCGGCTTTCGCGAGCTCTTCGCCGCGCCCGGGCTCAAGCTGGCCGAGTGGCCGCAGAAGGCCCAGGCCGTGCTGCCGCTGCCCGACCTGCGCCTGCTGATCACGGTCGGCGACGACGATGCCCGGCAGGTGCAGGTTCAGGCCTGCACGCCGCGCGGGCTGGAGCTGCTGCCGTGAACGGGCGCCGCGGCGCGCTGCGCGGGCTCGGCAGCGTGGTGCTGCTGCTGGGCACGGCGCAGCTCGCGCGCGGCGCGGGCATCGTCGCGGTGCGCGTGTGGCCGGCGGCGGACTACACGCGCGTGACGATCGAGAGCGATCGTGCCCTTGCGGCGCGGCACTTCCTCACCGAGGGGCCCTACCGGCTGGTGCTCGACATCGAGGGGCTCGGGCTCGACCCGGCGCTCAAGGAGCTGGTCGGCTCGGTCCGCCCGGACGACCCCTACATCGCGGGCGTGCGCGTGGGCCAGTTCCAGCCGCACGTGGTGCGCCTCGTGCTCGACCTCAAGCAGCCGGTGACGCCGCAGCAGTTCGCGCTGCCGCCGGTGGCCGCCTACCAGCACCGGCTGGTGCTGGACCTCTACCCGGTGCAGGAGCGCGATCCGCTGCTGGCGCTGATCCGCGACAAGGAGGCCGCCGAGGTGCAGGCCGCGCAGGCGGTGCAGGACGCGCTGGGCGACCTGATCGCGCGCATCGACCGCGGCAGGCCACCGGGCGCTGCGGCCTCCGCGCCGCCGCAGACGACGCCGGCCCCGCAGGTCGTCGCGCCGCCGACCGAGGCCGAGCGGGCCAGCGCCGAGCGGCTCATCATCGTCGCCGTCGACCCCGGCCACGGCGGCGAGGACCCGGGCGCGATCGGCCCGACCGGCCTGCGCGAGAAGGACGCCGTGCTGGCCATCGCCCGCGCGCTGCGCGAGGAACTGAACAAGCAGCGCAACCTGCGCGTCATGCTGACCCGCAACGGCGACTACTTCGTGCCGCTGCACGAGCGCGTGCGCAAGGCCAGGCGCGTGCAGGCCGATCTCTTCGTCTCCATCCACGCCGACGCCTTCATCCGCCCCGACGCGCGCGGGGCAAGCGTCTTCGCGCTCAGCGAACGCGGCGCAAGCAGCGCCAGCGCGCGCTGGATGGCCGAGCGCGAGAACAACGCCGACCGCGTGGGCGGCGTGAACGTCGACGTCGCCGACGCGCAGGTCATGCGGGCGATCCTCGACATGAGCACGACCGCGCAGATCAAGGACAGCCTCAAGCTCGCGCGCGAGGTGCTCTGGCGCATCGGCCGCGTCGGCCGGCTGCACAAGCGCGAGGTCGAGCAGGCCGGCTTTGCCGTGCTGAAGGCCCCCGACGTGCCGAGCATCCTGGTCGAGACCGCGTTCATCTCCAACCCGCAGGAAGAAGACAAGCTGCGCGACCCCGCCTACCACGCCGAGCTGGTGCGGGCGATGGCCACCGGCATCCGCCGCTACTTCGCGCGCAACCCGCCGCTGGCGCGCGATCGGCAGCTGTAGCGGGTGTCGCATCTGCAGCGAAAGTGCGATCGCGCCTGCCGGCGCTCCTGCAGCGAGCGTGCGATCGCGCCTGCCGGCGCTCCTACAGCGAACGTGCGATCGCGCCTCCTGCAGGGCCGCAGCCCGCTTGCTTTCGCTGTAGGAGCGCCGGCAGGCGCGATCCCGCCCCCCACCGCCTCAAGCCAGCCCGCGCCAGCGCGTCCAGGCCATCAGCAGCCCGAAGAAGAAGGGCTGATGCAGCATGTAGAAGGCCAGCGACCAGCGCCCGAGCACGGCCAGCGGGGCGAGCACGCGCGGCAAGTCCCCGGCGAGCACGCGCGCGCGCTGCGCGAGCAGCCACTGCCCCGCCGCCAGGCCCGCCAGCAGCACGCCGAACCAGGGCAGCAACGGCACGTAGTCCTCGGTGATCGGCTTGCGCGTGACGAGGCCGGTCCAGCTCAGCCAGGGCCCGTTGAAGACCTCGTGGCGCCACAGCAGCGGCAGCAGCAGCGCAAGGGTCGCCAGCAGCCACAGCCGCGCGCGCAGCGGCGCCAGCAGCCGCGCCAGCACCAGCATCAGGCACAGCGCGTGCAGCACGCCGAAGGCGATCCAGCTGCGCGGAAAGACCAGCCACGAGCCCAGGCTCACCAGCGCCGCGCACGCCGCCACCTGCGCCCAGCGGCGCCAGAAGCGCGGCCAGCCCTGGCCCGCCCCGGTGGCCACCGCCTGCCCGAGCCCGGCGCAGAAGAGAAAGAGCCCGAGGATCAGCGTGCGCTGCACGACCCACAGCGGATCGTCGTTGGGATGCTGGCGCGGCTGCAGCAGGCCGAAGTGGTTGAGGTCGAAGGCGAAGTGGTAGAGCGCCATCCAGACGATGGCCAGCCCGCGCAGCGCGTCCAGCCGCTCGAAGCGGGAGGTGCCGCCGAAGCGCGAATCGACGTGCGTCACGACAGCTTCTCGTAGACGTCGGTGAAGCGCTGCCCGTCCCAGGCGTACAGCAGGTACGCGGCATGCAGGTAGTCGCGTGCGCCGAGCGGGTTGAACAGCCCCACGCACTGGCCACCGGCCCGGCGCACGCTGCGGTAGACGACGCCGTCGGAGCCCGCGGCGCGCAGCCGCCGTGCAAGCTCGCGCGAGGCGGCATAGCTGTCGGGATCGTGGCAGGCCTCGAAGGCGGCCACGCGCGGGCGCAGGTCGTGCAGCCGCGCATCGATCGCGACATGGTAGAGGCGCATCGGCAGGTGCATCGCCGGCTGCGCGGTGGCCTGAAGAAAGCGCGCGTGGTGATGCCGCGTTTCGGCAATCGCCGTGGCCCGCTCGCGCGCGGCGTAGAAGACGCCCCAACTGCCGTCCGAGAAGCGACTGCCGTCCAGGTTGACGTGCGTGAACGCGGCCATGATCGGGCTGCTGCCCGGGCCGAAGCGCCGCTGCTCGCGCGGCACGCGCTGGATCTGGCCGACCTCGTCGCGCACGCGCTCGTTGGTCATCGCCTCGAGCGCGTAGAGCGCGTCGAAATCGGCGGCGTCGGCCACGCGGTCGAAGAGCGTGACGGCCGGGTAGCGCGTGGGCAGGATGCGGCAGGCCTGCGGCCAGTGCACGCGGCGGCGCTCGGGCTCGGTCATCGATCGCGCCTGGTTGCGCCTGGTTGGGCCTGGTTGCGCCCGGCCCCGCCTAGGACCAGCCGCCGCCACGCACCCCGTCGAGGTAGCGCCGCACCAGGTTCAGGTCGCTGACGTTGCCCCCCAGCATGCATTCGAGCGCGCTGCGCCCGCCCAGGAGCGGCGCCTGGTTGGGCTGGCGCACCCAGGCATCGGCCGCGGCCGCGTCGGGCAGCAGGATCTGCAGGCTCTTGTAGATGCCCAGGAGGTTGGAGAGGCGCTCGAGCGTGTCGCGCG
>CAUJJO010000254.1 GCA_963205125.1 Pseudomonadota bacterium | reverse complement strand
CAAGGTTTCAATTACTTACACACACCGCCATGTCGCACGCTGACCGCACCTCTTCCGCCCGCCGCCCCTTGCGCTTCTCGCTGCTGGCCGCTGCCTGCAGCGCCTTCGTCGGCGGCACGGCCCTGGCCGCGCCGACCGTCTTCCACCCGCTCTACAGCGGCGCGGTCGCCACCGCGCCCGGGGCGCGGGTCGACTTCCGCCGCGTCGACAACGCCTGGCACGGCAGCCAGGTGCTGTGGAACGATACGACGAAGGAGTACGGCAACGGCAGCGCCATCGGCGGCTATGGCTGGGGCACGGGCCTGTGGGGCCGCGCCGACTGGCAGCAGGTGATGGGCGGCGGCGTCGCGCCGGTGCAGCAGTGGGGCGGCATCGTCGACCAGATCAACTTCGGCAATGCCCGCTACAACGAGTGCTACGCCGGCACCTGGGGCGCGGCGACGCTGTCACCCTTCTTCAGCAACACGGTCACGGGCGCCGACTGCGGCGACAAGGAAGCCGGTGCGGCCGACCAGATGAACTGGGCGACGCAGTTCAACGGCCTCATCCGCATCACCGAGGCGGGGCTCTACAACTTCAGCGTCCTCTTCGACGACGGCTTCTTCTTCCGCCTGATCGGCGCCGACAACGAGGCCCTCGAGATCGGCCGCGACTTCCTCAACCCGCGTGACCGCCTGGGCTTCGACAACAACCTGCAGCTCTCCGAGGGCCTCTATGCCTTCGAGCTCGGCAGCTGGAACCGCCTCGGTGCCGGCGTCGTCGACCTGCGCTGGTCGCGCGGCGACGGCGACTGGGAGCTGGTGCCGGTCGACAACTTCGCCCACCTCGTCCCCGAGCCCTCGGTTCTTGCGCTGCTGGCGCTGGCCCTCGGTGCGGCGGCGTGGTCGCGCCGTGGCGTGGCGCGATGGTGAAGTCGCCTGCGCCGGCAGACGAGGCAGCCCCCGCGGGTCGCGGCTGGCGCGCACCGCGCGCGCCGCAGGAAGCGCAGCAGGCCCTGCCGCCGCTGCGGCGGCTCTGGCACGCCCTGCTGGTGATCGCGGGCTGGCTGCTCTTTGCCTGGAGCTGGCAGCGCGTCACCGCCGGCCGCCCCGAGCTCGGTGAGCTGCGCTGGCTGATGCTCGGCGCGGTCGCGGTGGTGCCGGTCATCACGATCGGCTGGGTCGTGCACAACGTCGGCATCCATCGCCGCAAGGGCCCGCGGCGCGCGGTGACGACGGTCGAGATGCGCTGCGTCGCCGACTTCAACGGCCGGCGCATCGACGCCGACTGGGCGCAGCTCGCGCAGGCGCGGCGCATCGACATCACGGTGGAGGGCGAGGTGAAGCGCTTCGTCGCCGTCGCGGGCGCAGCGCAGGCGGCGTCGCCCGCACTCGAGGAGATCGTGTGAACCAGGACGCGCTCGAAACTGCGCTCTACGCCTTGCAGCACAGCTGGCCGTATGCGGTCGTGCTCGCCTTCTTCGCGGCCTACCCGATCGTCACCAGCATCATGTGGATGATCACGGCGCTCATCTTCCGCTTGCGCTGGGAGGATGCCGGCGTCGAGGATCCGCTGGCCAGCGACCGCGACTGGCCCTTCGTCAGCGTGCTCGTTCCCGCGCACAACGAGGAGGCGGTGATCGCCCGCTCGGTGCTGGCCATGCTGCGCATGGACTACCCGGCCTTCGAGGTCATCGTCGTCGACGACGGCTCGAGCGACGGCACGCTGGCCGCCCTGCAGCCGCTGCTGGGCGACACGCGCCTGCGCGTGGTGCGCAAGACCGTCAACGAAGGCAAGGCGATGGCGCTCAACGACGCGCTGCCGCTGGCGCGCGGCGAGATCCTGATGGGCCTGGACGCCGACGCCGAGCCCGACCCGCTGATGCTGCGCTACATCGGGCCGCACTTCGACTCGCCGCGCGTGGCCGCCGTCACCGGCAACCCGCGCGTGCGCAACACCGGCAGCTTCCTCGCGCGGCTGCAGGCGGTCGAGTTCTCGTCGATCATCAGCCTGCTGCGCCGCGCGCAGCGCGTCTGGGGTCGCATCGTCACCGTCTCGGGCGTGGTCGCGGCGCTGCGGCGCAGTGCGGTGATCGACGTCGGCGGCTACAGCCCGAACATGCCGACCGAGGACATCGAGCTCACCTGGAAGCTGCAGAAGCGCCACTACGACGTGCGCTACGAGCCGCGCGCGATCTGCTGGATGACGGTGCCGCTGTCCTGGCGCGGCCTCTGGCGCCAGCGCCTGCGCTGGGCGCGGGGCCTCGCGCAAGTGCTGCGCAAGCACGCCGACGTGATGGTCACCTGGAAGAGCCGGCGCCTGTGGCCGGTGTTCGTCGAGTCCTCGCTGTCCATCCTGTGGTCGGTGTGCTTCGTCTTCCTCGCCTCGCTGTGGACGCTGTCCTACGCCATCGGCCTGCCGCCGGTGGGCGCCTCGCCCATCCCCAACCTCTGGGGCATGGCGATCGCCACGCTGTGCCTGATGCAACTGCTCACCGGCGTGCTGATCGACCGCCGCTACGACCGCGGCATCACCCGCTTCCTGCCCTACGCGGTGTGGTACCCGCTGGTCTACTGGGCCTTTCTCGCGCTCACCACGGTGCGCGCCTTGCCCTACCTGCTGCGGGCGCCGGCCCGCGAGGCGGTGCGCTGGAGCACCGCGCGCACCGGGAGCGCGGCCTGATGCAGCCGCCGCGCCCGCGTGCGCTGCTGACGGCCTGCCTGCTCGCGCTGGCCGGGCTCGACGCACTGGCTCGAGCTGGGCAGCTCGCCCAGCTCGCCCAGGCCCCCCGGGTCGCCCAGGTCGCACCCGCGACGGCGACCGCGATTTCGCCCGCGATTTCGACCGCGAGCCTGCGCGCCCAGGCACGCGCCGCTGCCGAGCGGCGCGACTGGCCGCAGGCGCTGGCGGGTTTCGACGAACTCGTGGCGCGCCACGGCGACGACGTCGATCTGCTGATCGAAGCCGCGCGCGTGAACGGCTTCGCCGACCGCAACGCGCAGGCCGCGGCACTCTATCGGCGCGCGCTGGCGCTGGCACCGGCGCGGCGCGCCGACATCCTGCCCTCGCTGGCCTGGCAAAGCCTTTGGGGCGGCGAGCCCGCGCAGGCCCAGGCGCTGTTCGGCGAGCGCCTGGCCGAGGCGAGCGGCGCGGTCCGCGCCGAGCTGCTCGACGGCCTCGGGCAGGCGCGCCAGGCGCTGGGCGACCAGGCGGGCGCCCTGCAGGCCTTTCGCGAGGCGCACGCCCTCGCCCCGAGCGATCCGCGGCTGCAGCGGCGCTACGCGATGTCGCTGCTGTGGAACGGCGACGAGGCCGGCGCCATCCGCGAGCTGCAGGCGCTGGTCGCGCGCGCGCCGGGCGATCGGGAGCTGGCCTGGGCGCTGGCCAACGCGCTCAACTTCAACGGCCTGCATCGCGCCGCGCTGCGCGGCTTCCTCGCGCTGGCCGCACCCACGCATCCCGGCGAGCGCGCCGACCTCGCGCGCGCCTGGCGCTGGGCCGGCTACGAGGAACGCGCCTGGCCGCTGCTGGTCGACCCGACCGACGCCGACTCGCGCTGGCTGCGCGAGTACCGCGTGCGCCGCGAGCTGCGGCCCTACGCCTACCTCGGCGTCGAACGCGCGGAGGATCGCGACGAGCTCACCGCGGACGCGACCGTGGTCGGTGCCGGCTGGCATCCGCAGGCGGGCGCCACCGCCGAGCTGCAGGCGCGCCGCCTGCGGCTGGACGACGCCGCGGGCGCGCCCAAGGCGACGCAAGTGCGTGCGCTCTACGGCTGGCGCGTCGGCGAGCCGGACGGCGCCTACGGCACGCTGTGGCCGAGCCTGTCGCTGTCGGCCGCGCGCTTCCCCGGCTGGACGCCGATCACTGGCAGTGCACGCCTGCGCTGGGTGCCGCAAGACGGCCTGCGCGTGGACAGCGAAGCCACGCGCGAGCTGGTCGAGGCGCCGCGGGCGATCGCCCACCGCGTCCGCGTCGACGTCCTCTCGGCGGCCATCGAGTCACGCAGCGATCCCTTGTGGCTCGTCGCCGGCTCGACGGCCCTGCTGCGCTTCGACGACGGCAGCACCCGCGTGCGCGCGGGCGGGCGCCTCGAGCGCCGCGTTCTCGCGCGGCCGCGCATCGCCCTGGGCGTCGTGGCCATGGCCTTCGAGCGCGTCGCCGGGGACCGCGACGTCGACCGCGGCTACTGGAACCCCAGGCGCTACGCCGAGGCGCGCGCCTACGCCGCCCTGACGCACGAATTCCGCCCCTTCGACCTGCAGGCGCGCGTCGGCTTCGGCCGCGCCAGCGAAACCGATCTGGCCGGTCAGCGCAGCCACGGCTCGCCCCATCTGTGGGAGATCGAACTGGGCTGGGACGTCTCGCCCGAACTGCACCTGCGCCTGGCCGCGGGTGGATCCGGCGCGGGGCTCGGCGTGGCCGGCGGCGGCGCCGGCTACTGGCGGCGCTACCTGAACCTGGGCGCGAGCGTCTGGTTCTGATCAAGCTTTACGATCGTCCTGCGGCGGGGAAACTCCCCTGCGGGGCCGCGCGGGGCGCCTCCTAGAATGCCCGGCCCAAGCCCGCACGATCCCGCCGGAGCATGCCGTATGCCGACCACCCGCCGCAAGCCCGACCCCGCAGCCGGCGCCAGCGGCGTGCGCGTGCTGAAGAAGTACCCGAACCGGCGGCTCTACGACACCCGCAGCAGCAGCTACATCACGCTGGCCGACGTGAAGGCGATGGTGATGGCGGCCGAGGATTTCGAGGTCCGCGACGCCAAGACCGCCGAGGACATCACGCGCAGCATCCTGCTGCAGATCATCCTCGAGGAGGAATCCGGCGGCGTGCCGATGTTCAGCACCGAGGCGCTGGCCCAGATCATCCGCTTCTACGGCCACGCCATGCAGGGCATGATGGGGGGCTTCTTCGAGCACAACCTGCGTGCCTTCGCCGAGCTGCAGCAGCGCCTGGCGGCGCAGGGCAAGGGCCTGGTCGACCCCAAGGCCTTCACGCCCGAGGTCTGGTCGCAGTTCCTCGGCGCCCAGGCTCCGCTCATGCAGGGGCTGATGGCGCCTTACCTCGACCAGTCGCGCGCGCTCTTCGACAAGATGCAGGAGCAGTTGCAGAAGGGCGCGCTGTTCCCGGGCATGCCGGGCTTCCCGGCGGCATCGCCCAAGGGCGAGTGATGGCCGGCGCGAGGCGTCGGCACGGCGCCGCCGCGGTGCAGCGTCGCGGGCGTCCTGGGCGTCGCGGGGGCCGCGGATGAGCGGCATGCGGACGAAGCAGTTCCTCGGCTGGACGCTGGCGCTGGCCGTGCTGGCGGTGGCGGCCTACTGCCTGGGTGTGGGCTGGATGCTGTCGAGCGGTGTGAAGGAGATGGTCAGCGTCGGCGGCCCGTTCACGCGGGTCACGCTGCAGACGCGCGACCCGCTGGTGCTGGACTACGACGGCGACCCGCGCAAGGCCTTCGGCTGGGGCTTCGAGACGGTCTCCCTCGCTTCCGAGCTCGGCCCGCTGCCGGCCTGGATCGTCCCGCCCGAGGCCGGCAGCAGCGACACCTGGATGGTCTACACGCACGGCATCGGCGGCCGGCGCGAGAACGGCTACCGCTTCCTGAGTGTCGCGCGGCCGCTGGGCATCACCACGCTGCTCTACGCCTACCGCAACGATGCCGGCGCGCCGCTGGCACCCGGCGGCTACTACACCTTCGGGCTGCAGGAGTGGCGCGACCTGCAGGTGGCGGTGCAGTTCGCGCGCAGCCGCGGCGCCAGGCGCATCATTCTCGCGGCCGATTCGATGGGCGGCGCCATCACCGGCCAGTTCCTGCGCCGCGCGCCCGAGGCCGCCGCGGTGAGCGCGGCGGTGCTCGACGCCCCGGCGCTGGACATGCGCGCGGTGCTGCGCTTCTTCCTCGAGCAGAAGAAGCTGCCGCTGACCGGCGCGGTGACCGCGGTGGCGAGCGGGCTCGCGCCCTGGCGCGTGGGCATCGACCTGGACGAGACGAATACGCTGCCGGAGTTCGCCCAGCGCCCGCGCTTTCTCTTCGACTCGCACGGCAGCGCGGATGGCCGTGTGCCGATGTCCGTCAGCGACGAGCTGGCGCGGCTGCGCCCCGACATGACCTACCTGCGCAGCCACGCGCGGCACGTCGAGTCGTGGTCGGAGGATCCGGCGCGCTACCGCGAGGCGCTGCGGGGCTTCCTGCAAGGCGTTCTGGCCCACTGAGTGCGGGGTCGAGTGCGGGGCCGAGCGCGGGGCGGGCGTTCGCGGACAATCGCGCCATGCCAAGCACCGAGTTTCCAAGCGGCGCGACGATGCGCCAGCCCACGCCCGCACCCACCGTCGGCTTCATCTCGCTGGGCTGCCCCAAGGCGCTGACCGACTCCGAGCTGATCGTCACGCAGCTGCGCGCCGAAGGCTACGAGACGAGCAAGCGGCTGGAGGGCGCCGACCTCGTCATCGTCAACACCTGCGGCTTCATCGACGAGGCGGTGAAGGAAAGCCTGGACGCGATCGGTGAGGCGCTGGCCGAGAACGGCCGCGTCATCGTCACCGGCTGTCTGGGCGCCAAGCCCGGGCAGCACGGCGGCACGCTGGTGCAGGACGTGCACCCCAAGGTGCTGGCCGTCACCGGCCCGCACGCCACGCAGGAGGTGATGGACGCGGTGCACCGCGCCGTCCCCAAGCCGCACGATCCCTTCGTCGACCTGGTGCCCGAGGCGCGCGCGGAGTTCCGGGGAGCGGCCGGCATCAAGCTCACGCCGCGCCACTACGCCTACCTGAAGATCAGCGAGGGCTGCAACCACCGCTGCAGCTTCTGCATCATCCCGAGCATGCGCGGCGACCTCGCCTCGCGGCCCATCGGCGAGGTGCTGACCGAGGCGCGCGCGCTCTTCGAGTCCGGCGTCAAGGAGCTGCTCGTCGTCAGCCAGGACACCAGCGCCTACGGCGTCGACCTGAAGTACCGCACCGGCTTCTGGGACGGGCGCCCGATCAAGACGCGGCTCTTCGAGCTGTGCGAGGCGCTCGGTGAGCTTGCGCACGCGCACAAGGCCTGGGTGCGCCTGCACTACGTCTACCCCTACCCGCAGGTCGACCAGTTGCTGCCGCTGATGGCGGCGGGGCGCATCCTGCCGTATCTGGACGTGCCCTTGCAACATTCGCACCCCGACGTGCTCGCGCGCATGAAGCGCCCGGCCAGCGGCGAGCGCAACCTCGAGCGGCTCGCCGCCTGGCGCAAGGCCTGCCCCGAGCTGGTCGTTCGCTCGACCTTCATCGCCGGCTTCCCCGGCGAGACCGAGGCCGAGTTCGAGCACCTGCTGGACTTCATGCGCGAGGCGCAGATCGACCGCGCCGGCTGCTTCGCCTACTCGCCGGTCGCGAGTGCCGCGGCCAACGAGCTGCCCGGGCAACTGCCGCAGGCGCTGCGCGAGGAACGGCGCGCGCGCTTCATGGCGGTGGCCGAGGAGATCTCGGTGCGCAAGCTGCAGGCCCGCGTCGGCGCGACCATGCAGGTGCTGGTCGATCATGCGCCCGCACTCGGCCGCAAGGGCGGGCGCGGGCGCAGCTTCGCCGATGCGCCCGAGATCGACGGCGTCGTGCACCTGCTGCCGCCCGAGAAGGCGAGCAAGACGCTCAGACTCGGCGAGTTCACGCGCGCACGCATCGTTGCGGCGCAGGGGCATGACCTCGTCGGCCAGCCGATCTGACCCGCGTTTTCACCTCCAAGGAGCCACGCGACTGCCATGACTGCCCCGACTGCCACGACTGCCATGACTTCCATGAGCAACTTCGACGTCACCCCGCTGATCCATCACCCCTACCGGCCGCCCGAAGGCTTCACGGCGCCGCAGGCCGGCGTCTACAAGGCCTCGACGGTGATCTTCCCGAACGTCGCGGCGATGCGCAGCCGCGACTGGCGCAAGCGCAGCGGCTACACCTATGGCCTGCACGGCACGCCGACGACCTTCCTGCTCGAGGAGCGGCTGGCCGCGCTCGAAGGCGGCGGGCAGTGCGTGCTCGTGCCCAGCGGCCTGGCGGCGATCGCGCTCGTCAACCTGGCGATGCTCTCGGCCGGCGACGAGGTGCTGCTGCCGGACAACGTCTACGGCCCCAACCGCGAGATGGCGCGCAGCGAACTGCTGCGCCTGGGGATCTCGCACCGCCTCTACGACCCGCTGGACGCCGCGGGCCTGGCCTTCATGATCGGCCCGGCGACCAAGCTCGTGTGGCTGGAGGCTGCCGGCTCGGTGACCATGGAGTTCCCCGACCTCGAGAACCTGATCGCCGCGGCCAAGGCGCGCGGCGTGGCGACGGCACTCGACAACACCTGGGGCGCGGGCATCGCCTTCAAGCCCTTCGAGCTGGGCGTCGACATCGTCATGCACGCGCTCACCAAGTTCCCCTCGGGCGGTGGCGACGTGCTGATGGGCTCGGTGACGACGCGCGACGCCACGCTGCACGAGCGCATCAAGCTCACGCACATGCACTTGGGGCTGGGCGTGGCGGCCAACGACGCCGAGCTGATCCTGCGCTCGCTGCCCTCGATCGGCCTGCGCTACGCCACGCACGACGCCACCGCGCGCACGCTCGCGGCGTGGCTGGCGACGCGACCCGAGGTCGCGCGCGTGCTGCACCCGGCCTTCGAGTCCTGCCCCGGCCACGCGCACTGGAAGAAACTCTGCGGCTCGGCCGCCGGTCTCTTCTCGGTGATGCTCGACCCGCGCTACAGCCAGGCGCAGGTCGACGCCTTCGTCGACGCGCTGCAGCTCTTCTCGATCGGCTACTCCTGGGGCGGCCCGATGAGCCTGGCCGTGCCCTACGACCTGAAGGCGATGCGCGGCGACAAGGCCTACGCCGGCTCGCTCGTACGCTTCTCGATCGGCCTGGAATCGGCCGCGGCGCTGCAGGCCGACATCGCGCAGGCGCTCGCCAAGCTGGGCTGAGCGGCGCGGGGCGGACGATCGGGTGACGCCCGCGCAGGGCGCGCCGCGGTGACGATCAGAGCCGCTGCGTCTGCGGCAGCCCGGCGAGCGCCTTGTCGAAGCTGCCAAGCGGCACGTGCCCGGCCTTGCGCGCGACTTCCAGGATCAGGCAGTCGGAGAAGCCCAGCGCCGGCCGGCGCTTGAAGTGCGCGAGCGCCGCGGCGACGGTGTCGGCGTCCTGCAGCACGAGCTGGCGATGCGCAAGCAGCATCTCGAGGGCCGCGATCAGTTGAGCGGCCTCGCGTTCGTACACCGCGTACAGCACCCAGATCGCCTCGACGAGCACCAGGTGCGAAACCCAGGCGCCCTCGGCGACGAAGGCTTCGGCCGCGGCCGTCTGCCTGCGGTCGTCGCGCACCAGCAGGCGCAGCAGGACGTTGGTGTCAAGCGCGCGCATGCCGGCGGCGCATCGCCAGCGCCACACCCTGCTCGAGTTCGGCGAGCGACTTGCGCTGCGGCGGTGGCTCACCGGCAGGGAACAAGGCGGCATGCACCGCCGCGCTGTCGTGCACCGAGGCGCGGCGCACGACAACGCGGCCCACGGCGTCCTCGACCCACTCCAGCGTCGCGCCCGGGCCAAGACCGAGCCGGCGCCGGACCGCCGCCGGCACCGAGACCTGGCCTTGCGAGGTGAGCTTGCTCTGGGCCTGGATCGCCATGATCGTCGCGAGCCTAGCACATTACCTTCGGTAATGCTCGTGCTCAGGGCCATGCGGCGGGCGCGGCACGGCCCAGGTGCCGCTGCGCGATCAAGCCCCGCCCTTGGGGCCGGAGACCTTGTGCCGCATCAGCCGGCCCTTCTCGCGTTCCCAGTCCTTCTTCTTCTCGGTCTCGCGCTTGTCGTGCATGGCCTTGCCCTTGGCGAGCGCAACCTCGACCTTCACGCGGCCGCCCTTGTAGTGCAGGTTCAGCGGCACCAGCGTGAAGCCCTTCTGCTCGACCTTGCCGATGAGGCGACGGATCTCGTCCTTGTGCATCAGCAGCTTCTTGGTGCGGTCGGGCTCGGGGACGACGTGCGTCGAGGCGCTGCGCAGCGGGTTGATGCGGCAGCCGATCATGAACAGCTCGCCGCCGCGGATGTGCACGTAGCCGTCGGTGAGCTGCACCTGGCCGGCGCGGATGGACTTGATCTCCCAGCCCGCGAGGACGATGCCCGCCTCGAAGGTCTCCTCGATGTGGTACTCGTGGCGGGCGCGCCGGTTCTCGACGATGTTGGCCATGCGGGCGGGGTGGGCCGATGGGCCACTTCTAGAATGCGCGCCATTCTATGAAGCATGTGAGGAAGTCGGTCCTGCTGTGGTACTCCCCGCGCGAGATGTTCGATCTCGTCGACGGCGTGCAGGACTACCCGCGCTTCCTGCCCTGGTGCGAGAAGGCCGAGCTGCTCGCGCAGCACGAGGATGGCGTCACCGCGCGGCTGAGCCTAGCCTACATGGGCGTGCGCCACGCCTTCACCACGCGCAACCAGCACGTCGTTGGCGAGCGGCTGCAGATGGCGCTGGTCGACGGCCCCTTCTCGCTGCTGGACGGCATCTGGCTCTTCAAGCCGCTGGGCCGCCCGGGCAGCGACAAGCCGGCGTGCAAGATCGAGTTCGACCTACGCTACGCGTTCTCCAGCAAGCCGCTGGAGACGGTGGTGAGCCCGGTCTTCGACCGCATCGCCAACACCTTCGTCGATTCCTTCGTCAGGCGTGCGGAGCAGGTCTATGGTCCGCGCTGACGATCGCGCTGACCAGCCGGGGGACGAGCCGGGGGACGAGGCCGGCACGATCCGCGTCGAGCTCGTCTACGCCGCCGCGCCGCACGACGTCGACCTGAGCGAGCTGCGATTGGCTCGGGGCGCGACGGCGGCCGATGCGCTGCAGGCCAGCGGCCTGGTGCCGCGCCGCAAGCTGGACGCCGCAAGCGTGGATCTCGGCGTCTGGGGCGAGGTCTGCGCGCGCGAGCGGCCGCTGCGCGACGGCGATCGCGTGGAGGTCTACCGGCCGCTGCGCGTGGACCCCAAGGAGGCGCGGCGGCAGCGCGCGCCCTCTGGCGTGAAGAGCGCCCGGGGCCGTCGCTGATCGGCTCGCCGCATCGGCGCACCGTGGACGAACGCCGCCCTCAGCGGCAGTCGCTTGCGATCACCTCGCGCGCGCGGCGGATTTCCTCGGCGCGGGCCTTGTCGTCCAGGATCTCGCGCTCGCCCTGGTTGTTCATGCGGGCGATGCGCTGGCCGCTTTCCATGGTCGCGAGGTGCTTGCGCGCGCGGGCGCAGTTGTCGGCGCGGGCGGCGGCTTGGCGCTGCTCCTCGGCCTTGGCCTTGTCCTTCTGCTGCTGCTCGGTTGCGCGCTTCTTCGCTTCGAGCTCCTTGTCGACGGCGGATGCCGCCGAGGGCGCCGCCGCGGGCGCTGCGGCCGAAGCCGCTGCGGCTGCGGCCGCGGGCCGTGCAATTGGCGCACGCGCCCCGGCGGGGCGCTGCAGGATGTCCTTGTCGGGGATCTCGTGCGGCGGCGGCAGGTCGCTTGCGGTGATGCGGCCGCTGGCGTCGCGCCAGCGCCACTGTGCGTCGGCGGGCAGGGCGGTCAGCGCCAGCAGCAGCGCAAGGCCCGCGCCGGCAAGCGGCGCCAGTCCGCGGGAAGGGTGGCAGCGAAGGCTCATGGCGCAAGTGTAGGGGTGCCGCGGCCGGCGGGGGAGGGCATCGTGTCACGAGTCGTCGCCTGCGCGCCGAGGGCCTGCGTGGGCCGGTGATCTGGCCGGTGGATGGGCCGGGTCGCGCGGGCTTCGGGCGCTTTCTATAATCCGCTTTTGCGCCCGGAGCCATTTCATGCGCCTTATCGGCAGAGCGCTGACCTTCGACGATGTGTTGCTGGTCCCCGCGTTTTCCCAGGTGTTGCCGCGCGACACCGACCTTGCCACCCGCTTCTCACGCAACATCACGCTGAAGTTGCCGCTCGTCTCGGCGGCGATGGACACCGTGACCGAGGCGCGGCTGGCGATCACGATGGCGCAGGAGGGCGGCATCGGCGTCGTCCACAAGAACCTGGCGCCGCGCCAGCAGGCAGCCGAAGTCGCGCGCGTCAAGCGCTACGAGTCCGGTCTGCTGCGCGACCCGATCACCGTGACGCCCGCAACCACCGTGCGCGAAGTGCAGGCGCTGTCGCGGCAGCATGGCTTCTCGGGCTTTCCGGTGCTCGAGGGCAAGACGGTGGTGGGCATCGTCACCAACCGCGACCTGCGCTTCGAGAGCCGCCTGGACGCGCCCGTCAGCGAGGTCATGACGCCGCGGCAGCGTCTGGTCTTCGTGCGCGAGGGCGCCACGCTGGAGGAGGGCAAGGCGCTGATGCACCAGCATCGCATCGAGCGCGTGCTCGTCGTCAACGAGGCCTTCGAACTGCGCGGCCTGATGACGGTGAAGGACATCACCAAGCAGACCGACTTCCCGAACGCCGCGCGCGACGCGCAGGGCAAGCTGCGGGTGGCCGCGGCCGTCGGCGTCGGCGAGGGCACCGAGGAGCGGGTCGAGCTGCTGGTGGCCGCCGGTGTCGATGCGCTGGTCGTCGACACCGCGCACGGCCACAGCCTGGGCGTGATCGAGCGCGTGCGCTGGATCAAGCGCCGCCATCCGCAAGTCGAGGTCGTCGGCGGCAACATCGCCACCGGCACTGCGGCCGCGGCGCTCGTCGAGGCCGGCGTCGATGCGGTCAAGGTCGGCATCGGCCCGGGCAGCATCTGCACCACGCGCATCGTGGCCGGCGTCGGCGTGCCGCAGGTGACGGCCATCGTTGACGTGGCCGACGCGCTGCGCGGCAGCGGCGTGCCGCTGATCGCCGACGGCGGCATCCGCTACAGCGGCGACATCGCCAAGGCGATCGCCGCGGGCGCCAACACGGTGATGATGGGCAGCGTCTTCGCCGGCACCGAGGAGGCGCCGGGCGAATCCATCCTCTACCAGGGCCGCAGCTACAAGCGCTATCGCGGCATGGGCTCGATCGGCGCGATGAAGGCCGGCTCGGCCGACCGCTACTTCCAGGAAAACGACGAGACGACCAACCCCAACGCCGACAAGCTCGTACCCGAGGGCATCGAGGGGCGCGTGCCCTACAAGGGCCCGCTGGTGGCCATCGTGCACCAGATGGCCGGGGGCCTGCGCGCGGCGATGGGCTACTGCGGCTGCGGCTCGATCGAGGACCTGCGCAGCCGCGCCGAGTTCGTCGAGATCACCTCGGCGGGCATTCGTGAAAGCCACGTGCACGACGTGCAGATCACGAAGGAAGCGCCCAACTACCGCATGGAATGACGAAGCCGGCGCAAGCCCCGGGGCGCAGCCGCCAGGCCGGGCTGCCCTTCATCCTGGTGACGGTGCTGATCGACATGATCTCGATCGGCCTCGTCGTGCCGGTGCTGCCGCTCATCGTCGGCACCTTCACCGCCTCGCCGACCGAGCAGGCCTACTGGTTCGGCGTCGTCGCCTTCGCCTTCGGCGTCGCCAACTTCTTCGCCTCGCCCATCCTCGGCGCGCTCTCCGACCGCCACGGCCGCCGCCCGGTGCTGCTGATCGGCTTCTCGGGCCTGGCGCTGAGCTTCATCGTCACCGGCCTGGCCACCGCGCTGTGGATGCTGATCGCGGTGCGCGCGGTGAGCGGGCTGATGCAGGCCAACGTCGCTGTGGCCAACGCCTACGTCGCCGACATCACGCCGGCCGAGGAGCGCGCGCGCCGCTTCGGCCTCATCGGCGCGATGTTTGGCCTGGGCTTCACGCTCGGGCCGGCGCTCGGCGGGGTGCTCGGCGCGATCGACCTGCGCCTGCCCTTCTTCGTGGCCGGGACGCTGGCGATCGTCAACTGGCTCTACGGCTTCTTCGTGCTGCCGGAGTCGCTTGCCCCCGAGAAGCGCCGGCCCTTCGAGTGGCGGCGCGCCAACCCGATCGCCGCCTTCCAGCGCCTGCGCGAGCTGCAGGGCGTGGGGCCGCTGGTGCTGGTGGTGGGCCTGGCCTCGCTGGCCCAGTTCACGCTGCACAACAGCTGGGTGCTCTACACCACCTTCAAGTTCGGCTGGGGCCCGGCGCAGAACGGCTGGTCGCTCTTTGCCGTGGGCATGATGACGGCCTTCGTGCAGGGCGTGCTGCTCAAGCACATGCTGCGGCGCTGGACGCCGCGGCAGCTTGCCGGCGGCGGGCTCGTCGGCTCGGCGCTGACCTACGCGGGCTTCGGCCTGGCCAGCGAGGGCTGGATGATGTTCGTCGTCATCATCGTCGGCGCCATCATCGGTGGCGGCGTGCAGGCCTCGATCCAGAGCCTGATCTCCAACGCCGCCAAGGAGCACGAGCAGGGCCGCACGGCAGGCGCCATCGCCTCGCTCAACAGCCTCTCCGCGGTGATGGCCCCGGTGATCGCGGCGAGCCTGCTCGGCCTGGTCTCGCACCGGCCGATGGGCGACCCCTGGATCGGCCTGCCGTTCTTCTTCTGCGCCCTGCTGCAGACCGTCGGCGCGATCGTCGCCGTCACGCACTTCCGCCGCCACGCCGCCGTCGGCGCGGCACCCGCCTGAAGCCCGTAGACGCCCATGCCACACGACAAGATCCTCATCCTGGACTTCGGCTCGCAGGTCACGCAGCTCATCGCGCGCCGCGTGCGCGAGGCGCAGGTCTACTGCGAGATCCATCCGAGCGATGTCGGCGACGACTTCGTGCGCGCCTTCGCGCCCAAGGGCGTGATCCTCTCGGGCAGCCACGCCAGCACCTACGAGGACCACCAGCTGCGCGCCCCGCAGGCGGTGTGGGAACTGGGCGTGCCGGTGCTCGGCATCTGCTACGGCATGCAGACGATGGCGGTGCAGCTGGGCGGCGCGGTGCAGTGGAGCGACAGCCGCGAGTTCGGCCGCGCCCAGGTGCGCGCGCACGGCCACACGGCGCTGCTGGATGGCCTGCAGGACTTCGGCACGCCCGAAGGCCACGGCATGCTCGACGTCTGGATGAGCCACGGCGACAAGGTCACCACGCTGCCGCCGGGCTTCAAGCTGATGGCCAGCACGCCGAGCTGCCCGATCGCCGGCATGGCCGACGAGGCGCGGCGCCTCTACGCCGTGCAGTTCCACCCCGAGGTCACGCACACGGCGCAGGGCAGGGCGATGCTCGAGCGCTTCGTGCGCGTCATCTGCGGCTGCGCGGGCGACTGGCAGATGGGTCACTACATCGACGAGGCGGTGGCGCGCATCCGCGCGCAGGTCGGCGACGACGAGGTGGTGCTCGGCCTCTCCGGCGGCGTCGACTCGAGCGTGGCCGCCGCGCTCATCCACCGCGCCATCGGCGAGCAGCTCACCTGCGTCTTCGTCGACCACGGCCTGCTGCGCCTGAACGAGGCGCACTCGGTGATGGCGATGTTCTCCGGCCGGCTGCACGCCAAGGTCGTGCACGTCGACGCCGGGGCGCAGTTCCTCGCCCGCCTGCAGGGCGTGAGCGACCCCGAGCAGAAGCGCAAGATCATCGGCGCCGAGTTCGTCGCGGTCTTCGAGCGCGAGGCGCGCAAGCTGCCGCGCGCGAAGTGGCTGGCGCAGGGCACGATCTACCCCGACGTGGTGGAGAGCGGCGGCACGAAGGCGCGCAAGGCGGCGACGATCAAGAGCCACCACAACGTCGGCGGCCTGCCCGAGACGCTGGGCCTCGCGCTGCTCGAGCCGCTGCGCGAGCTCTTCAAGGACGAGGTGCGCGAGCTGGGTCTTGCACTGGGCCTGCCGCGCGAGATGGTCTTCCGCCACCCGTTCCCGGGCCCGGGCCTGGGCGTGCGCATCCTCGGCGAGGTCAGGCCCGAGTACCGCACGCTGCTGCAGCGCGCCGATGCGATCTTCATCGACGAACTGCGCGCCGCCGTCGACCCCGACAGCGGCAAGAGCTGGTACGAGCTGACGAGCCAGGCCTTCGCCGTCTTCCTGCCGGTGAAGAGCGTGGGCGTGATGGG
>CAUJJO010000253.1 GCA_963205125.1 Pseudomonadota bacterium | reverse complement strand
GAGGCCTGCCATCCGCTTACCGTTGCGGGGGCAGCTCAGGTTGGGATCTGGCCCGCTGCGGGGCCGCGTCCTTCCTGATTCCCGTTGAACCGTCTCGGCCGAACGCCTCGACGAGCACCAACGGCGCGCATCATACCCGCGTCCATGCCTTGCTCGGCCTGCCTTGCTCGGCCCGCACGCGGCCGGGCGTGGAAGCCTCAGCCGTGCAGGATCGCCACCGTCTTCAGCGTCGTGAAGCTCTTCAACCCCTCGAAGGCCTTTTCGCGGCCGTAGCCCGAGTGCTTCATGCCGCCGAAGGGCAGCTCGATGCCGCCGCCGGCACCGTAGTTGTTGATGAAGACCTGGCCGGCCTCGATGCGCTGCGCCATGCGCAGCGCGCGGCTGCCGTCGCGCGTCCACACCGCGGCGGTGAGGCCGTAGGGCGTGCCGTTGGCCAGGTGCACCGCCTCGTCCTCGCCCTCGAAGGAGAAGGCCGCCAGCACCGGGCCGAAGACCTCGTCCTGCGCCACCTCGTGCGACAGCGGCAGCCCGGCCAGCAGCACCGGCGGGAAGTAGTAGCCGCTGCCCGGCGCCTCGGGCAGGAGCTGCGCGCGCGCGACCAGGCGGGCGCCGGCCTGCAGCGCCGAATCGAACTTGCCCTGCACGCGGGCGAGCTGGCGCGCGCTGATGAGCGGCCCGCAGTCCGGCGCCCCGGCGCCGGGGCCGGTGCGCAGCGCGGCGAAACGCTCGGCCAGGCGCTGCAACACGGCGTCGAAGATGCTGCGCTCGATCAGCACGCGGCTGCCGGCCGAGCAGGTCTGGCCGGCGTTCTGCACGATGGCGTTGACGATCACCGGCAGCGCGGCGTCGAGGTCGGCATCGGCGAAGACGATCTGCGGCGCCTTGCCGCCGAGCTCGAGCGTCACCGGCACGTGGTTCACCGCCGCGGCCTGCGCGACCGCCGTGCCGGTCACCGTCGAGCCGGTGAAGCTCATGTGGTTGATGCCCGGGTGCGCGGCCAGCGCCGCACCCGCTTCCGAGCCCAGGCCGCAGACGACGTTCAGCGCGCCCGGCGGCAGCCCGGCCTGCAGGGCGAGGGCCGAGATGCGCAGCGGCGTCAGGCAGGCGTCCTCGGCGGGCTTGACGACGCAGGCGTTGCCGGCGGCGAGCGCCCCGCCGACCGAGCGGCCGTAGATCTGCGCCGGGTAGTTCCACGGAATGATGTGCGCGGTGACGCCGTGCGGCACGCGCAGCACCATCACGGTCGAGCCCGCCGCGTAGGGGATGGTCTCGCCGTGCAGCTTGTCGGCCGCGCCGCCGTAGTACTCGAAGTAGCGCGCGCAGGCGGTGATGTCGACGCGCGCCTGCTGGATCGGCTTGCCGGTGTCGCGGCTCTCGAGCGCGGCGAGTTCGGCGTGATGCTCGGTGATCAGCGCCGACAGCCGCGTCAGCACGCGCCCGCGCTCGGTCGCCGTCATGCGGCCCCAGGCACCATGCAGCGCGCGGCGCGCGGCGTCGACGGCGGCGTCGACATCGACCGCGGCACTGCGCGGCAGCGTCGCGAAGACGCGGCCGTCGGCCGGATCGACGACCTCGATCGACAGGCCGGTCGAGGCCGGCTGCTCGCGGCCGTCGATCAGGTTGGCGTAGGCGTGACGATCGCTCATGAATCCTCCAGCGGCCGCGTCGCCGTGTACTCGGAGAAGATGCCCAGCTCGACGTGGCGCTGCACCTGCGTGAAGCCGGCCTCCTGCAGCGTGGCGAGGATGCGCGGCGGCGGGATGCAGGCCTCGATCGTGTCCCAGTAGTAGCGCCACAGCCGCGCGCTGTCGCTGCGGCAGCCGATGGCGCGCGAGACCAGCGGCACCAGCGCGCGCATGTAGCCCTTGAGCAGCAGCGTGGCCAGGCGCGAGGCGGGCTTGCTGATCTCCAGCACCAGCACGCGCCCGCCGGGCCGCAGCACGCGCCGGAACTCGGCGAAGGCGGCGCCCACGTCGCCGACGTGGCGCAGCGCGTAGCCCATGCAGACGAAGTCGAAGCTCGCGTCCGCACAGGGCAGCGCCTCGGCGCGGCCGTGCAGCAACTGCACCCCGGGCAGGTCGACCTGCCCCATCATGCCCGGGCTCGGGTCGACGCCGACCACCGCTCCCTTGCCGGCGAGGATCGTCAGCGCCTCGCGCGCCACCAGGCCGGTGCCGATGCCGACATCGAGCATGCGATCCCCGGGCGCCAGCCCCGCACGCTGCAGCGCCATGCGGCGGTACCAGGGCCCCGAGCCGAAGGCGAGCACGCGCTCGATGCGGTCGTAGTCGGCCGCGGTGTCGTCGAAGATCTTGCGCAGGAAGCGATGCCGCCCCGCTTCGTCGTCGTAGTACGCATGCAGCAGGGGATGGGGCGCCTGCGCCTGCTCGTCGGGGGTCAGCTTGGTGTCGGTGTTCACGGGCTGGATGATGCCAGCACCGCGACAGGCGCGGGCCGACGGGGCCGGGTCACCGCGCCCTTCAGGTCGAGCGCTCCAGGAGATCAACCGCCGCGCGGGCAGTCACGATGCGCGTTCCTGCATGCGAGGAGAGCTCGAGCAAGCCGCGCTTGTCGCCCGTGACCAGCAGGTCGGCCCTGCCCGCCTCCGCCATCGCCAACAGGAAGTTGTCGTAGGGATCCGGTGAAACGGCAACCGTGGGCAATCGGGCCAGCATTGTCGCCATGTGGCGCAGGTCGTTGACCAGACGCCCTGCCTGCGCCGGGTTGATGCGAAACCGGACACCTTCGCGCCGGGTGACCCGGCGCAGTTCTTCGATCTGCAGCTCCGAAGTGAGCAAGGCGAAGCGTCCATCCCGCCACGACTCGTAGAGCCGGTCCGGCGGCGTGCCGCGTGTCATCAGGGCGGCAATCAGGATGTTGGTGTCGAGGATGATCCGCATGCGGCGTCACTGCGAACGTCACTGCGAACGTCACTGCGAACGTCACTTCGGACGTCACTTCGGACGTCACTTCGGCGTGGGCCACATTTCGCTGCGAACCGCCGCGCAGGCTTCGTCGATCGCGGCCTGCAAGTCCTCGACGGGAACGTCGGCATTGCGGGCCTTCACGTCTTGGACGCGGCGATCGAACATGCGCCAGCGCACCGACTCCTCGATGAACTTCGACAGATCACCCTTGCGCAGACCCTGCGCCCCCAGAAAGGCCCTCAGCGCGAGGTCGGTTTCCCGCGAAACGGTCACCGTCAGCCGGGTCGTTTCATCCTTGTTCATCGTGCATTCCTTGCTGCCCAAGCATCCATACGCCCATCAACGTAAGCGCAAGCACGCTCGAATATTAGCCCTGCACGTGATGATTCCCCTGCCGCCCCCACGTCGGCAGCGGGCCGATCGCGGGGCCGAAGCCCCCTCAACCCAGAGCCGCGATCACCTCCGGCGGCGCCTGCACGAGTTCGATCAGCACGCCTTCGCCGCCGATCGGGAACGGCTCGTTGCCCTTGGGGTGGATGAAGCAGATGTCGTGGCCGGCAGCGCCCTTGCGGATGCCGCCGGGGGCAAAGCGCACGCCTTGCGCCTCGAGCCAGGCCATCGCCTTCTGCAGGTCGTCGACCCACAGGCCGACGTGGTTGAGTGGCGTGGCGTGCACCGCGGGCTTCTTGTCGGGGTCCAGCGGCTGCATGAGGTCGACCTCGACGGCGTGCGGGCCGCTGCCCAGCGCGCAGACGTCCTCGTCGACGTTCTCGCGCTCGCTCTGGAAGCTCGACTTGATCGTCAGGCCGAAGAGCTCGACCCACAGCGTGCGCAGGCGCTGCTTGTCGGGGCCGCCGATGGCGATCTGCTGGATGCCGAGGATGCGAAAGGGCTTGTTCATTCGAAGCTCATGATGGCCTGGTCGACGGCAAGGCTCTCGCCCTTCTTCGCCAGCACGTCCTTGACGACACCGTCCTGCGCGGCGGTGAGGGTGTTCTCCATCTTCATCGCCTCGATCACCGCCAGGCGCTGGCCGGCCTGCACCGACTCGCCGGGCTTGACGGCGAGGTCGACGAGCAGTCCCGGCATCGGCGAGAGCAGGAACTTGCTCATGTCCGCGGGCGGCTTGAAGGGCATCACGCGCAGCAGTTCGCTGGCGCGCGCGCTCATCACCATGGCTTCGATGCGGCGGCCGTCGTGCTCGATGCGATACCACAGGCCGCCCCGCTCGACCTGCGCCGTGAAGGCGCGGCCGTTGCAGGTGCCGGTGACGCGGATGGTGCCGAAGCTCCACTCCTTGACCAGTTCGTAGCGCTTGCCGTTGACGGTGACGACGGTGTGGCCGTTGACCTCCACGTGCACCGGCACATGCTCGTGCGCACCGCCCTCGCCCTTGACGACGACGACGAAGTCGCGGCCGATGCGCACGTGATGGCCGCTCATCTGCCCGCTGATGCCGGCGGCGCGGTCGCGGTAGCGGCGGTAGATGCCCGCGGCCAGCGCGACGAGGAAGTCGGGGTCCTCGTGCCGCACGTCCTCGGGGCGAAAGCCATGCGCGTAGTGCTTGGCGATGAAGCCGGTGTCGAAGTCGCCGGCCACGAACGCCGGGTGCGCCAGCAGCGCCGCCTGGAAGGGGATGTTGCTCGCCACGCCGCGGATGACGAAGCCGTTGAGCGCGTCGCGCATGCGGCGGATGGCGTCCATGCGGTCGGCGCCGTGCACGATGAGCTTGGCGATCATCGAGTCGTAGTAGACCGGGATCTCGCCGCCCTCGGCGACGCCGGTATCCACCCGCACCCCGCCGCCGGCGGGCACCGGCTGCGCGGCGTGCATGGTCTGCTCGGGCGGCCGGAAGCGCACCAGGCGTCCGGTCGAGGGCAGGAAGCCGCGCAGCGGGTCCTCGGCGTTGATGCGGCACTCGATCGCCCAGCCGCGGCGGTGGATCTGCTCCTGCGTGAAGGGCAGCTTCTCACCGGCGGCCACGCGGATCATCTGCTCGACGAGATCGATGCCGGTGATCGACTCGGTCACCGGGTGCTCGACCTGCAGCCGCGTGTTCATCTCGAGGAAGTAGAAGCTCTGGTCGCGGCCCACGACGAACTCGACCGTGCCCGCACTCTGGTAGTTCACCGCACGCGCAAGCTGCACCGCCTGCTCGCCCATCGCGCGGCGCGTGGCGTCGCTGATGAAGGGCGAAGGCGCCTCCTCGATCACCTTCTGGTGGCGGCGCTGGATCGAGCACTCGCGCTCCCAGAGGTAGACGAGGTTGCCGTGCGCGTCGCCCAGCACCTGGATCTCGATGTGGCGCGGGTTCTCGACGAACTTCTCGATGAAGACGCGGTCGTCCCCGAAGCTGTTGCGCGCCTCGTTGCGGCAGGACTCGAAGCCCTCGGCGGCCTCCTTGTCGTTGCTCGCCACGCGCAGGCCCTTGCCGCCGCCGCCGGCGCTGGCCTTGATCATCACCGGGTAGCCGATGCCCTGTGCGATCTGCACCGCGTGCGCGGCGTCGGCGATCGCCTCGTTCCAGCCCGGGATCGTGTTGACCTTGGCGCCCTGTGCCAGCTTCTTCGACGCGATCTTGTCGCCCATCGCCGCGATGCTGCCGTGCTTGGGTCCGATGAAGACGAGGCCCTCTTCCTCGACGCGGCGCGCGAAGTCCTCGTTCTCCGAGAGGAAGCCGTAGCCCGGGTGCACGGCCTGCGCGCCGCTGGCCTTGCAGGCGGCGATGATCTTCTCGGCCACGAGGTAGCTCTCGCGGCTGGGCGGCGCGCCGATGAAGATGGCCTCGTCGGCCAGTTGCACATGGCGCGCGCCGCGGTCGGCCTCGGAGTAGACGGCCACGGTGGCGATGCCCATGCGGCGCGCGGTGAGGATGACGCGGCAGGCGATTTCGCCGCGGTTGGCGATGAGGATTTTCTGGAACATGGGTGAAACTCCGGGTGTTCGTGCGTAGGGTTCGCGTTGCGCGCCGACTGTTCCGGCCATGGCCTCAAGGCACGGGGCGCATCCCGGCCGTCTTGAGCGCGCCGAGGTCGAAACTCATCGTCGCCTCGCATCCCGCCGTTGCGCCCAGGCGCTCGATCAGTGCATCGGCGAAGTCGGCGCCCTCATCGGCAAAACGTCTCGCCGCCAGCGCAACCACGGCGGCCTGGTCGACCACCAGCTCCTTGCTGCGCAGCAGCAGCTCGAGGACCGTGACGACTTGTGCACGACCCAGGCCATAACTGCCCGAAAGCACCCAGACAAGCTCGATAAGGGCCACGACCGAGACGAAACCGGGGTGTTCGGTCGTGAACGATTCGATCAGGCGGGTCGCACGCGGCGACTGGCGCGGATCGTCCTGCATCACGTAGCGCACGAGAACGTTGGTATCGAGGCCGATCACGTCTTCGATCTCCCGCGTGACACGGCGGCCGCACCGCGCGCGGCGATCGTGCAATTCATCTCCTCGATGGACACGGTACGGGCAGGCTTTCCGAACAAGCCCTTGAGCTCACGAACCGAGTGCGTCGCAGCGATGATCTCGAATCGACCCGGCTCCAGCTGAACGAACTGGACACGATCACCCGCCCTGACGTTCAACATGCGCCTGATCTCCGCGGGAATCGTGATCTGGCCCTTGCTGGTGAGCGTGGCGGTCGTCATGACGGGTTCTCCAAGATCGCTTCGGTTCATGGCCTGGTTGGACGCGGCGCGACGCGCTTGCTCACAGCGGAACATTCCCGTGCTTGCGCCAGGGGTTGGCGAGCTGCTTGTCCTTGAGCATCGCCAGGCTGCGGCAGATGCGCTTCCTGGTTTCGTGCGGCTGGATGACGTCGTCGATGAAGCCGCGCGCGCCGGCAACGAAGGGGTTGGCGAAGCGCGTCCTGTATTCGGCCTCGCGCCGCGCGAGCTTCTCCGGGTCGCCCTTGTCCTCGCGGAAGATGATCTCGACCGCACCCTTGGCGCCCATCACCGCGATCTCGGCGTTGGGCCAGGCGAGGTTCACGTCGCCGCGCAGGTGCTTGGAGCTCATCACGTCGTAGGCACCGCCGTAGGCCTTGCGGGTGATCACCGTCACCTTCGGCACCGTGCACTCGGCGTAGGCGTAGAGCAGCTTGGCGCCGTGGGTGATGATGCCGCCGTACTCCTGCGCGGTGCCGGGCAGGAAGCCGGGCACGTCGACGAAGGTGACGACGGGGATGTTGAAGGCATCGCAGAAGCGCACGAAG
>CAUJJO010000252.1 GCA_963205125.1 Pseudomonadota bacterium | reverse complement strand
GCGCCGTTGACGTTGAAGAGCTCGATCCAGTCGTTGTCCTCGATGCCGACCTTGCGCGCGTCGACTTCCGAGAGCCAGACGATGGGCCCGCCGCGCGAGAGCGTGAGCATCATCAGGTTGTCGGTGTAGGTCGAGTGGATGCCCCACTTCTGGTGCGGCGTGATGAAGTTCAGCAGGATTTCCGGGTTGCCGTTGCTGCGCTGCCCGTGCATGGGTGCTGCGGCCTTCACGTCCACCGGCGGGCGGTAGGTCGAGAAACCCTCGCCGAAGGCGATCAGCCAGGCATGGTCCTGGTAGAACTGCTGGCGGCCGGTGAGCGTGCGCCAGGGGATCAGCTCGTGGACGTTGGTGTAGCCGGCGTTGTAGGAGACGGTCTCGCTCTCGATGCCGCTCCAGGTCGGCGAGCTGATGATCTTGCGCGGCTGCGCCTGGATGTCGCGGTAGCGGATCTTCTCGTCCTCGCGGTGCAGCGCCAGGTGCTCGTGCTCGCGCCCGGTGGCCTTGGACAGCGCCTGCCAGGCCTTGACGGCGACATGGCCGTTGGTCTCGGGGGCGAGCTGCAGCACGACTTCGCAGGCGTCGATGTCGCTGTCGATCTTCGGCATGCCCTTGGTCACGCCCTCCTCGCGCACCAGGCCGTTGAGCTCGCCGAGCTGCTTCACTTCGGTCTGCGTGTTCCAGGCGATGCCCTTGCCGCCGTTGCCGGCCTTGTTCATCAAGGGGCCGAGCGCGGTGAAGCGCTTGAAGACGTTCGGGTAGTCGCGCTCGACGACGGTGATGCCGGGCGCGGTCTTGCCGGGGATGAGCTTGCACTGGCCGCGCTTCCAGTCGCGCACGTCCAGCGCCTGGCCGAGCTCGCCCGGGCTGTCGTGCATCAGCGGCGTCAGCACGACCTCGCGCTCGACGCCCAGGTGCCCGACGCAGAGCTCGCTGAACTTCTTCGCGAAGCCCTTGTAGATCTCCCAGTCGCTCCTGGCCTCCCAGGCCGGATCCACCGCGGCCGAGAGCGGGTGGATGAAGGGGTGCATGTCGCTGGTGTTGAGGTCGTTCTTCTCGTACCAGGTGGCGGTGGGCAGCACGATGTCGCTGTAGAGGCAGGTCGTGCTCATGCGGAAGTCCAGCGTCACCAGCAGGTCGAGCTTGCCCTCGGGCGCCTGCGCGTGCCACTTCACCTCGGTGGGTTTGGCGTCCTGCCCGGCGCCGGGCCGCCCCAAGCCGGGCGTGCCCCCTTGGGGGGATTGGGGGTCGACTTCCTCGCCCAGGTCCTTGCCCTGCACGCCGTTGCTCGTGCCCAGCAGGTGCTTGAGGAAGTACTCGTGGCCCTTGCCGCTCGAGCCCAGCAGGTTGGAGCGCCAGACGAAGAGGTTGCGCGGCCAGTTCTGCGGCGCGTCGGGGTCGTGGCAGGCGAAGTCGAGCTTGCCCTCCTCGAGCTGCTGCACGACGTAGTCCTTGGCGTCCATGCCGGCGGCTGCGGCCTCGCGCGCCACCGCGATCGGGTTGCGGTTGAGCTGCGGGGCGCTGGGCAGCCAGCCCATGCGCTCGGCGCGCACGTTGAAGTCGATCGCGCTGCCGGAGAACGCCTTCCGGTCGGCCAGCGGCGAGAGCACCTCGCCCATGCCGAGCTTCTCGTAGCGCCACTGGTCGGTGTGCGCGTAGAAGAAGCTGGTCGAGTTCTGCTGCCTGGGCGGGCGCATCCAGTCCAGCGCGAAGGTCAGCGGCGTCCAGCCCGTCTGCGGGCGCAGCTTCTCCTGCCCGACGTAGTGCGACCAGCCGCCGCCGCTCTTGCCGATGCAGCCGCACATCATCAGCATGTTGATGACGCCGCGGTAGTTCATGTCGGCGTGGTACCAGTGGTTCATGCCGGCGCCGATGATGATCATCGAGCGGCCCTCGGTCTTCTCGGCGGTCTCGGCGAACTGGCGGGCCACGGCGATGATCTGCTCGCGCGGCACGCCGGTGATGCGCTCCTGCCAGGCCGGCGTGTAGGGCGCGTCGTCGTCGAAGTTCGCAGCACCCGTGCCCAGGCCGCGGTCGATGCCGTACTGCGCCGCCTGCAGGTCGAAGACGGTGGCCACGCGCGCCCGCTTGCCGTCGGCGAGCTCGATCTCGGCGACCGGCAGCTTCATGCAACGCACGTCGCCGCCCTGGTCGCTGGCGGTGAAATGGGGGTTGGGCTGGCCGCCGAAGTAGGGGAAGGCGACGTCGGCGATGGCGTGCGGCTGCGCGCCGTCCTCGAGCAGCGAGAGCTTGAGCTTCACCGCCTCGTCGCCGCGCGCGTCCTTGGCCTCGAGGTTCCAGCGCCCGGCGTCGGCGCGGCCCTCGGCGCCCCAGCGAAAGCCGATCGAGCCGTTGGGCAGCGTGATGCGCCCATCCGCGTCGAAGGCCAGCGTCTTCCACTCGGGGTTGTTGTCCTGGCCGAGCGCGCCGTTCAGGTCGCTGGCACGCAGGAAGCGCCCGGGCACCAGCGCGCGCCGGCCATCGGGCAGCTGCTGCTCTTCGAGCAGCACGAGCATCGGCAGGTCGGTGTAGCGGCGCGCGTAGTCGTCGAAGTAGGGCGCGCGCCGGTCGAAGTAGAACTCCTTGAGGATGACGTGGCCCATGGCCATCGCCACCGCGGCGTCGGTGCCCTGCTTGGGGTGCAGCCAGAGGTCGGCGAGCTTGGCGACCTCGGAGTAGTCCGGCGTCACCGCCACCGTCTTCGTGCCCTTGTAGCGCACCTCGGTGAAGAAGTGCGCGTCGGGCGTGCGCGTCTGCGGGACGTTGGAGCCCCAGGCGATGATGAAGTCGCTGTTGTACCAGTCGGCGCTCTCGGGCACGTCGGTCTGCTCGCCCCAGATCTGCGGGCTGGCCGGCGGCAGGTCGCAATACCAGTCGTCGAAGCTCATGCACACGCCGCCGATCTGCGAGAGGTAGCGCGCGCCCGAGGCGTAGCTGATCATGCTCATCGCCGGGATCGGCGAGAAGCCGATCACGCGGTCCGGCCCATGGGCCTTGATCGTGTGGATGTTGGCCGCGGCGATGATCTCGTTGACCTCGTCCCAGGAGGAGCGTACGAAGCCGCCCAGGCCGCGCACCTTCTGGTAGTCGCGGCGCTTGGCCTCGTCGGCCTGGATCGCCGCCCAGGCGTCCACCGGGTCGTGCGTGAGGCGCGCCTGGCGCCAGTGCTCAAGCAGCCGCGCGCGCACCATCGGGTGCTTGACGCGGTTGGCGCTGTAGAGGTACCAGCTGTAGCTGGCACCGCGCGCGCAGCCGCGCGGCTCGTGGTTGGGCAGGTCCGGGCGCGTGCGCGGGTAGTCGGTCTGCTGCGTCTCCCAGGTGACGATGCCGCCCTTGACGTAGATCTTCCACGAGCAGCTGCCGGTGCAGTTCACGCCGTGCGTGCTGCGCACGATCTTGTCGTGCGCCCAGCGGTTGCGGTAGGCGTCTTCCCAGGTGCGATCCTCGCCGGTGGTGCGCCCGTGGCCGTCGGCGAAGCTCTCGCGCGGCAGCGAGAAGTAGTTCAGGCGGTCGAGAAAGTGACTCATGGCGTCGTCCTCAAGGGTTCTTGATGTAGGCGTTGCGGCGCAGGTAGAACCACCAGTTCAGCAACAGGCAGGCGGCGTAGAAGACGGCATAGCCGTACATCGCGAGCTCGGGCGTCCCGGCCTTGATCTGGTTGCCGATGACGATGGGCGCCACGAACGCGCCGTAGGCGGCCACCGCCGAGGTCCAGCCCAGCACCGGGCCGGCGCGTTCGCGGTCGAAGATCACGCCGATGGTGCGGAAGGTCGAGCCGTTGCCGATGCCGCTGGCCGCGAACAGCACGAGGAAGAGGCCCAGGAACATCGGGAAGTGGACCTCGGGGGTCGCCGACGAATACGCCAGCTTCATCACGTAGCCGACCGCAACCGAGGCCGCGACCATCACCACCGAGATGATCTGCGTGACGATCGAGCCGCCCCACTTGTCGGAGATCCAGCCGCCGATGGGCCGCACCGCGGCGCCGACGAAGGGCCCGATCCACGCGAAGGCGAGGATGGGCAGCGCGTTCGGGTTGTGCTTGGTGTGCGTCATCACGCCGCTGGCGTCGGGGATGTGCACGACGTCGAAGATCACCTTCATCGCCAGCGGCAGCGCCATCGAGAAGCCGATGAAGGAGCCGAAGGTGACGATGTAGAGGGCGGTCAGGCTCCAGGTGTGCTTGTCCCTGAAGATCGCGTACTGCTTGACCACCGCTTCCTTCATCGGCCCGAAGGCGGCCAGGCGCATGATGGTGAGCGCAAGGATGATGTCCAGCGGAATCGCCACCCACATGCTGATGAGCCCGATGCCGGTGGGCGGCGGCAGGTACAGCCACAGGCCGAACAGCGCGGGGATGAAGGCCAGCGTGTAGAGCCAGGTGACCTTGGCGAAGGCGGCGATCGGCGATCCGGTGGACGGCGAGATGGCTTTTAGGTTGTTCATGCCGAACCAGCACAGCAGCGACAGGGGAATCAGCGAGAACACCCAGGCAAAGCCCGCGTTCTGGATCCAGGTCGGCGTGCCCGCGGGGATCTTGCCGAAGATCCAGCCGCTCTCCTTGAGCAGCGTCTCGGGCGCGCCGCCGAGCGCCCCCAGCAGCGGCACCGTCATCACCAGCGGCACGACGATCTGCATCGTCGTCACGCCGAAGTTGCCGAGGCCTGCGTTCAAGCCCAGCGCCGTGCCCTGCTGGCGCTTGGGGAAGAAGGTGCTGATGTTGGACATCGACGACGCGAAGTTGCCGCCGCCCACGCCGCACCACAGCGCCATCAGCTGGAAGGCCCACAGCGGCCACTCCGGGTGCTGCAGCACGATGCCGGTGCCCAGGGCCGGCGCCAGCAGCATCGAGGTGGTCAGGAAGATGGTGTTGCGCCCGCCGGCTAAGCGGATGAAGAAGGACGAGGGGATGCGCATCGTCGCGCCGGCGATGCCGGCGATCGCCGTCAGCGTGAAGAGCTCGGCCTGGGTGAAGGGGAAGCCCAGGTTGAGCATCTGCACCGTGATGATTCCCCACATGCCCCAGACCGCGAAGCCGCACAGCAGCGCCGGCACCGAGATCCAGAGGTTGCGGTAGGCGATGCGCTTGCCGGTCTGCTCCCAGAAGGCTTCGTCCTCGGGATGCCATTCGGCGATGTCGGCGCCGTGCCCCGCGCGGGGCGGCGCGCCGCCGGAGAGGGAGGTAGAGTTCATGATCGTGCTTCCTCGTGCAACTTGGGCGCCCTCGCGCCGCAGAGGCGTGGCCTCAGCGGGCGAAGGACTTGGAGAAGGGCGCGGGCGGGGCATTCCTGCCCATCAGTTCGGTGCGGCGGACCTCGGTCCAGTACATCCAGATCAGCGAGACCCAGACCACGCCGTACATCAGCATGAAGGCGCTCGAGCGCACGCCGGTGAGGTCCATCAGCGCGCCGAAGAGGATGGGCAGCACGAAGCCGCCCAGGCCCCCGGCCAGGCCGACGATGCCGCTGACCGCGCCGATGTTCTCGACGTACTCGTCGCTGATGTACTTGAAGACGCTGGCCTTGCCGAAGGCCCAGGCCACGCCGAGGATGGCCATCAGCCCGGTGAAGGCGAACACGTCGAGGCCGATGTGGAAGGTCTTGGGGCCGTTGACGGTGAGGACGGTGAAGTCCGTCTGCGGGTAGGACAGCAGGAACAGGCAGACCCAGCTCACCCACATCACCCACCAGGTGACCTTGTGCGCGCCGTGGCGGTCCGAGAGCCAGCCGCCGATGGCGCGCAGCACGCCGCCGGGCAGCGAGAAGCAGGCCGCCAGCAGCGCCGCGGTGCGGATCTCCAGGCCGTACTCGCCGACGTAGTACTGCACCATCCACAGGCTCAGCGCCACGTAGCCGCCGAAGACGATGCTGTAGTACTGGCAGTACTTGAGCACGCGCGGATCCTTCAGCAGCTTGAGCTGGTCCGAGAAGCGCACGTTGGCGGCGACCCGGTGCGCCGGATCGCTGTGGCTGAAAAGCCAGAACAGAACAAGCGTGCCCAGCATCACCGCCGCGTAGACCTGCGGCACCATGGTCCAGCCGAAGGCCACGACCAGTGCCGGCGCGATGAACTTGTTGACCGCCGCGCCCGAGTTGCCGGCGCCGTAGACGCCCATCGCGAAGCCCTGGCGGTTCTTCGGGAACCAGCGCGCCACGTAAGGCGTGCCGACCGAGAAGGAGCCACCGGCCAGGCCGACGAAGAGGCCGATGACGAGGAACTGCCAGTACTGCGTCGCGTAGGCCATCAGCCAGATCGCCGGCACCGTGCAGGCCATCAGCACCGCCATCACGATGCGGCCGCCGTAGCGGTCGGTCCAGATGCCGAGCGGCACGCGCACCAGCGAGCCGGTGAGCACCGGCATCGCCGTCAGCAAGCCGAACTCGGTGGCGTTCAGCCCCAGCTGCTTCTTCAAGGGGATGCCGATGACGCCGAACATCATCCACACCATGAAGCACACGGTGAAGGCCAGCGTGCTGACGATCAGCACCGACAGGGCCTGGCTTTGCTTGCTCCTCATGAGCCCTCCTGCATCATTGCCCGTCGATGCTAGGAAGCGCCCGCGGCCAGCGGCATCCGCCGATGCGGCGCCCGCGGTGCGGCAGAAGAACGATGGCGCGACGCCGGGCCATCGTTCGAAGGAACTAGGGGCCAAGCGATTCGGCCGAGGACTGCGTCAGGTCAAGAGCAAGAACGAGCAGCGCGAGGTGGCGATCGAGGTCACGCGCCATTGCTTTGCTGGGCTCATGCGCCCGAGGCGCCGCCGAGGCCAGCCAAAGCAGGTCTTTTCCCGCCAAGCGATCGAAGCGGCTCTTGTAATCTGGGCCTTCGGTCCGAGATCGATTCGTGGCGCTTGCAAGGACGTCAAAGGCCTGGGGCTCGGCCGGATGACCAGCGCTCACCGGTGATGCTGAGATTCGACGCGGGAGGGGCGATGACGAAAGGGCAGCTTCGTGGCACCTGGATTGCGGCGCTGACAACGGCGTTGGCCGCAGCGCTCGTGGCTTGCGGCGGAGGGGGCGACCCCGTGGAAGAGATCGCGTACCAGAAGCCTCTCCAAGCGCCTGGCGCGTCCGCGAGGCAGGCTGCCCTCGTGACGGCCGACATGACGATGGACTGGGCCGAATATCGCTTCCCGGAGCTGTTCGGCGCAGCATCGGTCACGCGCTATCCGTCGATCGAATACGAGGGTCGGCAGTACAACGCGCGCGCCTATGACGGCTCATGGGGCACTCGCTATCTGGGAATCACGCCCGACGGACGCGTCTACGGTCTTGGCGACTTTACGGAGCAGCGTCTGCAGCAGTTCGAGACCATCGAACACTGGGCTGCAGAGGTCTTGCGGGATTGGTGTCGGGTGCGTCCGGCCGATTGCGCGGGCGCTGCGCAAGGCTATGGCAGCGGCGCGGTGGTTCCACCGGCCATGGAGACGCTCTCGCGAACCGAGTTCTCCGAAAAGGGTGAGGCACGCGGCGCAGGCCTAGCCGATGGCACGCGAGCCGATCTGGGCGCGCAGGCGAGCGGATTCGGCATGCAGCTCGAGCGCGAAGCGGGGATCGAGCCGGATATCCGAGCCGCACTCGCGCAACATCCGGGCTTGCGCGCGACCGGGTCCGTGCGTGGACTGTACGTCGCGGGAAGCAAGGAGACGACGAGGCTCAAACCACGCTTGGTGGTGCCGGCTCGCGAGGCCTCGGGCCTCAATCCGGACGCGCTTGCAATCGTGCGCGTGGGGCCGGCGATCGTCAACGGCTCGATGGTGGACGAGCATGTCTCGCTGCTGCCGGTGATGCCCGACACGAAAGGCAACCTGAGCTTCATCGACCCGTTGTTTCGCGACGGTGTCTACACGCCTGACCAATTGCAGAGCGCGGGATCGGTCGGCCCGGCGCCGCGCGCGCGGGCGCTGGCCGCACGGCGAGCGGATGCGGCCGGCGGCTATGAATGGATTGGCGGCGCACGCTACGTGCTGGCGACCTTCCAGGGGGACGTCAACTGGGCACGCGAGCCCGAACTCGTGCGCATGATTCCCGACGCGAGCTATTCGACCGGCGGTTGGCGGCGGCCCGTAAGCGAGGCCGAGCGCCAGATGCTGCTGCGTCAGCCGGTGTGCAATCTGGTGCTGCTCGTTCATGGGCACAACGAAGAAGAGAAGGGCGGGAGTGAGCAGGCGACCGAAGCTGCGCCATGGCATCAGGCCTACAAGAAGCGGGTCTGGGATCTGCTCTATCAGCAGGCCCTCGCCGACGGGGCCGGTGCAGCACCGGCATTCCCCCGCGCTTGCACCGCGTTCTACGAGTTCATCTATCCCACCTACCGGGCCATTTTTTCACCCGTCTCGCAGAAAGGCGCAGGCGTGCAGGAGACGCTCGGCGAGGCCCTGGGGCGTCTCGTGACCCAGGAGATCTCGGGCAATCCGCAGCTTGCGGCGACCCTGGCGCGCGGCATGCCGATGAATGTCGTCTTGGTGGGCCACTCGCAGGGTGGACTGGTGGCGCGTGCGGGCCTGCGCTTCATGCCCGAGGCCTTCAAGTCGCGCATCCAGCGCCTGATCACCTGGGGTTCGCCGCATCACGGCGCACCGCTCTACACGATGAGGTTTGCGATGCAGGCGGGCCACGACCTGATCATCGACGGTTACCGTCTGCCCCTGCAGAACCTCGTGCAGGCGGGCATCGCTTCGACGGCGCTGGATACGCCGGGGATTCGCGACCTCCGCCTGGACGCACGGCACCAGAGTGCAATCGACTTGCGAGCCTTGTTCCCCGGCATGGATGCCGCAGCGGAAGCGGCTCTGGCGACCACGCTCTACAGCAGCAACCTCGGCGAATTCAACACCAACGTCGGCACACGGGAGATCGATCCGGGCCCGCACTACGTCTTTCTCACGGGAACCAAGCGCAAGTCCGCGGCGCTCGAGATCGAAGATGCGTCCGCGGGTTGGTGGGCTCAGCTGCGGGGGCAGCAAGTCGCACGCTTCGCGAGTTCGACCGGGACAGAGCGGGGCGCTGCGTTGAATCGCCTGCTGATGAAGTCCGGCTTCCAGGCCAGCGATGGCGCAGCGCCGCTGTTCAGCCAGCAAGGTGCTGGGATCCACGGTCCGGAAGTGCTCGACATGGGCGACGTAGACCATGAGGAGTTCTACGGCTCCGAGCCGCCGCAGCGCAACGCGGCAAGTCTTGGCAAGGGACGAGCGACGGTCGAGCGCACCTTCACCAAGGCGCGGTTGGATGCGGCGGAAAGCGCCTGTCCTTCGATTCAGGATCTGAGCCTGTCGGGCGAATCGGACCCTGCAGTGCTGAGCGGGCGCGTGGTCGTCCCGTCCCTGGCGAAGACGCCGGGACGCATCGGCGCCATGATCCAGCGCGTGGAAGCGCGAGCCGGGTCGTCGACGGGCAGCGTGGTTGCGGCGCTGAATTTCAGGCACGATGCCGACGGTCGGTTCAGTGCGAGCGCTCCACGCGCGAGTCTGCCCGTCGGTGCCATTGCAGTGGTCGCGGTGCTGCAGGACGGCAGCGAAATCCAGGCGAGCGTGAGCCACGATGGGCCGAGCGACTTCATTGCAGCGCGGCTGTGGGGCCAACCGTGGCGGGTCACCGAAAACCGGGACGGCGTGTTGCGGGCGAAATTGAATCGGCAGGACGATGGCCGGAATCTGCAATGCACCTTGGCCATCGACTGGACCTTGCCAGCGACGCACGCGCAAGCCTTGCAGATGCGCATCGTGCGCCTTCTCGAGGTGGATGGCGTTGTTCGCCACGACAGCTTCTTCGTCAGGCATCTGTCGTATGGCGGCCGGGTGATGCCACGCTCGCCCGGCGAGTTTGCCAGTCGCTCGGGCACCATCATCGATCCCCCGGCCACACTCGTACGGACGGATCAGGGCATCCAGCGCGACATCAGCTATCTGCCGCCGGAGCGGTCGGAGGAGTTTTTCTACGAAAAGCGGCCGACCTTGTACCTCGACGTGAAGGGTCTGTGCGGAGCTGCCGAGGCGACGGAGATCCGCTTCGACTATGCGCAGCGATGAGAAGTCAGACGTGCACCATGCCGATCTTGCGACTCCAGGCGAAACCGGAGAGTGCGCAGCCGTTGGGTCTCAAACCAGCCCGCGCGTCTTGGCGATCACCGCGAGCTGCACGCGCGAGTTCACGTCGAGCTTGCGCAGCAGGTGCTGGACGTGGATCTTCACCGTCGACTCGGCGATCGCGAGGCGGCGGGCGATCTCCTTGTTGCTCGCGCCGCGGCCGATCTCGACGAGGATTTCGATCTCGCGCGGGCTGAGCGTGCTTGCCGCCGAGGTGCGGGGCGGCTCGGCCTCGGCGCTGTGCGGGGCCGGTGCCTCGGCCTGGCGGTAGGCGGCGACGAGCTTGGCGGTCATGTCAGGCGCGATCTTGTCATCGCCGGCCTCTTCGGGGCGTATTGTTGTTT
>CAUJJO010000251.1 GCA_963205125.1 Pseudomonadota bacterium | reverse complement strand
GCTGGGCCGCCGACCGGCGCCACGCGCGGCGCACCGCGCTGCGCTGGGAGAGCGAGGCCGGCGCGCGCGGCGAGCTCAGCTACGGCGCGCTGCAGCAGGCGGCGAACCGCCTCTCGAACGCGCTGCGGGCGCTCGGCGTGCAGGCCGGCGACCGCGTCGCGCTGGTGATGCCGCAGCGGCCGCAGACGGCGATCGCGCACATGGCCGTCTACCAGCTCGGCGCGGTGGCGATGCCGCTGTCCATGCTCTTCGGGCCCGAGGCGCTGACCTACCGACTGCAGGACAGCGAGGCGTGTCTGGCCATCGTCGACGAGAGCGCGATCGACAATCTGCTCGCGGCGCGGCGCAACTGCCCGGCGCTGCGCACGGTGATCGCGGTCGGCGTGGCGGCCGGTCGGGGCGACGACGACTGGGGCGCCTTGCTCGACGCGGCGCAGGCCGGCTTCGACCCGCACGACACCGCGGCCGACGACCCCGCGGTGCTCATCTACACCAGCGGCACCACCGGCCCGCCCAAGGGCGCGCTGATCCCGCACCGGGCGCTGATCGGCAACCTGCCGGGCTTCGTCTGCAGCCAGAACTGGTTCGGCATGCCCGGCGCCGACGACGAGGTCTTCTGGAGCCCGGCCGACTGGGCCTGGACCGGCGGCCTGATGGACGCGCTGCTGCCCACGCTCTACTTCGGCCGCACCCTCGTCGGCTGGCAGGGACGCTTCGCGCCCGAGCTCGCCTTCGAGCTCATGCAGCGCCACCGCGTCACGCACACCTTCCTCTTCCCCACCGCGCTGAAGGCGATGATGAAGGCGGTGCCCGAGCCGCGGCGGCGCTACCGGCTGCACCTGCGCGCGGTGATGAGTGCCGGCGAGGCGGTGGGCGACGCCGTCTTCGACTGGTGCCGCGACCATCTCGGCGTCGTCGTCAACGAGATGTTCGGGCAGACCGAGGCCAACTACATCGTCGGCAACTGCGGCAGCTACGTGGATGCCGCCGGGCAGCGCCACCCGGCCTGGCCGGCGCGCCCGGGCAGCATGGGGCGCGCGTATCCGGGGCACCGCGTCGCGGTGATCGACGACGCAAGCCGCGAGTGCCCGCGCGGCACGCCGGGCGACGTCGCGCTGCACCGGCTGGACGTGCATGGCCATCCCGACCCGATCTTCTTCCTCGGCTACTGGCGCAACGAGGCGGCCACCGTCGCCAAGTTCACCGGCGACCCGGCGTCGAGCTGGTTCCGCACCGGCGACACCGCCCTCATGGACGAGGACGGCTACCTCTGGTACCAGGGCCGCAGCGACGACGTCTTCAAGGCCGCCGGTTACCGCATCGGGCCGAGCGAAGTCGAGAACTGCCTCGTCAAGCACCCGGCGGTGGCCAACGCCGCCGTCGTGCCCAAGCCCGACGCCGAACGCGGTGCGCTGGTCAAGGCCTACGTCGTGCTCGCACCGGGCTACAGCGCAGGCGAGGCGCTCGTCACCGAACTGCAGGCGCATGTGCGCGCGCGGCTTGCGCCCTACGAGTACCCCAAGGAGATCGAATTCATCGACGCGCTGCCGATGACGACCACGGGCAAGGTGCAGCGCCGCGTGCTGCGGCTGCAGGAAGAAGAGCGCGCCCGCAAGTCCTGAGCTTGCAAGCCCTGAAGTTTCCGGATGGCCAGGAAGAACGCCCACGTCAGCGAAACCCCCGCCACGCAGATGCTGCGCCGCGCCGGAGTCGCCTTCAGCGAGCACCCCTACGACTACGTCGACCACGGCGGCACGGCCGAGTCGGCACGCCAGCTCGGCGTACCCGAGCACGAGGTGGTGAAGACGCTCGTCATGCAGGACGAACGCGCGCAGCCGCTGATCGTGCTGATGCACGGCGACTGCCAGGTCAGCACCAAGCAGCTCGCGCGCGCCATCGGCGCCAAGTCGGTCGAGCCCTGCAAGCCCGAGGTCGCGCAGCGCCACAGCGGCTACCTCGTCGGCGGCACCTCGCCCTTCGGCACGAAGAAGGCGATGCCGGTCTACGTCGAGGAGAGCGTGCTCGCGCTGCCGCGCATCCTCCTCAACGGCGGCCGCCGCGGCTACCTGATCGGCATCGCGCCTTCGGTGCTGCAGGAGCAGCTGCAGGCCCAGGCGGTGAGCTGCGCGCTGCTGGGGTGAACAAGGGATCAGCGACTGGCCACCACCCTCACCCCTGCCCTCTCCCGCACCGCGGGAGAGGGTGAGCGCGGCGACACGCGGTGCGTCTTATGTCGCCGCCGCCATCCCCGCCTTGAAGCGTGACCCGGCGGCGTGCGCGAGCACGACGAGCACGGTCGAGATCAGGATCATCACCATGCCCAGCGCCGAGAGCCGGCCCCAGAGGCCGTCGTCGGCGTAGGCGAGGATCTGCACCGCGAGCACCTCGCTGCCCGGGCGCGAGAGCACGACCGAGAGCGTGAGCTCGCGCAGGAACATCGTCGCCATCAGGATCCAGGCCGAGACGATGCCCGGCACCAGCAGCGGCGCGACGATGCGGCGCAGCGTGGTCGCGCGGCTGGCGCCGCAGACGAGCGAGGATTCCTCCAGGTGCGTGTGCACCTGCACCAGGGCGCTGGCCAGCGGGCGCACGCCATAGGGCAGGTAGGTGGCGACATAGCCGATCAGCAGTGCCCAGAGGGTGGCGTAGAGCGGCGTGCGCACGAAGAACCACATGAAGCCGATGCCGATGACGATGCCCGGAAACGAGAAGGAGAGGAAGGTCAGCGTCTCGAGCGTGCCGGCGGCGCGGCTGCGCTGGCGCACGGTGACGTGCGCGATCAGCAGCGACAGCAGCACGCCTATCGTCGCGCCGACGACCGCCAGCACCAGGCTGTTGCGCAGCGCCAGCAGCGAGGTCGGGTCGTCGAACACCGCGGTCCAGTGGCGCAGGCTCATCTGCGCGAAGGCCTGCGCGCTCGGCAGCATCGCGTAGGGCACGAGCGAGGTGTAGAGCAGCACGAGCACGGGCAGCACGACGATGAAGAGCGAGAGCAGCGCCACCCCCGCGGTCAGCGGCAGGCGCATGCGCCCGAGCGCGACGACGCTCGGGCGCCAGCCGCGGCTCGAGACGGTGACGAAGCGGCTGCTCTCGCTGGTGAGCGCGCGGTAGATCCAGACGAGCGCGATCGAGGTGGCCAGCGCGCTCATGCCCAGCGCCGCGGCGCGGCCCCAGTCGGGCGAGAAGCCGGTCGAGACCATCTCGTAGAGGTAGGTCGCGAGCACGTCGACGCGCCCCGGCGTGCCGAGCACGCGCGGCACCGCGTAGGACGCGAGCGCCCGCACGACGCCGAGCACGAAGGCCGCGAGGATCGCCGGGCGCAGCACCGGCAGCGTGATGCGCAGCAGCGTGCGCCAGGGATTGCTGCCGCAGACGCGCGACGATTCCTCGAGCGAGACGTCGAACGAGGCCATCGCCGGCGCGATGATGAGGTAGGCGATGGGCATGTTCAGCAGCCCCTCGACGAAGATCATCCCGGGCAGCGAATAGATGTTCAGCAGCGGCCCCTGCAGCCCGAGCAGGTCGACGAGCGCGCGGTTGACCAGGCCGTTGGACGGATTGAGCAGCAGCGCCCAGGCGACCGAGAACAGCAGGTGCGGGATCATCATCGGCACGATCGCGAGCACGCCGAAGATGAACTTGAAGGGGATGTCGGTGCGCGTGTTGAGGTAGGCGAGGACGAGCGCCAGCAG